>NZ_JBDKWD010000011.1:0-2719 GCF_039680845.1 Psychrobacter halotolerans | reverse complement strand
CTTCTTCACCGCCTGAATCTTAATCATCCCTGGGCACACCAGCTTAATACCACTATCGTCTATCGTAATCGAAGCCCCCGCTGACGTTTGCAGTTTAATCCGCTTCGGACTCGACACATTCACTTGCTCCGACTCACTACCAATCGTCATGCCTTGCTGAGAATGCAATTGCAGCTCACCGCCTTGTGCTTGTATCGCCACAGGTTTGGTATTGGCACTAATATGTATGCCTGATAGATCGGCTTGACCACCAATCCCCGAGAGTGACTCAATCGTATTTGCCGTCAGCATATAATTGCCTGCCACCACCTCTGACTGCGTGCTGCCTGATTGTCTGACAATCGTCTTCGCTGTCCACAGCGTATTACTGGCAGAGGCGAGGATACTGTCACGGCTCACCAGCATCACATCGGCTGCGCCTAAGACTTCTGTATTGAGTGTCTCATCAATCACTTGTGCCGTGGTTTTAAAGGTTTCTATTGATTGACCAGCACGACTGAGCGCCTTGGTCGATTGCAGGTGTGCTTGTTTGGCCTCTCCTAGCGTCTCACCCAGCTCAGCGCCTATTTTTAACTGGCGTTGTCCTGCATCATTGACCCATGCCGACTCATGCTCTGATTGTGAGTGTCTGAGTCCAAAGGTTGTGAGTAGTACACCTGTATCGCCACTGATCTGTAGTCCGTGATCGGTTGCGACATTGATCCCTTGACCACGGTCGCTCGATTGGTGATTGCTATAGCGATGACGCAGTACGCCAAGCTCTACACCGTGTTCATCGGGCACAAAGGTCGCCATCTCTGTGATGGTTGGGTTTTCGCTGTTTGCACTTGACCCAGTATTGACCGTCCACTGTAGTCCTACCTTGTTTGGCGTATCATCAAAGCTGAACGTCACTTCAGACTCAGCACTCAGTCCATACTGAGCAATACCTGATATCCAGCCGCTGTGCGCATCGTCCTCACTGATTTGCGAGTGACCCAAACCATTGCCATGCCATCTAGGGGAGGTGCCGCCTTGTACGTTGTGCCTGTTAGATAAGCCCGTATCACGGGTAGTGATGTCATGCTCATCCGTATCGCCCATACCGATACCATCAAACAGTGACCGGCTAATCACTGGACTGTCTATATCACCGTACCAGTGACTAAGTAGGACTGGTTGTCCCATACGCGGGGCAAACTGCCAGCCATGCGTCGCGCCTGATGACAGTTGCAGGACACGTAGAGGCGGGGTGGTGCCATCATCATGAGGACTGATGCCTGAATAGACAGGGGTAGTAATAGTTTGGTGTATCGCGTCATCAGTGATTTGTGAGTCGTAGCTTGGCGCACCAGCCTCTCCAGTACGGGCTTGCGTCAGACCGTGGTAGGTGCTGCTCACAAAGGACAATGCACTCGGGTAAGGGCAGTAAGGAATAGTGGTGTCAAGTAAACTCGCCGTTACCCAAATACCCGTATCACGGGCGATGTCATAGGCATTCTCAGGAATAAAGGCATCATTAGCATTCGGTATATGGTGTTGCAGGTGCTGGATCGCGCTTTTTAACCACTCCTTAATAAAGGCCTGATAATGATAAGAGACGCTATCATTATCGGGCTCAATGCCGATCGTCATGGTATCTATACAGCGAGTCGTTAAGTGGCCAATCGATGGTAGATCACTGATATTAACGGGACTACCGACGCTAAGACCGCGCATGGCGCCACTGGCTTGATAGGTTTCTCGCAGGCAACGATTTGCCCGTACCCATTGCTCAGCAAGTCTAACAGCAGAATCATCACTACTCACTCGGGACGGTGCAGCGAGCAGTACCGCAGTAGCATCTATTACGAAAGGCGACTCATCTATCGCTTGTCCTTCATAAATAGTGTCAGTGGCCAAACCATCCGCTCGTACTATAACCGTATGACTACTGAGCTGCCGCGCCGTCATTTGTAGCGTATTGACACTGTCTTGACCTGACTGGACTGAGGATTGAGCATAGCTGTAGCTCAGTGGCACTAGCTCGTTTTCATCCAGTCCACAGACCAGCCACCACGTGCCAAGCTCATCAAGGGAATCTCCTGATACCCACAAGGTAGACACACCAATATCAGCAAGCAGTCCAGTGACAAAATCATAGTCATTGATATCTGATTGTGTGCGTATCGATAGTGTCTCAGACAAGCGCCCTGATGCCAGTAGCGTCTCAGAGACTTGCCAATTCATCTCATAATCACTAAGGACAGTGGTCACGATATCGAGGGTAGACTGATTGATAAAACTGCGAGTATGTATGGACTGGGTGAGCTGCCAATCGGGGCTAACGATATCTAACGCATAGAAATGCATCGCGCCATCTGAATACTGATAGTTGACGCCTTTTATCAGTCCCGTACGAGAAGTGGGGGTGCGAATGGCGGATAGCGTGCTCAGGTATACAGGCATGCCCAACAATAATAAACAATCGTCATATTCAATAAAATCGTAGCCAAACACTAGTACATTAATATAGTCGGTTTGGTTAATATTGTTTTTTTCAAGAAATGCAATGGGATAAAAAGCGACTGAGCTTATTTGGTCAGTACCAACGGTTATATTATGTAGACGAGCGGTATTTAAAGGCATAATGAGGATACCGTTACGGCTTGTTTTATGCCAAAGAAATGGCTTGGATAAGAGTTTTTATCAATTATTTACCAATAAAAGTATAGAGTTTATTGAAATATTGTCAAGTCTA
>NZ_JBDKWD010000010.1:0-5975 GCF_039680845.1 Psychrobacter halotolerans | reverse complement strand
AAAAATACTTCTTGACTTCATAAATAAAGCGTCTATAATACGCACCTCATTAAGGCAAAGCAGTTAAGAAGATAGTGATTAGTCACTATAAATTAACGAGCTAACTTATTGAAACGAATTAAAAAAAGAAGCTTGACAGTCTATTAAAACATGATATGATAGTCAGCTCGCTAATTAGGATAAGCCACATTGGTTATGTAATAATTAGTAAGACAGAATAAGCGTTACCTGCTACTGGACGACAGTGGTCAGACATTATTTAAAAGCATAACTAAAGAACAACTTGTGTGGATTTTTGCTGATTCAGAATGCTAAAAATAAAGTTGGTTTAGACTTCTTTTCGGAGTTTATTCTAACTATAAAAATTATCATTTAAGACAGCAGAAAAACTCAAAGTTAATTCATTACGAACATAATTTTTAGCGATTTTGCCAGATTAGATGAGCCAAGTTTAGAAGCTTCTTTAAAGAGCTTCATAGCAAGATTAAACTGAAGAGTTTGATCATGGCTCAGATTGAACGCTGGCGGCAGGCTTAACACATGCAAGTCGAGCGGTAACATTTCTAGCTTGCTAGAAGATGACGAGCGGCGGACGGGTGAGTAATACTTAGGAATCTACCTAGTAGTGGGGGATAGCTCGGGGAAACTCGAATTAATACCGCATACGACCTACGGGAGAAAGGGGGCAACTTGTTGCTCTCGCTATTAGATGAGCCTAAGTCGGATTAGCTAGATGGTGGGGTAAAGGCCTACCATGGCGACGATCTGTAGCTGGTCTGAGAGGATGATCAGCCACACCGGGACTGAGACACGGCCCGGACTCCTACGGGAGGCAGCAGTGGGGAATATTGGACAATGGGGGAAACCCTGATCCAGCCATGCCGCGTGTGTGAAGAAGGCCTTTTGGTTGTAAAGCACTTTAAGCAGTGAAGAAGACTCTATGGTTAATACCCGTAGACGATGACATTAGCTGCAGAATAAGCACCGGCTAACTCTGTGCCAGCAGCCGCGGTAATACAGAGGGTGCAAGCGTTAATCGGAATTACTGGGCGTAAAGCGAGCGTAGGTGGCTTGATAAGTCAGATGTGAAATCCCCGGGCTTAACCTGGGAACTGCATCTGATACTGTCAGGCTAGAGTAGGTGAGAGGAAGGTAGAATTCCAGGTGTAGCGGTGAAATGCGTAGAGATCTGGAGGAATACCGATGGCGAAGGCAGCCTTCTGGCATCATACTGACACTGAGGCTCGAAAGCGTGGGTAGCAAACAGGATTAGATACCCTGGTAGTCCACGCCGTAAACGATGTCTACTAGTCGTTGGGTCCCTTGAGGACTTAGTGACGCAGCTAACGCAATAAGTAGACCGCCTGGGGAGTACGGCCGCAAGGTTAAAACTCAAATGAATTGACGGGGGCCCGCACAAGCGGTGGAGCATGTGGTTTAATTCGATGCAACGCGAAGAACCTTACCTGGTCTTGACATATCTAGAATCCTGCAGAGATGCGGGAGTGCCTTCGGGAATTAGAATACAGGTGCTGCATGGCTGTCGTCAGCTCGTGTCGTGAGATGTTGGGTTAAGTCCCGCAACGAGCGCAACCCTTGTCCTTAGTTACCAGCGGGTTAAGCCGGGAACTCTAAGGATACTGCCAGTGACAAACTGGAGGAAGGCGGGGACGACGTCAAGTCATCATGGCCCTTACGACCAGGGCTACACACGTGCTACAATGGTAGGTACAGAGGGCAGCTACACAGCGATGTGATGCGAATCTCAAAAAGCCTATCGTAGTCCAGATTGGAGTCTGCAACTCGACTCCATGAAGTAGGAATCGCTAGTAATCGCGGATCAGAATGCCGCGGTGAATACGTTCCCGGGCCTTGTACACACCGCCCGTCACACCATGGGAGTTGATTGCACCAGAAGTGGTTAGCCTAACCGTAAGGAAGGCGATCACCACGGTGTGGTTGATGACTGGGGTGAAGTCGTAACAAGGTAGCCGTAGGGGAACCTGCGGCTGGATCACCTCCTTATAGACAGCATTCGGTCAGCAAGAATTCACAACAAGTTGTTCTTTAGTTTAAGCTTACGTTTTAGGACGTATTGGGTCTGTAGCTCAGCTGGTTAGAGCACCGTGTTGATAACGCGGGGGTCAGTGGTTCAAGTCCACTTAGACCCACCATTTATATGGGGCCATAGCTCAGTTGGTAGAGCGCCTGCCTTGCACGCAGGAGGTCAACGGTTCGACTCCGTTTGGCTCCACCACTACTTAGTTAAGCTTAGCATGCGAATAAATAAAATAGGTATTAAATAGAAACAAGTGATTTATCTTGAATAGAGACAAGATTACTTCTTTCTGTTTTATACGGAAATCTGTGACTCGATGAGAGCATAGAAACTATTTAAAAACATAGATATGAGTCTGGGTTAGGAAGAGCGTGTTCACGCGCCCTTCTTAACCTTAGTAATCGACCTCTTAACGACATCAGTTGTTATCCCAGGGGTTGGTTACTAAAAAAGTAAAGAGAACTGAATCAAGCGTATAAACATAGGTGATATCGTTATCATAATTAGATTGTATGACACTTTGAAGTCGAAAGACTACTTGGGGTTGTATGGTCAAGTAATGAAGCGCACATGGTGGATGCCTTGGCAGTCAGAGGCGATGAAAGACGTGACAGCCTGCGATAAGCTTCGGGGAGGCGGCAATATCCTGTGATCCGGAGATTTCTGAATGGGGAAACCCACTTACCATAAGGTAGGTATCCTAATTTATTAGGAAGCGAACGAGGGGAAGTGAAACATCTCAGTACCCTTAGGAATAGACATCAATTGAGATTCCCCTAGTAGCGGCGAGCGAACGGGGAGAAGCCGATTAGTACTAATGTAGAAGAACAGCGTGGGAAAGCTGACCGTAGTAGGTGATAGTCCTGTATTCGAAACATTAGCATTAACATATTAAGTAGAGCGGGGCACGAGAAATCCTGTTTGAAGATGGGGGGACCATCCTCCAAGGCTAAATACTCCTGACTGACCGATAGTGAACCAGTACCGTGAGGGAAAGGCGAAAAGAACCCCTGTGAGGGGAGTGAAATAGAACCTGAAACCGTGTGCGTACAAGCAGTGGGAGCCTTAATTTATTAGGGTGACCGCGTACCTTTTGTATAATGGGTCAGCGACTTATGTTCTGTAGCAAGGTTAACCGTTTAGGGGAGCCGTAGGGAAACCGAGTCTTAATAGGGCGATTAGTTGCAGGGCATAGACCCGAAACCGAGTGATCTATCCATGAGCAGGTTGAAAGTGCCGTAACAGGCACCGGAGGACCGAACCCACTGTCGTTGAAAAGCCAGGGGATGACTTGTGGATAGGGGTGAAAGGCTAATCAAACTCGGTGATAGCTGGTTCTCCCCGAAAGCTATTTAGGTAGCGCCTCGGACGAACACCATTGGGGGTAGAGCACTGTTTCGGCTAGGGGGTCATACCGACTTACCAAACCGATGCAAACTCCGAATACCGATGAGTGATATCCGGGAGACACACGGTGGGTGCTAACGTCCATCGTGGAGAGGGAAACAACCCAGACCGCCAGCTAAGGCCCCAAATTCCTAGTTAAGTGGGAAACGAGGTGGGAAGGCATAGACAGCTAGGAGGTTGGCTTAGAAGCAGCCATCCTTTAAAGAAAGCGTAATAGCTCACTAGTCGAGTCGGCCCGCGCGGAAGATGTAACGGGGCTCAAACTAGGAGCCGAAGCTGCGGATTTGAATTTGTTTTCAAGTGGTAGGGGAGCGTTGTGTAAGCCTGTGAAGGTGTGTTGTAAAGCATGCTGGAGGTATCACAAGAGCGAATGCTGACGTGAGTAACGATAATGCGAGTGAAAAGCTCGCACGCCGGAAGATCAAGGGTTCCAGTCCAACGTTAATCGGGGCTGGGTGAGTCGACCCCTAAGGCGAGGCCGAAAGGCGTAGTCGATGGGAAATCGGTTAATATTCCGATACTTGTTTATGATGCGATGGAGGGACGGAGAAGGTTATGCCAGCCTGGCGATGGTTGTCCAGGTGGAAGGATGTAGGTTTATAGCTTAGGTAAATCCGGGCTATTTTATACCGAGATCTGATAGCAAGCTGTACTTGTACAGCGAAGTGGCAAATACCATGCTTCCAGGAAAAGCTTCTAAGCGATAGTCATAAACGAATCGTACCCTAAACCGACACAGGTGATCAGGTAGAGAATACCAAGGCGCTTGAGAGAACTCTGCTGAAGGAACTAGGCAAAATGGTACCGTAACTTCGGGAGAAGGTACGCTGCTGATGGTGAAGGACTTGCTCCGTAAGCTATTGGCAGTCGCAGATACCAGGCTGCTGCAACTGTTTATTAAAAACACAGCACTCTGCAAACACGAAAGTGGACGTATAGGGTGTGATGTCTGCCCGGTGCTGGAAGGTTAATTGATGGGGTTAGCGTAAGCGAAGCTCTTGATCGAAGCCCCAGTAAACGGCGGCCGTAACTATAACGGTCCTAAGGTAGCGAAATTCCTTGTCGGGTAAGTTCCGACCTGCACGAATGACATAATGATGGCAGCGCTGTCTCCAGCAGAGACTCAGTGAAATCGAAATCGCAGTGAAGATGCTGTGTACCCGCGGCTAGACGGAAAGACCCCGTGAACCTTTACTACAGCTTTACATTGAACTTTGACCTGACTTGTGCAGGATAGGTGGGAGGCTTTGAAGCCGAGACGCTAGTCTTGGTGGAGCCAATCTTGAAATACCACCCTGGTCATGTTGGGGTTCTAACTCAGGTATAACAATACCGAGGACAATGTATGGTGGGTAGTTTGACTGGGGCGGTCTCCTCCTAAAGAGTAACGGAGGAGTACGAAGGTGCGCTCAGAACGGTCGGAAATCGTTCATAGAGTATAAAGGCAAAAGCGCGCTTAACTGCGAGACCCACAAGTCGAGCAGGTACGAAAGTAGGTCTTAGTGATCCGGTGGTTCTGTATGGAAGGGCCATCGCTCAACGGATAAAAGGTACTCTGGGGATAACAGGCTGATACCGCCCAAGAGTTCATATCGACGGCGGTGTTTGGCACCTCGATGTCGGCTCATCTCATCCTAGGGCTGAAGCAGGTCCTAAGGGTATGGCTGTTCGCCATTTAAAGAGGTACGCGAGCTGGGTTTAGAACGTCGTGAGACAGTTCGGTCCCTATCTACCGTGGGCGTTGGAAATTTGAGAGGATCTGCTCCTAGTACGAGAGGACCAGAGTGGACGAACCTCTGGTGTTCGGGTTGTCACGCCAGTGGCATTGCCCGGTAGCTACGTTCGGATGGGATAACCGCTGAAAGCATCTAAGCGGGAAGCCCACCTCAAGATTAGATTTCCCTAAAGAGCCGTTCAAGACTAGGACGTTGATAGGCAGGGTGTGGAAGCGCAGCGATGCGTGTAGCTAACCTGTACTAATTGCTCGTTTGGCTTGACCATACAACACCCAAGTGGTTTGTATACAAGTCTAATTAATCTATCTTGTAAAGCGAAAGCTTTAGAATAAAGAAAGAATATTTCGATATCACCTAACACTTGATTCAGTCAAGCTTAGTTGAAACCCTTAAGCTAATCCCTTAAGTTAGTAGTCAATAAGTACTACAACAGACTCATATCTAACCCCCTTTGCTGACGACAATAGCACGATGGCACCACCTGATCCCTTCCCGAACTCAGAAGTGAAACATCGTAGCGCCAATGGTAGTGTGGTTCGCCCATGTGAGAGTAGGTCATCGTCAGCTCCTTATACTTAAAAAGAGTCATCCTTAGCGGGGTGGCTCTTTTTTTTATCTTTTATTTCTAGTGACCTACACAGCAAATCCTATTGAAAGGATTTGCTCTTGCGCTGCCTGAAATTGACATGCAATTTCTACGGCGCTCAGGTCATCGTCAGCTCTCTATTCCTGACTAGCCCCTTGATACTAACGTATCAAGGGGCTTTTCTTTG
>NZ_JBDKWD010000009.1:0-17172 GCF_039680845.1 Psychrobacter halotolerans | reverse complement strand
CACGGCTTGGTAGGAATTTGATCACGGCTCGGTAGGAATTTGACCACGGCTTGGTAGGAATTTTACCGCGGCTTGGTAGGAATTTGATCACGCGTATATTCTGTTCAATGACTTCTAAAATATTACGAGCTTTCCATTCCCATTCAATATTTGAGCATAGACTAATGATAAAGTGAAAGGGAAAGGGAAAGCGCTGACAACTTCTTGAACAGCCGCTTACAAATCAAGATTGATTCGAGTGTTGATATAGGAGAGCTGTCAGAGTTGGCACCAATGTTGTCAAAGCTAGTGCCTTGGCAAATGGTGCTGGAAGTGGCCGTGTCTATCAAGACTGAGGATATGGGAATCAGACTAGCGGCTATAGCTAGTATGTACCACGTCGCTAACTTTCCGCCTTACTAAGAGATAAAACAAATATTTATGCCTCTAGAGTTATAAATACCTTGTGTTATTATAACTCTAGAGTTATAATTTATTCAGTGGCTGCTTTAGGCCGCAAATATCTTACTAAGATTTAATATTAAATAAAATAAGGGAGTTATGCAAAGTCGTGAATTAGTAAAAATAATTGAAGCTGATGGATGGTATCGGGTAGGAACAAAGGGAAGTCATAACCAATTTAAGCATGATGTTAAAAAAGGTAGAGTGACTATTCCCCATCCAAAGAAAGATTTACTTCAGCAGACTGTTAAAAGTATCTTGAAACAAGCTGGGTTGGCATAACCCAGCGGCTTTTTTAGATATTTCATTCACACGACTTGGACACCTTAATGAGGAGTTTAAATATGTTATATCCTATTGCAATTGCAAAAGGGGATAATGTTACAGCCCATGGTATATTCGTACCTGATATAGAAGGTTGTTTTTCAGCTGCCGACGATTATCAAGATGCTATTGATAACGCGATTGAAGCAATCGAATTACACCTCGAGGGCTTAGTAGAAGATGGTGAAGAAGTCCCTCTGCCGTCGAGTATTAACAACCACATAGATAATCCTGAATATGAAGGTATGACTTGGGCATTAGTGCCAGTCGATGTTAACCGTTATTTGGGAAAGAGTGAGAAAATCAATATTACTTTGCCTAGTCGTTTAATCCATATGATCGATGAGAAAGTATCAAGCAATAAAGATCGTTATAAGAGCAGAAGTGCATACCTAGCAAAACTGGCTGAAAAAGAGTTAATTGCTTAACGACCGTATTATCGATTGACATTTCTATACCAAAAACTCGCTAATTACTATTAGTGGGTTTTTTTTACGTCTATTATTCTATGGAACAACCCTAAAGCCGATATCTCAAACCTTGTTAAAACAAGCCTATCATTAATTTAATTGATAAGGACTACCTTATGAGGACCCGCACACAAAATTTGGAAAAGGCTTCTTGGTAGGAATTTGATCACACCTATAAAAATATAGGCGTGATCAAATTCCTACCGAACTGACTCTTTCGTAAACTCTGTGTAAGTATTGATGCGAGGCAAATAGCAGTTACACACTTCTTAGTAAATACTATGAAAGCCTGAGTATTAGATCCCTAGTTGTTTTCAACTTCGTCTAATATACATATTAATCTTCTGAAATAGGAGTTGTTGCCCTTTTCAAACCAAGTAGTATAGTTGTCCTTAATTAAATCTCTGACTAACTCACAGTTATCAGGTGTTTGGTTACTGTTTAGCCATAGCCCTAACGCATTAAAAATTCTGTCAAAGTTATTTGGATACATTTGAATAATACTTTTTGGATCAGATATTTGTGCTATGTTTTGTAGAATATTTCCCCTACCTTGTATTTTATCTGCAAAACATTGAGCCGACATATTCAGACGTTTTTTCAAATTTCCTTTAGGCAATGTAGCCAAATCATAGTTATTATTATCTATGTACTTTCTTATTGGTATATAGGTAGTTCTCCCAACTAACGATGGAATAAGCACGTCAACTTCTTTCTTACTACAAGGAATATCATTAAAAATTATATCTTTAATTAAGTCATCTACATTTATGCCAAACAAACCTCTTTTACCGAAATTTGAGCTAGAAGCTACACCCACACCTGCTACAAACTCAATATCATCCCCTTCCAAAATACTATCGAAGTCTATAGCCTTTAATCTTAAATCAGCTTTATCCTTAGAGTTAACAATATTATATATTTCCTCTTTGAATATTCTCAAAAACTCGACTGGAATTCTCCTTTCAGTATGTTGTAGCGCTCTATAGACCTGTCCAAAGTCATCAGTCACCACACTAGTAAAATCCAACCTCTTATCGTTAATAGTTTTAATTATTTTAGTTATCTCTGCTTTCTTACCATTCGCTCTAGTTACGAATATCATATTTTTAGCGAGCTTATCCCTTCTCTCTGGAGTATCAATGACACTATCAATCTTTTCTAAGATATCAGTTATATTCTCATCTGAGATCGAGTAACCTATGAAAATAATAGGTTTTTCAAGAAAAATTGAGATCAATTTTGCTGATAAATATGGATTTTTATCATTAAAACTCTCGTAGTCTGTACTACTTAGGACTAGGCTATTAAATTTAGTACAACAACCATGAATTTTAAATATTTCACATACGTCGTGTGGATGTTTAAATAGAATGTCTGATTGACCAATATAAGATTTAAATGTTGGAAAGATATTTTCGAGCAAAAGGTCCCAGTTCGTTGTAATTATTCCATCAATAACGACCTTTTCATTTGCTAGCTCGATCAACTCATGATTATTTAATACGTCTTCACCTATACAGAACTCTCTTAGATACTTAGCTATTTCATATTTTAAAGGCGTTTCAATCTTGTTAGACCAGTTTGGTGCATCATAAATATCCTCTTTACCCACGAAGTCTGCGAACCATTCTTGATGGTAATCATGAGCTAACTCCAATGCAGCTAAGGGAATATTATTGTTTGCTTTACCTAAATAGCTAGCAAAAGGTTTTTTTGAAAATTTCTTTAATAATCCAATCCAGTCAGGTAAATCTATATACCTTCGTGAAAATCCAGAACCTATGAATAGAAAGGGTGCAGAAGGAGACTCAGATAGTATTTCCGCTAACTTATTTTCAATACTCTGCTCACTCATAGTGTTTCCTTTGCATTATTAGGCTACTGATTTTAGTATTTATTTAAGATTAGTGAAAACCTAGCTTATCAAGATAAGGGATATAGAAAGCATACTTACTCTCATCAAGTAGTTCAGACTCTATCCACATCGCAAATTACTTATAATCTTCTGCTTTTTGCTTGCGCCAATTTTATAGAGAATCGACTATATCGCCATAATTCATTCTATTTAGTCCTTCCTTCAATCTATTTATATGTTCAATACTGTATTCATAATTAGATTTCTTCTCATACTCAGATGATTTAGATTCCTGTAAATGTAGTTTAAATAGGTTTTCATAGTCTTCTGAAAAATAACGTCCATCCATGATAGATGTTCCTAGCTCCACCAAGGTTCTTAAACTTGCAATTTCTTCATCTGTAAAATCATTAATATCTTCTTTCTTCGCAGTACCTGATAAAACTATAGCTAAATTATCTCTATGTATTTGGAGTTCATAAGTATCTGGATAAACATAACGTTTAAACTCAGTATGATTTCTTATAATGCCTATTGCTTCTGACAACTCTTTAGAACCTATCGAAAACTCTGCTTTCAAATCATTTTTTATTTTAGAGAAACTAAGCTGACCCCATTCCTCATAAACAGGTAGTTTTTTCGCTATATACTCTATATCGGTCCGACTAAGGCTTTTGGTAAAAGTACCGACTTTGTACTCATCTACTAGAGAATCCATTAGAAAATTAAACACGTTACAAATTTTAGATAATTCATTAAATTTATTATAAAAGTTGAGAAGTCCAATCACTCCCGCATCTTCCAAATGCATTGTTCCTGTTGAGCTATATGGATATCTAAATGTTTCGCCAGTAGGGTCAATGCGATCAAAATCTTGAATATAAGGCCCAATTTCTTCTACATAAATGTATAGTCTCGAGTCTTTCGTTTGTTCAACAATAGCAACAAAAATTTCCCAAAGGCTTTTTATATCATGCGTTTTTACTAATTTTTCATCAATATTATTTTTAATTTTAAAGAAAATAATAGTACGTATTTTTTGTTTAATATAAATTTCAACAAAGTGTCTAGCAGTGAATAAGATAGGGTAAACTGCTGTATCTATGCTCCAAAGAAAAGCTTCTTGAGGTCTGGTATCATCAGTATTGTGACTATATTGAGATAGGACGGATTCTAACATTGCCAACGTAGCTGATTGGTAACCCTCAATATAAGCAAACATTCCTCTCCAGCCATTGTTACCAACACAAGCATTAAGTTGAAAGTTGTTTTTCTCGTTGCGAAATAAATCTGCTGTTTCATTCATTTTTTTCTCTATATATTTTGTGATTGGAATAATTACCAAGCCAACACCAGTATCCAGAATTTCACACAAGTCAAACTGATAGATTTCAAAAAATTTGACCCCGATGATGAGCCACAGTCCGCACAAAAACCAAAACCCCTAACTGCTAATATCTTTGAGAAGAAGAAACTATGGTTTGAGCTATTAGGCCACTTAAAATGTTCGGTGTTAGTGGAACTACTGATAATAGACCGCTGACTTTTTTTAGTCGATTGATTATTTATAAAAGCCCTAAATCTTATAGGTGTTTAACCTAATAGTTTGCGACAATAGCTAACTTAACTAAGGAGCTATTACAATGCAAACCACTATTTCAGATGAAGAAATGAAAATTATTGAGCTTTTCAAAGAAAATGTATATGGAAGATCGCCTGATACTAATAGTTTTAATCAGCGCCACGATGGGAAGGATGGGCATTGGCTAGAGCGACAAATGGGCATAGCCGCAAATGCTAACAACGAGCCTGATTTACACGGCTATGAGATGAAAAATTCTACTGGTAGTAAGACCACTTTTGGAGATTGGAGTGCTAACTACTATATCTTCAAAGACAAAGAAGTCGATCTTGACCGCACGCAGTTTATGGAGGTTTTTGGTAAACCCAACGAAGCAAAGGGTGGACGTTATTCGTGGTCAGGTAGCCCAATTCCTAACTTTAACTCTCCATCAACTTATAATGGCTCAGAAATGATTTTTGATGATGCAAAAAACATAATCATCGTTTATAACTACTCAAAAGATCCTCGTCCTGATAAAGCCAACATAGTCCCCCTAAACCTACAGCAAGAGGGAGTTATCCTAGTCCGTTGGGATAGAGATAATTTAAACAGTAAGCTCACGAAGAAATTTGGCCATCATGGTTGGTTCAAGTGCAATAAAGACAAAGAGGGCTGTTACAACCAAATCGCCTTCGGTGAGCCAATGATCTTTGACAATTGGATTAAGCTTGTAGAACAAGGTGTCGTGTTCTTTGATAGCGGTATGTACGTAGGAAACGCTCGTAACTATTCACAATGGCGTGCTAATAACAACTATTGGAACTCATTAATTACTCGCACATATCCGCCATTCCCAGGATTTTTAGACAGCAGCCAATAAATCGGCTTGTTTTTGAATGGCCTCAGCTTTGTGGAATGTTGATACCATTTGCTCTGCTACTGCTTCAATGACCTTGACGCAGACAGAGTTACCGAACTGCTTGTATGCTTGCGTCTTGGATACTGCGTCAGTTAAGAACTCCTCGGGGAAGCCTTGTAGTCTTGCGCATTCTCGGGGAGTTAACATTCTTGGATTTTTCCCATATTGGGATTGATCTATCAAGGCCTCAGAACCATCTTTATAGTACCGTGCGCTAATAGTATTGGTGTACTCGCTGTCATGGTTGAATAGGCTGTAACCGAAGCCATTGCCTTTTGTTATATGCTGACCTTTACGCTTTTGATGACCTGCCCACAAATTATCCGATATGGTATAGACCGTATCATCAGCTGGTACAGCTTCCAATATATCCCCAACACGGGTTTTGCTATGAGTAGGCTCAGGGAAACTAAATAGCTCGTCAAAATTTTCGATCTTGTCAAAATAATCTTTATTAAAACCTACAATAAAAATACGCTCTCTATTTTGTGGCGCACCAAAATCCGCAGCCCTTAATACAGCATATCCTACCCAGTAGTTGAGCTTATGAGACAAGGCGTTGCGTGATTCTTCGCTCATGGGTACGTCATCAGGTATGCCGTCCTTATGCTGACCTGTCAAAATATCGTAGATGGTTTGAAAGGTTTCCCCTTTCTTATCAGTTCTGAGTCGCTTGACGTTTTCCAGTAAAAACATTTTTGGACGTTTTTCAGCTAAAATCCGCTGAATTTCAAAGAACATAGTACCGCGTGTGTCTTTAAATCCTTGTTTTAGACCCGCTTGTGAAAATGCTTGGCATGGGAATCCCGCTAACAGTAAATCATGATCAGGAATGTCTTTGGCCTGAATTTGGGTAATATCCCCACTGGGGTACTCTCCATAGTTGGCGAAATAGGTCTTTTGAGCATGTTTATCAATCTCACTGGTGAAAACACACTCACCGCCCTGTTTTTGAAAGGGCAGGCGTATACCACCAATACCTGCAAACAAATCAATAAAAGTGAAATCACTATCTTTACTGCTATGCTCAAAAGGATGGGTGTTGTTAAGCGCTTCTAGCTTCGCTAGTCTTGTAGTAGAAGGTTTATGCTCACCGCTCTCCCAGCCGCGAACCGTTCTTTCACCTGCTTCTTTCATTCCTAATAACAATGCTAATTCTTTTTGAGAAACGCCTAATGATTTGCGTTTCTCGATAACATATTGCTGAGTGTCTTTCATAAAAACCTAATCAAAGTATCCTGTTTTGTTCCCGGATATTAACATAAAAAATTCAGTTTGTGCTAAATAAAAATTTGGTGCTTATTTTAATTACTGCGTCATTTAGTGTTTTTAAATTTTTTACGCCTGCAGGCTCCAACTGTAAATCCTCGATTTTGGATTGTTATTAATAAAGTAGAGGCATAACCAGCGGAGGGTAGAAGGGCATATATCTAAACCATCAAGGCTTAGGTGGATTTATTATTTTAGAATAATGAGCATGTAACAGTTGTATTAATTCCTCATTGGTAGCAATTCGACCTTCCACAAAATCGTCAAAAAGGTGCTGAGTGTCAGGGTTTGCAGGTATATTGTCTACTGCAAAGCTACCTGCAGTAAATGCGTTGCTATGCCGGCGCTTCGCAATTTCGGCTTCACTTACAAGGATAGGGCGATCATCAGACATTTTTCTTTCCATATTTGCAGCTATTAATTATTTGTTGTTATTTTCTGCGTTATCAATTTTTGCTGTGAGCGTACTAATTTCAATGCTCATAGCCTTGTTTTCACTTACCAAATGCCTGTTATCATCTGTGAGCGTGGCCAACTGTTCTGTGGTTACCTCTAAGCGACCAACTTTGTTTGCAAGCTCTGTACTTAAAGCGTTGCGCTCGTTTGTTAGCTGATCAATTTTTGCGTCTTTTTGAGTGTTTAGGTCTTTACTGTCTGCAAGTTCTGACTTCAATCGCTCGATCTCTGCTTGTTGCGCTGTACGCTGTGCATCAGATGTGGCTATGCTCTCGCGCGCTTGCGTTAGTTGTGCGCTTATCTCATCGAGTTTAGCACGTAAGTCATCAGCTGTTTGCTGTGCAGAGCTTGAACGTTGTTGTTCAAGTTCTAGTTTGTGCTGTGTATTGCTTAGTTGCTCCTTGATAGCATCAATATCTGCTTTATGCTGTGCTGTCGCAGTCTCAAGCGCTGTTCTGCTCTGTGTTGCATCATCTGTCGCTTGCTCTGCTGTCGCTTGCTGAACATCTAGTTGTTCTAGCAACTCTGCCTGCTCTGATTCTAGCGTTCTAACAGCTTCTTGCGCTTCGTCAATCTCTGCTTGCGCTTTATTTTGTGCAACTGCCAAGGCTTCACGTTCAGCAGTTAAACGCTCATTCGCAATATTAATAGCAGATTGCCATACATCAGCGCCTAGTGACTGTAAGCGTTCATTTATTGAATTTGGTAGGTCAACCCGTTGTAGTTGCTGTTCGGTCTGTTGCTCTTGTCGCCATGACTTCATAGCTTCACTAATTGTAGTAAATGAACCACCCCCAAGTGACTTACGCACTTCTGCTAATGTTGGTTTGATGCCCTGCTCCGCTAATGCGTCAGCTGTCGCATGTATATCTTGTGTCGTGAGAGCCATCTTTGTAATCCTTACATTGTAGTATATTGTATGTATTATAATACAATATACTACATAATACAATATGAGATGTAAAAAAACCCCAAATAGCTTTGAGGTTTTTTCTTCTGTTTTGTGCTTAGATCTCAAGCTCACTATGAGAGCTTAGCCTGTGTAATATCAAATCTGTATCACCTTCAAATTCATACAGCAGTACCAAGTCAGGCTTAATATGACAGTCCATCAAATGCTTTTTGTCGCCCGTCAGTGCATGGTTACAGTATTTGATTGGCATTGGTAAGTCATTAAGTAAGCAGTGCATGACTTCGATCCATTGTGGTGTAATCAGCTCCTTGGATTGCTTCTTAATGTCCCGCTTGAATTGATTTGTAGGTATAACAGTTCTAGCCACGAGAAAGTCCCTGTAACGCCTCTAGAGCCTCGTTGGGTGCAAGTCTATCTAATCTACCTGCCTCGTAGTCTAAACGTCCTTGCTCAACGGCCTGTAGCGTTTGAGCGCCTAACACTAAGTCGTCAGCTTGATAATCAAATGATAGCGGTATTTTTTTGGTTTTGGCGACGTTGACCAAGAACATTCTAACGGCCTGAGGTGTTGTCATGCCGTAGTTTTCGAATATTTGGCTAGTTTCATCTTTGAGTTCTTTCTCAAGTCTCATGTTGAAATTTACTGTACTCGCCATGATTTGTACTCCATTTGTACTCTATATGACATTGATTGTATGTCATATAGAGTACAAAAACAATCAAATTACGGTTTGTTTTGTTTCTCAGGGTAGCAATAGCCGACCGCTAGCATATGTTTTCTCCATTCATTTACCTGATTTTGATCAGCCAGCAATTTTTTAATTAGTCGCTTGCAGTCATCTTCACTTTTACCCATAAATAGTGAGTTCTGCCCCAGTACATCTCGCTTAAAATCGAAGTTTTTGAATAATTTATCTCCAAAAGTTTCGATTTGGGCATCTGATAATGCAGGAATTTTTTTAGATGTCTGAGTTTTCTCTTCGCTTCCCACTTCTTTATTTACATCTACCACCTTCTTTTTTATAGGTTTTTTATACTTTGAGATTAATTTAAATCCTACAATTTTCACTCCCTCTTTATCTTGTTTATATTCTGCTTCGATGTTGGTTTTCAAATTGATTTCTGCGATTGACGGATTCAACACTCTTTTTTTGAAGTCGCTCATCGTCTCATATTGATCGTCCGCCAATCCTAATCGCTCTCTAAAATCCTCCAATTTGATTGTTGGTGGATTACGATTTCCAATCCACTGCATGAACATCTCGAAGACTCTTAATGAATAACCACTTTTTAGATCGCTGATCTGTATTAAATCGTATTCTGTGTATCTTTTATCGAGTCTCGTTATCAAGGGCATTACATCTTGACTAAACATTATTTTAATGTAAGCAGCCTCTTCTACATACGTAATTCTTTGAACGAATTGAGATACGTTTATTTCTTGTTTTCCGTTTTCGTCTTTTGACTTCCATTTGAAAGTCGCTCCAAGCAACTCGTCAGCAGCTGACTTGAGCGCTCTATATGCTGCACCGCTTTTAGTCTCAACACTGAATGCTTTTACATAGTCTGATGCTTTGATCTTCAGAATGCCGCCAGCTTTTATCATTTTGCCTTGCTCTCTCGCTTCTATTATGGCTAGCACAATAAGGCGCTGTGGTACAAGATTAAGACTATGACTCGCTTCCACTAAAGCGTTATCTTTAACTACTAACTCTTTTGTTTTTGTAGACACAATAATACTTCCATTAATACGTTTAAAGCAAATATATAATATAAGTCTTTTAAAAGCAATTTAAAATAACTTGTCCCTAATGACGGAGAATTTGTCCCTAATGACGGAGAATTTGTCCCTAAAGGACGGAGAATTTGTCCCTAAAGGACGGAGAATTTATCCCTAATGACGGAGAATTTGTCCCTAAAGCCTCTCTACAGCCCTTTACTATAAAGCCTTACAGAGCGCCTAAAAGTTCTTTAGAAGCTCTTAAAAGTTGTAGAAGCCCATCTAAGAACGATTAGATCCTAAAATAAAAGGTAAAAACATCAAATAATAATCTTAGTACGCTATACCAATTATTTTGTGCTATATCGTCTTAGGGTGCTGGATAACGTCCTTAATTGCGCTATAACGGATTACTTTGTCATATAGCATCTTAGCGCGCTGATAGAATGAGTAACAACATCTGAAAAAGAATTACAAAAAAATTAGATTGCGCTATAACGTCTTAGTACGCTGAATAACGTCTCTAATTGCGCTATAACAAATTAGTTTGTGCTATTACCGATTAATATTCTAACTTCTGCCAACCTCACTAAATAAAGCCCTCTAGCCACCAAATTCCTGTTGTGTCACTATAAAAAAGCAAATAAAACAGTTCATATTATTTTAAGCCAGCAGTCCTAAGCGACCCCTTTTTTCGCTACGCTACAAAATGGTTCACTTAGGTGCAGGCGAAGGGGAATCCCCCTCGACCCCCAAAAGCCAAAACCACCACCGCAACGGAATAATGATTATGAATAGAGCAGATATGGAAGAGCCACAAAAAAAGATACGGCAGAAAAGCATCAAGGTAAGATTCAACGAAACTGAATACGAAAGAGTTTTGAAACGTCAAAGCGGTAACACGCTAGCTGGTTGGCTACGCCAAGTTGCTCTTGGAATCGTACCGATACATCAAGCCGATGCAGAGCTTGTACGAAATATCGGTAGAATTGGCAGCAATCTAAATCAGCTCGCTCGATACGTGAATACCCAAAAAATCATCGACCAAAACGTACATAACGAAATCGTAGCGATTCGCACAATCTTGCAGCAGCTGATCGCGCAGAACATCGTTGATGCGATTGCGGAGGACAACTCTAATGATTGTTAAATTTTTTCAACGTAGCAAAGAGAAGGGTTCAGCACCAGTTAATTATTTTCTAGGTAAAGATAAAGATCGTGAGTTTGCACGCGTTCTCTCAGGTGATCCATTTGTCACGGAGCACTTAATCAATGCGACACCGTACGAGCACAAGTACAAAAGCGGCGTTCTATCATTCACCGAGAGAGCAGACGAAATCAGCGAAGCAAACAAATTCAGGATTATGCGCGAGTTTGAGCAGACACTATTCCCAGGTTTAGAGCCTGACCAGTACGACATATTGTGGATTGAGCACTCAGACAAGGACATTGACGCGAATAACCCTGTTGGGCGATTGGAGCTGAATTTTTTGATACCTTGCCAAGAGCTAAGAAGCGGTAAACGCTTGCAGCCGTACTACGCAGGCGCAGATAAGACTCGTGTGAACGCTTGGAAAAATATTATTAATCGAGAAATCAAAACGATTAGCGGTGAGCCGTTGACTGACCCCAACGCCCCAAGCCGCAAGCGCAAAGTTCATAACTATATCGGTGCAATAAATCGCCCTAGCCCTTACGATATAAAGCCTAAGCGCGCGAAAAGCAAAGACGATCTCGATACGAGCAGCCGTGATTCTCTACGCGAGAGCATCAACCAGCATATGTTAGCCATGCTTAGCGCCAGTGGTAGGCTAGACGACCAAAAAGCGGTCGTCCATGAACTGACAACAGGCTTAGGGCTGACGCTTGAGCGCATCGCTCCGACGTCAATCACAATCTCGCACAGGGCAT
The DNA here is from genome assembly GCF_039680845.1 of Psychrobacter halotolerans. Lineage (NCBI taxonomy): Bacteria > Pseudomonadati > Pseudomonadota > Gammaproteobacteria > Moraxellales > Moraxellaceae > Psychrobacter > Psychrobacter halotolerans. Next base: position 5,327 of record NZ_JBDKWD010000009.1, on the reverse strand, counting down.
GTAAAGACATAAACGGAAAGCCCCAGCGTGTAAGGCTCGAAGGCGGTATATACAGAAAAGATTTTGACGCAAAAGACTTTACGAGCAAGGCGCAGAGCGATTATGAGAGTACAGAAGTAAGGCGGAGATTGAGAGACCACAGTATCCATGCTGACACGATGGCGAAAAAAACTGAATATCATAAAGAGATGTACAGAGACGCTGTAGCGCCACCAGCGCTCGATATAGCCGTTAACCCCGTTATCATAGAAGACACACCGCAGAAGAGCGTAGAGACGCCACCAGTAACCGATAAGGAGCGAGAAGTTCGTGTAGCTAGACGGTCACTATTCAGATGATTTTGCTATTTTAGAGTAATGTTCATGAAGCAGCTGATTGACTTCCTCAGTAGTAGCAATTCTACCTTCCTCATAGTCTCTGAAAATGTGCAGAGTATCTGGATTAGCGTGCAGGTTATCCACCGCATGACTACCACGAATCCAGGCACCAATCTGCCGCCGCTTTTCTATTTCAGCTTGGCTTACAAGAATAGGGCGATCATCAGACATTCTTATCTCCACATGTGCAGTTATCGCAAAATTTGCGCCAACTGTCGCAAAATCTGGGATAGTTCCTCATTAACTATTTCTCATTATCTCTACTTTAATCATATCTCATGACTCATTACGAATTGATAGAGCCTTTAAAAAACTAATATTGCATTCTTTAATACATGAACAAAACCACCATTGATACCGTAAAAATCTCTTATGATTAATACTATAAATATTAAAATGATGATTAACCCTGTTACTTTATCAGTTTTTTTTACCTTCTCTTCATTCCTTTCTAACCAATGGCTCCAGCCTCTCTTTAAATCTCTATCGCTAAGAAGGTAACCACTTCTAAGGGCCATTATCAGAGCAAAACTAACTACAAAAAAATTCAGCCCTTGATAAAATAAATCCAGCTTATTGCTTAAAAGACCGAGTACCGCAGGTACTATACCGAACAGTGCGCATAATGCTGCTAAGAAGTTTCCCCAAGCATAGTACCATGCTGCTTTTTCATCTAAATTCTTATTTTTCATAGCGCCTTCAAAGCATATATTGCCTTTAAGATATTGGTTTGTCTGAGATACAACTTAGAAAAATCAAATATTCAGCTTATCAATAATTAAAATAGCCTAAACATAGCAGGCTACATGTCCAACTTAATTATTCGCAAGACTATCTTCTTGTTCATAACAGACCTTCAACCCAATTTGTACGGCCTCACTAAGATCAGCCCCTTTCTTGATGTTGTAAGGCACGTTTGAACTTAAATGGCCTAACTTCAGACCATCTACCGCTGATTTATTAAGAGGTGTACCAATATAAGACTCATCGGTGTAACCTTTAGGATTAAAGTACACCTCACGGCCAAAGGCAGGATTCGAGGCACACGCAATCTCACCCTCAGGCACTGTAAAAGGATAAGGAGTCGTGTAATTTTTACTCCATATCTGCTCATTCACTATGATATAGCCTGAACCATGCATCTCGTCTTTATTACCTGAACTGCACCCTATAATCACGATGGACGCTACCGCAATTAACCACCTGGACATATTGATTCGCATGGTACACCGTCCTTGTCACGGTCTAGCTTAGTGTTTCCGCATTTAAGTGCTAGTTTAGCTTGTTCACAGTTGACCATTTGCGTACAAACACGAGGTAAGCCCTTGCACTGTGACCCACCAGCGCCTTTAACAAACAACGGATGATCTACTTCAACATCGCTATAAAATGGATTGTCAGTGACCGTGACCGCTGCATGAGATGATAGTGCAAACATAGACAGCACTATGCCTAAAATAGCTTTTTTCATAACCAAGTCCTTTTCATAGATAGCAATAATACCTTATATTTGTTCAAAAAAATGGACGATATATGTCTACCTCTCCCTGATTTCCACATAAATCATTCATAGTTTGCCTCATAGCTAGTTTAGTGCGATAGTTGTTCACTGAACGTTCTGAACAGTCCTATTTTACAGAGCTTAAAAACGTACTTGGACACTAGGTGAACAATGAACATATCAGTGACAAAAGCGGCAAAAGAATGGGGTGTGTCGAGAACCACAATATACCAAAAAGTCAATGATGGAGAGCTTTCTAGAACAGCGGACAAGAAAATTGACACTGCGGAGATGCTTCGAGTATTTGGAGAGCCTTTGTCCAGAAAACGTACTGAACAATTATTGGACAGTACTCATAATACGCACGTGGACAGTCAGGCTGTACAGTCTTGTACAGAACTTGAACACCAATTAGAGCTAGAGAAATTAAAGAATGAACATCTTCAACGGCAAGTCAGCGATCAAAAGCAGTTGATAGAAAATTACCAACAACAGATTAGTCAGCTAAACAAGACGCTGGACAAAGCCAACGCTAGTATTCAAGATTTTGCTCAGGTGAGGTTGCTAGAATTCAAGCAGTTTTCATCAAACGATGAACCACAGCTAGAGAAAAAATCAACGACGACACAGACTACTACCCCCAAGAAGAAAAAAAGATGGTTCTTTTAGCTATCATGGATGGAGAGTTTCCCAGATTTTGTGTAAGTATTGATATAAGGTGAATAGTAGATACACAGAGTTTAGGACGGTCTCCTAACAAGTCCTATTAACCAAGATACTAGCCTATGGATTGACGAAATGGTTAGCCGTATCAAAAAAGATCCTTATTTTTCCAATAAGAAACGCCCTATTCGTGAGTATCTTATGGATTAAATTAAGACTGATTTTTTTTTCTGTTAAAACTAGATATTGAGCTATAGTCATTGGCATCCATGGGAATATCTAATCCTAACTGTTTCCCGACTCTGAAGTCAGGGAGTAATGAGTCAATATGTGCTTTAGCTAGCTTGTATTCACCCTCTCCATACATGCTAAATATCACAGATAGTTTACCAAAGTGCTGTAGCAGCTCTCTGTAGCCTACATTCTCACTTAGAAACTGATGATGCTTGTGCTTTCTGTTGCCTTTCTCATTTTTAGGGTTTAGTTTATTCAGTTCGTCTAAAACTCCTCTAGGGAGTTTGTTATAAACTATTTCATTAGTGATTTTACCAACATACTGAGGATGGTTTTTCCAAACGCCACTAGTATATAAGGACCAGTCCCATCCTATTAGTCTATAGAGTTGTTGATAATAGTCTTCTTCAAATGTAGGAAGCCATGGCCTTAACTCGTCGGCAATGTACATACCTACAAGTCTTTGGTACTCGTCTTGAGCCTTCTTGAACCCAGTAGCTTCATCAATTAAAGCTATTATGCCTACTTTGGCAAAAGATCTAATTAAGATTTCACACTGTGTGGCAATAATTGTTTGTCTTGATGATAGCTCTATGTTGTTTTTGGCTTCCATGAAAGCATCACAAATATCGACTAACACGGTGGCTTCGTAACCATTTATTTTCTTATCACCTTGATAACATACGATAGGATCGTAGTAATTTTCAGACTTTTCATTATAAATAAATGGTCTAAGAGATTTTTGATCTAAATATCTCTGTAATCTAGTCCCTGCAACTTGATAATTGCTTTCCTCATCAACCATTTTCAAGGCCCTTTGCATCTCTCTAGCTGAAAGGACTCTTGTTCCATCTTCTAAAACATAACAATCTATAGTAAAACCACTAAGGTCTAATTTACCGTCATGTTTTATGATGTTTGTTTTTCTGGTCATGTGATAAATCCTTCAAAAGTAATATTTGCTGCTCTCTAAGTAAGAGCTCAAAACTAGTTATACTTCATTAATATGTGTAGCACCTAACCCCACCAAGGTTATCACTGTAGCAAGATGAGTTCTTTGGCCTTGCATTATATGTATCCATGGATTTTCTTGTTGCTTCAGTATTCTTTTGCATTGAATCGCTGAAATCGGTTAATGCATTATTAAAATCTGCTACGGATTTAGCTCTTTGCTGTTCTCCAATCAAATCAGCCTGCAAGTTAACAGCATATTGGTTACAAATACTGCTATTGAGAGAGCTTCTTTGTTCGTAGTATTGGCTTACTTGTGTGTCAATTAAGTTAGTATCTGCTTTATATCTGTTCAATCTATTGCGGTAAAGAGAAAGTCCGTTTGCCGCTAGGTTTTGATTTAGAAAACCTTGTTCTGAACACATACGCAATAGAGCATAATCTTGAGCAAACAAATTATGCTGTTGAGGTGTCATTGTAGTAGCACATGAAGTCAACATAAATATGCTAATAGCAGAAAAAGGTAAAGTAAATTTCATGATTTTCTCTCTTTTAGAAGAAACTGGTATTTATCAATCGTTACAAACAGGTAAGTTACTGATAATATCAGATTACAAATGACTATCTAACTTACTTTAGATTTAATTAAAAATTGTTTTTAATAGCTAAGGCACCTTTAATACTCGATAAACCGTAGCCACCCCAACACCAACCGCCTTAGCGACTTCCTGTTTTGTCATATTCTTTTGACTGGCCAATTCTTTAATACGATTATGTTTTGCGGTATTGGCTTTCTTACCAGTAGGCTTGTATCCACTGTTGGCCAATCCCTGTTTGATACGCTCTCTACGCTTATCGTTATCAAGCTTTGCCATAGTCGCCAATAAATCGATCAACATATCGTTAATCACTCTTAGGATCTCACCTGTCATACCCTCATTAACTGTATGTGTGGTTGGTAGATCAGCCACCACTAATCGTAAGCCCTTATCTTTGATACGCTGCTTTAGAATCGCAAAATCATCTTGAGATAGTCTGCTTAATCTGTCCACGCTTTCAACCAGCAGAATATCGCTTTCTTCAGCGTCCTTTAGCAGCTTAGCTAATGCTGGTCTATCGAGCTTCGTACCACTGAAGTGCTCAACGTAACCAATGTAGTTATCATCATAGCTTTTGCTGAACATAATCAAATCAGCCAATGCTCTGGTAGCGTCTTGATCCTTAGTGCTAGCTCTCACATAAATACGAACGGTCATAACGCCTCTTTATATCACTTAGACTTAATAATAGAGTTCATTGATAATAGTAAGATATTACTATCATTTAATAATAGGAAAAAGTCTAATGATAAGGGTATTGTCGTTTAGAGGTTTTATATTTTAAGTATAGACTAATGATAAGGAGTTGAAGTAGTACCATTGTAGTGGTCTATCGGTCAGGTCTCAGCTGGTAGGAATTTGATCACGGCTCGGTAGGAATTTGACCACGGCTTGGTAGGAATTTGATCACGGCTCGGTAGGAATTTGACCACGGCTTGGTAGGAATTTGATCACGGCTCGGTAGGAATTTGACCACGGCTTGGTAGGAATTTGATCACGGCT
>NZ_JBDKWD010000008.1:0-91333 GCF_039680845.1 Psychrobacter halotolerans | reverse complement strand
GTCCGATTGTACCGACGTTGACGTGTGGCTTGTTACGTTCAAACTTGGCCTTTGCCATGGGTAATTCCTCTTTTTTTGGGGTCAAATGCTTGGTTCGTAGTAATACGATAACTAAGACAATCTTGACCACATTAAGATAATTGTTAAAAGGTCGCACATACTGATGTGCAGATATTATAAGAAAATCGCGACCAATAACAAGTGTTTTAACAAGTTATTGGCGCATTCTCCACTGACAATCTAGAAACATGCTCTATATTATCGTATTTAATAGACGTTTATTTACTCGTCGTCATCTTTAGAGTTGAACTTAGAGATGATTTCAGCAGCAACTGATTTTGGAATCTCAGCGTACTTCTGGAATTCCATTGAGTAAGTTGCACGGCCTTGTGACATTGAGCGCATTTGTGTGGCATAGCCAAACATTTCTGCTAATGGTACTTCGGCACGGATTTGCTTAGTACCGCCAGGTAGATCTTCCATACCCTGTACCAAGCCACGACGACGGTTAAGATCGCCCATGATATCACCCATGTAATCTTCAGGTGTTTCAACTTCAACTTTCATCACTGGCTCAAGTAGAGCTGGATCAGCGGCTAAGAAGCCTTTTCTGAAGGCCATAGAACCGGCCATCTTAAATGACAATTCATCAGAGTCAACGTCATGATAAGAACCATCATATAGAGTCGCTTTAACACCAACAACTGGGTAACCAGCAAGTACGCCGTTTTTCATGCGCTCTTGGATACCTTTATCAACGGCACCATGGAATTCTTTTGGTACTGTACCACCAACAACTTCTTCAGCGAATTCGTATTCAGTATCGCCTGCTGGATCAAGTGGCTCAAGACGTAACCAAACGTGACCGAATTTACCACGACCACCTGTCTGACGTACAAATTTGCCTTCTTGTTCAACCGTGTTACGAATCGTCTCACGGTAAGCAACCTGCGGCGCACCGATGTTGGCTTCAACGTTAAACTCACGCTTCATACGGTCAACAAGAATCTCTAGATGCAATTCACCCATACCACTGATGATAGTCTGACCAGACTCTTCGTCAGTGTGTACACGGAACGATGGATCTTCTTTCGCCAAACGACCTAAAGCGATTGACATTCTTTCTTGGTCAGCTTTGGTCTTAGGTTCAACCGCTAGGCTGATAACTGGATCTGGGAATTCCATGCGCTCAAGCGTAATAACATTTTGCTCATCACACAGCGTATCACCAGTAGTCACATCTTTCATACCAACTAAAGCAGCGATATCACCAGTACGGATTTCTGCAAGCTCTTCTTGCGAGTTTGCCATCATCTGTACGATACGGCCAACACGCTCACGCTTCATTTTAACTGGGTTATAAACACTACCACCTTGCTGGATCACACCCGAATAAACACGAACGAAGGTTAAGTTACCAACGAACTTGTCATTCATGATTTTGAATGCTAGTGCTGAGAAAGGCGCTTCGTCTGATGCTTCACGGCTGCCTTCAGTTTCGTCTTTGTCATCAAGAATACCTTTAATAGCAGGTACGTCGATTGGTGCTGGCAGATACTGAATAACAGCATCTAGCATCTTCTGTACACCTTTGTTTTTAAAGGCAGTACCACAAAGAAGTGGGATGATTTCGTTATCAATGGTCAACTGACGAATAGCGCCATGGATCTGCTCTACAGTCAATTCACCGTTTTCTAGATACTCGTTCATCAACTCTTCGTTGGCTTCAGCAGCGCTTTCTACAAGATATTCACGATACTCGTCCGCTTTGTCTTGTAGTTCAGTTGGGATATCACGCTCGTCATACTGCATACCTTGAGACGCTTCGTCCCAATAGATAGCTTTCATCGTAACGAGATCAACAACACCTTCGAAGTCATCTTCTTTACCAATTGGGATAACCAATGGTACTGGCTTGCCGCCAAGACGGGTTTTGATCTGCTCGATAACACGATAGAAATCAGCACCAACGCGATCCATTTTGTTTACGAACGCAAGACGTGGAACTTTGTATTTGTTCGCTTGACGCCATACGGTTTCAGACTGTGGCTGAACGCCGCCTACTGCACAGTAAACCATGCAAGCGCCATCAAGTACACGCATAGAACGTTCAACTTCGATCGTGAAGTCAACGTGACCTGGGGTGTCAATGATGTTGATGCGGTGTTCGTCAAACTGTTTTGCCATACCTGACCAAAAACAAGTGGTTGCCGCTGAGGTAATAGTAATACCGCGCTCTTGTTCTTGCTCCATCCAGTCCATGGTGGCTGCGCCATCATGTACTTCGCCAATTTTGTGGCTAACACCGGTATAAAATAAAACACGCTCAGTAGTGGTCGTCTTACCAGCATCAATATGCGCTGAGATACCAATATTGCGATAGCGTTTTAGGGGAGTTTTACGAGCCATAGTGTTTTCCTAGGAAAAGTCGTGTATATAATAATGTATTGTGTCTCTACCTCATACTCTATGACAAAGCGGTCAGCTTCGTAATATTACTTACTGATTATTAAGCCTAATATGGACAAAAAAAGAGCAAATACTAAGAATAGTGCGGCATCAAATCTGGGACGCTCTCCAGTCAAAACAATACATTTTTAGAGAGGCATCTTGATAGATATCCGCCATCTCAGTTGCTAATAGATAAGGTCTAGTAGCAACTTTTTCAATGATGGCGGTAATCAATAGAATAAACAACAATGTAAGATCAATTGACGTGAGTCAATGATCCAAAGCTATTGGTAAAAAATAGCTTAGAAACGGTAATGAGAGAATGCTTTGTTAGCATCTGCCATGCGGTGAACTTCGTCACGCTTTTTCATAGCAGCGCCTTTACCTTCAGCAGCATCATTCAATTCGCCTGCTAAACGCAAAGCCATTGATTTTTCTGAACGCTTAGCAGCAGCTTCTGCTAACCAACGCATAGCCAAGGCAGTACGACGGGAGGGGCGTACTTCCATTGGTACTTGGTAGGTTGCACCGCCGACGCGGCGAGCTTTTACTTCTACCATTGGGCGTACATTCTCAAGTACTTCTTCAAAGAAAGATACTGGATCTTCAACTTTGCGTTTTTCACTAACTGTTTCAAGTGCACCGTAAACGATACGCTCAGCAGTAGATTTTTTACCATCACTCATTACATGGTTGATGAATTTTGCAACAGTTTGGCTACCAAACTTAGGATCCGGTAGGATCTCACGGGCAGCAACGACGCGACGTCTTGGCATAATAAATTTCCTTATCTTCAGGAGTGTCCAACATTCACAACTTCATACTTATCGATAAAATATAGTAGAGGTTGTCAGTTAGCCTTACTGCATGGTGGTATGTTTTACGTATAAACAATCAATCTATGAGTTGTTTTACTGCTAACACCAAACCCATGCACAGTTATTGGGTAGTACAAAAAAGCGTATCTAATAACGTTTAGTTATTAAACTTTAGGCTTCTTCGCACCATATTTAGAGCGACCTTGCTTACGGTCTTTTACGCCTGCGCAATCTAATGCACCGCGAACAGTGTGATAACGCACACCTGGTAGATCTTTTACACGACCACCACGGATAAGAACAACACTGTGCTCTTGTAGGTTATGACCTTCGCCGCCGATATAGCTTGATACTTCATAGCCTGAAGTCAAACGTACACGACATACTTTACGCATGGCTGAGTTAGGTTTTTTTGGCGTGGTAGTATATACACGAGTACATACACCGCGACGCTGTGGGCACGCTTCCAATGCAGGAACTTTTGACTTTTCCTTGATGGTTTTGCGACCTTTACGAATCAATTGGTTAGTTGTTGCCATAAGGCATCCTTCTCCCGTTTGGTATAAAACAAAAAAATGGGGTAATGCACCATTCATCTGGCATTATTGTCAGATTCAGAGGCACCCATTTTTAGGACAGTGTATTATAAAGAGTTGTTGTTGCTAATTCAACCACTTATGAGTGATTGACCTTTACAACATTTGATAGATATGCATTCAACCTACTCTTCTGTCTATTCTTAATTGAAAGCCAGACAAAACATACTGTTAAAGATTGAATAGGACGTAAAAATTGGTAGGATACAAACAAATCACTTAAAATCAAAGCAAAGTACTTTGTAGAGATTAAGTGGCGATATTATCTTATTTTTCAAGAGAATTAAGATAATATCGCTCACATTGAACAAATAGCTGGAGGATTAAGACTTTGCAGAACACTTAATAAGTAAAGATTAAGAAAGCGTATTTACTTACCCTGCTTATCGGCTGTTTTATCTGTCTCAGTTTCTTCACTCGCAGATGACGTATTCGCATCAGTTTTTTCATCATTGCTTTCGTCTTTCTTACTATCGTCTTTCTTACTATCGTCTTTTTTGCTATTGGCTTCTTTGCTATCGTTCTTTTGCGATTGCGCATCTGTGCTTTCAGTCTTTTCGCTAGCAGCGTTGTCTTTTTTACCGCTCTTATTCTCAGTATCTTGTTGCTTGTCACTTTTAGAGCCGCTGTCAGATTCAGCAGCAGCATCAACTTTTGCTTCGCTGCTACTATCGTCAGTTATGGCACGGTTAGCAAGTTTTGCATCTGGCGCAAACGTGGCTTGCGCAACCCCAATGACTTCATCAATCAATTGGCTGTTGTAACGCATACCTACGACGACAGCGGTGGCTGGTAAGAAGCGGCGTACCCATGAGAAATTGACTTGATCTAGATCGATGCCTACTTGACTGGCGATGCTATCAATTTGCTCAGCATAAAAGTTAACGTTCTTATTTTTCATGCCTAAGTTTTTAAGCTCGCTATGTAAGCCATTGCTTTGAGCATTATCTAACAAACCTTTCCCAATGCCGATACCCGCAAGCAGTGCTTGTTTTTCTTGCATTTTGCTTAAATCAGCATTTGCGAGTAAATCGTAAGCCATCTTAATGCCTTGCTTACCTGTTAACGGCTTATTATATATAGCACCCAACTGATAAACCGTACGCAATGATACTAGGAGTAACCATAGTGTGTCTGCCAGCAAACCTGGCAGCCCGGCCAAACCAGTTAGACCACCTAATGCTGCTAATGCCCGGTTTTGATTGGCAATATCAGTGGCGAGGGCGTAACGCTCTTCATCATCTAAGTTTGCGATATTGGCAAAACGGTGCTCATTAGGCAAATCAAACTGACTCCACTGCGATGCCAACTTTGCCACCTGAGCAAAAGCACCATCAACAGTAGACTGGAACAAACTGTTTGGCACCACTTTTTTGGCATATTTACCATACGTGGCAAAACGCGGCCCTAATAGTTGTTGAGTCGCTTTTAATGTCTGCTCACGAAATAAATCTTGCTGATAATCCTCATCGCCTAAATCCACTGCTTTATATTGATGTGGTTTACCTGTCTTGGCGTTCATACTATCGAGCATGGCACCGACACGTTCTAGGTTATTACGTGTAAAAGAGCCAACTGTGTTAATGCCTTTAGAAAGAGTGCTACGCTTTGCCATCCTAGTATCCTTAATATAGTGAGTATAATGAAATAATTGCTTTTTGCTTATTGTATGATAGTTATAGGGAAAATCGAAATTTAGAATTATTTTCTATTCTACCCAGTCCTCACAACGGCTGTCAGTGCGAACAATGTTATTGCTTTCACAAATTTTGTATCTAAAAGTATAGCTGACGTCCTAATATTATTATTTTCGAGCTACTTTTAATCGTAACAGCTATTTTGTCATTAATTTGCACTTGCCCAAAGATTTTGAACGCCTGATACGTTATCATATGCCAGCAGTAGAAGCCTGATTGTAATGCCCGTCACATAAAACTGTTGATAAGACGTTTGTTTGATTGTGAAAGTGGTGATGGCTCAAAAAAAGCATTTAATGCACAAACTGTTTCTTTACAAACCCACACGGTTCTGGACTCAAGATTGTCGCATTGGATAATAAAAGTATAGATTCAAAAACGATTATTTAAAGTCATTATTAGACATAATTATGAAAAATCGTTACTCATAAGGAATAGAATATGCGCCGCGTTGTTATCACTGGAGCAGGGATCGTCTCTTGTATCGGACATGATTTGGCCACGGTTACTGCTGCTCTTAAAAAAGGACAGTCTGGTATTACATTTAATAAAGATTATGCTGAGCATGATTTTAAGTCGCATGTCAGCGGTAGTATCGATCAATCAACACTAGACACTAGCGGTATCGATCGCAAATTGAAGCGGTTTTTTAGCGAAGCCAGTCTTTATGCTTACGTCAGCGCTTTGAACGCCATTGAGCAATCTGGTCTGTCTCTTGAAACCATCAATAACAATCCGCGAGTGGGTGTGGTGGCAAGCTCAGGCGGCGCCTCAACAGAAAATATTGTAAATGCTGTAGACGCTATGCGCGAAAAAGGCCTACGCGGTGTTGGTGCGATGGCAGTACCAAAGACCATGGGCAGCTCAGTATCAGCAGCGCTCGCCACTGGTTTAAAAATCCAAGGCGTTTCTTACTCTCTTACCTCAGCTTGCGCCACATCAACCCATTGTATTGGCCATGCCGCTGAGCTGATTCAGTTGGGTAAAGCTGATGTTATCCTTGCTGGCGGCAGTGAAGCTGAGCATTGGACGCAGTCTTGTATGTTTGATGCAATGGGCGCAGTGAGCACTCAATACAATGATACGCCAACGCTTGCCTCAAGAGCGTATGACAAAGATCGCGATGGTTTTGTGATTGCCGCTGGCGGTGCGATGGTTGTTGTTGAAAGTCTTGAACACGCACAAGCACGCGGTGCCAATATTTTGGCCGAAATCGTCGGTTATGGTGCCAGCTCTGACGGCGCAGAAATGGTTGCGCCAAGCGGTGAAGGCGCGGTTCGTTGTATGCAACAAGCGCTGGCCGAAGCAGGTCTACAAAGCGTTGATTACATCAATAGCCACGGTACTAGTACACCTTTGGGTGATATCACCGAGCTAAAAGCAATTGCTAAAGCGTTTGGTGATGATCTGAGTAAGGTGCCTGCCATTAGCTCAACCAAATCGATGACAGGCCATAGTTTAGGCGCCGTTGGTGCACAAGAGCTGATTTATTGCTTATTGATGCTACAAGAAGGCTTTATTGCCCCTAGTATCAATGTTGAGCAATTGGATCCTGCCGCGGAAGGCTTTGATATTGTCACTCAAATGCGCGAAACCAAGCTTGAGACGCTGATGAGCAACAGTTTTGGCTTTGGTGGCACCAATGCGACCTTAATCATTAAAAAGTTTGATGCTTAAAAAATGTCTGTAGAAAATCATACAACTGCTGAGCAGACAGCTTCTGCCCCATCGCCAGCTACTAATCCTAGCTGGCGTTTTGGTGATTTGTCTGCGGTGGCGTTAATGCCCCACTTACAACGGCATCTGCTGGCACAAAACTGTGCCGCAAACTGGCAATTGGTTTGGCTCAATAACGACGGTCATCCCGTCATTGGCCTACTGCCTAAAATAAGCTGGTCGGTTTATCCCGCTGCCGATCAACTCTCTGACGCCCACTCCAAACCAGTCGCGCTTTATCAAGTCACAAAACATTGCCGTGACGCCTGTGTTATTGACTCTAATGCCGAAAGCCAATCTGTCACGACTACCTATATAAGCTATGCGGCATGGCAAGATGAATTAATTACTTACAGCCAAGGCTACGAGCACAATGATTGTGGTTCAAAACTGGTAGATAGAAAACAAAGCAAACCAAGCTATCATCATGGTCTGATCGGCTTTATTGGTTATGACATTGCAGCTCATGAGCTGAGTCCAACAGCCAACATTGAACGAGCAACTCAGCCATGTGCCGTATTGGGGCATTATGATATTTATCTAGCGCCAGCTAGGCAAGGTGAAGTATCAGTGTGGACATTAACCGTTCATCAACCCAGTGATGATTATGAAATAAGTAATGACGATAAGGAAAACAAAGCCCTTATAACCACGCTTATCTGCTATTTAAATGCTTTAGATAAAAAATTGTCTGATAAGGCGCTCAATCAAGCCCAATTTAAAGCCTTGCCAAATCCTGCGCCTTTAACCTTGACAGCAAGGTGGCATCAGCACGACTACCAAAAGGCATTTAATCAAACCCAAGACTATCTACAGCAAGGCGACTGCTACCAAATCAATCTGACCCAAGTATGGCAAACTCGCCTTCTTTATAAGAGCGTATCCGATCAACCAACATCAACTCTTATTGATTACTTACCCAGTCTTCATCGCAATACCCAAGCGCCCTTTGCCGGTTATTTAAGTACTCAATACTGTCATGAAACCTATATCAATAAAAACCATGCTGGGCAGTCAGCCAATGCTATGGAGCAAAAAAATACTTTTGAGTTATTGAGCTGTTCACCCGAGCTGTTTTTTACTTTTATCAAAGACAATAAAACGGGTAAACATCATATACGTACCAAGCCCATTAAGGGGACGATGCCACGGGGCGTCACCCTGGAACAAGATAATCACTATAAGCAGCAACTGAGTGAGAGTGAAAAAGATCGTGCTGAAAACGTCATGATTGTCGACTTGTTGCGTAATGATTTGGGCAAATATGCCAAGATAGGTAGCGTAAAAGTACCGCAGCTGTTCGCCATTGAGAGCTTTAGCAATGTCCATCATATGGTCAGTACCATCAGTGCTGAGCTAAAAACGGACACTCACCCATTGACGGTATTATTCGGCAGTTTGCCTGCTGGCTCCATCACAGGCACACCGAAAAAGCGGTCGGTTGAAATTATCTCAGAATTAGAGGTCGCTGCGCGCGGTGCTTATTGTGGCACGATGGGCTATATGAATTTTGATGGTAGCGGTCAATGGAATGTGTTAATTCGTACCCTGCAAGCCAACTTGTCATCAGGTTTGTCATCAAATAATGGCATACAGCAAGAAGGACATGTCAGTTTGTGGGCAGGCGGCGGTATTACGGTGGCGTCTGATTGTAGTGCCGAGTATCAAGAGTGTTTGGATAAAGTGGGCAATCTACTGTCGGTACTTGCACAAAAACCATGAAGCGATAAAGTTATTGAAACAATGTTGTTTTGAAGCAATGATAAAACCAATAAAGCCTGCATCATATGACGCAGGCTTTATTATTGGTATTCTTACATGGGTTGCTACTATTAAATGACGAAACTAAACTCAGCCCTTAACCAACATCAGGCTCTGCCTGCAAAGCGGTTAGTGCATCAATCAAACGCTGGTTTTGCTCAGCCGTACCGACCGTAATACGCAGGTATTCATTGATGCGTGGCTTTTCAAAGTGACGGACAATAATACCTTGCTCTCGCAGCGCACTGGTCACCGCAGTGGCATTGCCATCTTTAGGACGAGCAAACACAAAGTTGGCATGAGATGGCAGCACGTCATAATCCAGTGCCATCAATTCTGCTGTAAGCGACTGGCGCAAATCAATGACTTGCTGACGGGTTTGTTCAAAATATTCAACATCCAATACACTGGCGGTTGCGCCCGCTTGCGCTAGTTTATCCAATGGGAAGCTATTAAAGCTGTTTTTCATGCGCGTCAATGCTTCAATCAATGAGGCATTACCAAAAGCCATGCCCACTCGTAACCCTGCAAGCGATCGTGATTTTGAGAAAGTTTGGGTGACTAGGATGTTGTCATAATCGTTGATAAGACTGACCGCTGACACCTCGTCATCTACTTCCTCCTCTGTCTGAGCAAAGTCGATATAAGCCTCATCGATCACCACCACTGCATTTGAGTGCTCGCTTGCAAGCTTACGAATATCGGCAAGTGATAACAGTAAACCCGTTGGTGCATTGGGATTGGCAATAATGATACCGCTACAAGGTTGACGATAGGCGTCAGGATCAACACTAAAGTCTTCTTCTAGTGGGATTTGTATCAAATCTATGCCAAAAGTTTGCGCATAGACCGGATAAAAACTGTAGCTAATATCAGGCGCTAACACGGGACGCTCTTTTAAAAAGAAACTGGCAAATACCAACGCCAATACTTCATCAGAGCCATTACCGACGAACACTTGGTTGACATCAATATCATACAATTGTGCCAATGCCTGCCTTAGGTCATCGGACTCTGGAGCCGGATATAGACGCAAGTCATCCGCTTGTTGCTCTAGAACTTTGGCAATGGCCTCTGCCACTTTTGGCGAGGGCGGAAATGGATTTTCATTGGTATTTAATTTGCATAAATTGTTGTGTTGCGGCTGCTCACCTGGGACATAAGGTGACAAGTTACGTGCTTTAGATGACCAAAGTCTGGTGTCTATTTTTGACTCACTCATAAGTATCCTACTATTAGCCACAAAGACTATTAAACATAAATATTAGAAGTAATTTTTTAAATTATTCGGTCTATATTACTGATAACGATAACGGGCTGAGCGCGCATGGGCTTCCAAATCTTCACGCTGCGCTAAAATATCAGCGGTCTCTGCCAACGGTTTGCTGCCTGCTTCGCTACAATAAATGAGAGAAGATTTCTTTTGAAAATCATAAACGCCTAAAGGAGAAGAGAAACGTGCGGTACCTGAGGTTGGCAATACATGGTTAGGCCCAGCACAATAATCGCCAATGGCTTCTGGCGTATGACGACCCATAAAGATGGCACCGGCGTGGCGGATTTCAGCAAGCAACGCATCAGGCTCATCAACAGATAGCTCTAGATGCTCAGGCGCGACGCGGTTAATGACCGCCATGCCCTCTGCCCGATCTTTGACTAAAATGAGGGCGCCACGGTTTTGTAGAGAGTCACGCGCAATGTCTGCTTTTGGCAACTCTGCCAATGCTTTGTCGATTTCGGTTGCGACCGCATCTAATTGCGCTTGACTGGTGGTGACAAAAATAGCTTGTGCAATACGGTCATGCTCAGCTTGGGACAATAAATCCATCGCCAGCCAATCGGCTCGGTCTTGTGCTTCGCCTTCTGCATACACCAATACTTCAGAGGGGCCAGCAATCATATCGATACCAACCTGACCAAATACCGCACGTTTAGCGGCGGCAACGTACTTATTACCCGGTCCTGTGATTTTATCAACAGCAGGAATCGTTTCGGTGCCGTAAGCCAGTGCTGCAACTGCTTGAGCACCGCCAATGGTAAAGACGCGATCAACTTTTGCCAAATGCGCGGCTGCCAACACCAAAGGATTGAGCACCCCTTTAGGGGCAGGTACTACCATAATGACCTCAGCCACACCAGCAACTTTGGCAGGGATGGCATTCATCAACACAGAAGACGGATAAGAAGCCAAGCCGCCTGGCACATAGATACCCACGCGATCAAGCGGCGTGACTTTTTGACCTAACCGATTGCCTAGCTCATCTTCATACTGCCATGTCTCTTGTACTTGACGCTCATGAAAGGTCTGTACCCTTGTCGCTGCTATCGTCAATGCGGTTTTTACTTTATCATCAAGATTGTCAAACGCTTCAGCAAGGGAGTCTTTAGACAGCTCCAACTCCTGTATCGTCGTGGCAGGATGTTGATCGAACTGCTGAGTCAATGCCAATAGTACGCTGTCTCCGTCATGGCGCACTTGCGCAATAATATCATCAACGGTTTTTAATAAATCGGCATCGTTGACGGTTTCAAAAGCAAGCAATTGTGTCAATTGACTGTCAAAATCGACATCTTGAGTACTGAGTTGGCGCATGACTAAATCCTGTATTTGGGCATATAATTTTAATAGAAAAATTTAACATAAATGAAAAAACCAAACGGTTTATAGGCCAGCTTATTTATAGTGATTTGACTCAAATTATACCGAGCTTTTGTCTTCTGGCAAGTACATAAAATGAAACCAGTTTAGCACGCTATGTCCCACATAGAGCACCAAACTGGTTTGAAAATTTGTATAACCAAGCTTTATATTATTAATAAATAAGACTCATTTATGAAGCACTGGCGATACTGTTTTTGAAGCTGTCCAAAATCGGCTCAAGCAGCGCAAATTTGCGCTTATAACTGACCTGATTGACAATAAGACGTGAGGAGACATCGCAGATATGATCGCGTGCTTCAAGCCCATTAGCCCGCAAGGTATTACCGGTATCGACCACATCGACGATCAAATCACCTAGGCCAACCAATGGTGCAAGCTCCATAGAGCCGTAAAGTTTGATAACGTCTACTTGCTGGCCCTGACTGGCAAAATAAGCGCGCGCCACATTGACGTATTTAGTCGCGATACGCAGACGACGATTGGGCAATGGCGCATCTTTAACGCCCGCAGTCATCAGCTTACATTGCGCAATCTGCAAATCTAACAACTCATAAACATGATTGGCCCCATGCTCAAGCAATACATCTTTACCCGCCACCCCAAAGTCTGCCGCCCCATGTTCTACATAGGTGGGTACATCGCTGGCACGTAATATCAGCACACGCACGTTTGGGTTCGATGTTGGGAAGATAAGTTTGCGCGAGGCTTCAGGATCTTCTAGTAAATCAACACCCGCAGCCTGCAACAGCGGCATGGTTTCTTCTAAAATACGACCTTTAGACAAGGCTAGCGTCAATCCTGAAAACTCATCGTTTACTTCGTTTAATAACCCACTAGCGGACGTTGGTTTCTTTGCTTCAGTCATAATGGCATCGTGTCCATATATAGTTGATATCCCCGCTGACCGAGGATTTTTAGTTTCATAATGCTAAGCGTTTGGTTGTTTGGCACACGCTCGGTCACTCATTTACATTATTAAATGAGTGACCGCGTTGAATACCCCCATCAATCTCAGTCGTTAGTTCAATGGTTAGTATTGATACGCTTGATATTAACGCCAAGGCCACGCAGTTTGTTTTCAACGTCTTCGTAACCGCGATCGATATGGTAAATACGGTCGATCAAACTCTCGCCTTCTGCTGTTGCCGCCGCCATGACCAATGACATAGACGCACGCAAATCGGTTGCCATAACGGGCGCCGCTGTAAAGTTCTCAACCCCTCGTATGACCGCTGTGTGCCCATCAACTTGGATAGACGCGCCCAAACGATTAAGCTCAGGAACATGCATGTAACGATTTTCAAAAATGTTTTCGATAATCGTGCTAGTGCCATCGGCCAAACAACAAATCGCCATTAACTGCGCTTGCATATCTGTTGGAAAACCGGGATGCGGACGCGTACGAATATCAACGGGTTTTGGACGCCCTGTCATCTGCGCGCGAATCCAATCATCACCCATCGTCACCACAGCGCCCATGGCTTCAAATTTTTCAAGCACAGGATGCAACAAAGACGCGGTGGTATTTTTGGTCAATACATCACCGCGAGTCATCAACGCGCCAGCAAGGTAAGATCCGGTTTCAATACGATCTGGTACCACGGAGTACTCGCAACCGTGTAGACGCTCAACCCCTTCAATAGTCATGGTTGATGTGCCAATACCGCTTATTTTAGCGCCCATCGCTACCAACATGTTGGCCAAATCAACCACTTCTGGCTCAAGTGCGCAGTTACCCAAAGTCGTCGTACCTTTGGCAAGTGCGGCTGCCATAATGACGTTTTCCGTACCGCCGACAGTAACCATGTCAAATGAGAAGTTACAACCAATTAGCTTGCCGCCTTTTGGCGCTTGCGCTTTTACATAGCCGTTTTCTACCACAATTTCAGCACCCATCGCTTCAAAGGCTTTTAGATGTTGATCGACAGGACGTGATCCAATGGCACAGCCGCCTGGCAATGACACTTCTGCCTCACCAAAACGAGCCAATAATGGCCCCAATACTAAAATCGAGGCACGCATGGTTTTGACCAAATCATAGGGGGCATAGAAATTATCGATACTCTTGGTATCGCAAGTGACCGTATCATCTTGCTTTTGAATCTTGATACCCATCCCACCGATCAACTCAATCAAGGTTCGCACATCTTGTAGCGATGGTACATTATGCAATGTCGTTGGGGTCTCAGCCAATATCATGGCTGCCAGTAACGGCAACGCAGCATTTTTGGCGCCTGAAATAGTAACTTCCCCTGCGATACGACTACTACCAGTGATTAAAAATTGATCCATAGAGGTGACAACCTAGCAATGAGTATAAAATAATGAAAAACAAACTGTACACGACCAGCTACCTAAATAGCCAGTCTAAAAAGTTCGATTCGGTAAGTGTTGGTTTAGCCTTTTGATTGAGCGTCCCACTCCGCAGGCGTTAATGCTTGGATATTGAGGGCATGAATATCGCCGCTCGCAATCCTATCGTTGACCAATGCATATATCGCTTGCTGACGCTGAACGGTACGCTTGCCCTCAAAACTGGCATCAACCACGCGTACATCAAACTTGTTACCTTGGTTGGCAGCTTGAATAAAAGCGTCTGGGAAATGAATTTGTAAAAATGCAATCAGATCATCAGCATTCATGCTCATAGAATATCTGCCTTAATTTAGAATAAAGTTTAGAGATAAAGAGTGTAGAGGTAAAGGGCTGACATTATAACAAGAGTTTGACCATCTTACAGTACTGTCTTATAGAACTGCTTATCAGCGTTGATCCTTGTTTTCCAAAAGGACAACTTTTAAGAAGAACAAACGCTTTTTACGCAACATCTAAGAAAGAGTTAGTGATAAAGATTATTTAAGCGTTTTATCTAAGTACGTTAGCACTTGCGCTCGTACATCATTGACCCAGCGTAACGGCGGAGCCATAGCGCCAATACTGGTAGCATGACTGGCACCTTTGATCTCACCATTTTCAACCGTCACGCCTGCTGCTTTGAGCCCTTCGGTCATTTTGACCGCATTGGTAATATGAACGACTTGATCTTTTTCGGCGGTCAACAACAAATACGGTGGTTGCTCACCTTTGATTTGGCGATCTGGCATCACTTTATCTGGTGTCGCGTTAGGCCCAAAGGCGGTTGCACTGTCGTATTGACGAAAATCATAGCTATAGGGTCCTGCAATACCGATGACCGCGCTGATGTCTTTTGGTTTCATGCCATAGGGCGCCAAAAAATCTTCGTTGGCGACGGCAGCCACCGCATTAAACGCGCCTGCAGAATGCCCTATCACGGCCAGACGATTAGGATCCGCATGGAAACTCTTGGCGTTACTATGGCTCCACGCAATCGCTTGCGCTGCATCTTTTACATAATCAGGATAAACGTGCTCAGGCGCTTTACGATAATTGATGACAGCAGTGACGTAACCGGCTTGTGCTAAGCTCTGTCCGACAAACGCATATTCTTCTTTACTGCCACTCTCCCATGAGCCGCCATGGACGAACACCACCATGGGGTAAGTCTTATTAATGGCGCTTTCTGTCTTCATCGCCTGTGCTAAGGGCTTTGGGTAATAAATATCTAAATCTTGTAACGGCTCATCACCATACAAAATATCTTTACTTACTCCAACGCCACCATTCGATGTAATACCATTCACCACTGCCAGCGCTGATAAAGCCTGTGCTTGCTGCGTTGCCAAAACAACACCGCCTATTGCCAGTATGGCTGTGATGCTGGTATTTTTGAATGTAAATTTACTTGCTTTGGTGTTTGTGGTACTTTTATTTAAGCCCTTCATAAACAGTATTCCTATGGTTTGTCAGTCACTGATAAATCGATTGCTAACCATTTATTATATTATTGGCGCCATCTTATTCTTTTTCAGATCGATATTTTTAACATAGCTATCTTACGTTTTGTCTGACAACTTATCGTGCTTTTACTGTTATTCGTATTTAGGCTTATTGTCATTAAATAAATATCTGATGATAGCAGTCGTTTAAAAACAGGTACTTATTAATAGCCAATATTACTGGTTTTGATATAGGTCAACATAAGAACTGGACGGTTGATCGACGGTCACCCCTTCTTCGGTGACAATAATAGGCGTCGTCGTACCAACCGTATCTGTTACAGGCGCATTGTCCACATTTGACGTTGCTGGTCCATCTATAATGGGCGCTGCTGTAGGAGCCGCCAAATTGTTCTCGTACATAATGTCGTCTTCACTTATTTTCACCCCTCTATCGTCAACGACGGTCGTCAGTAATACCAACTCCGTTATGCCAACGGTGTTATTGGCGATATCAATCAAATGGCTTTGCTGAGTAGGCGTCATGCGCCCCATGATATACATCACACCAGTATTGGCGACAGCTCTGATTTGTGACGCTTTGACGCCACTATTGGCCGCCACTTTTGCCAACAGTTTTGAGGTGATATAGCCATCTTGGACGGTTGAGCTATAGCCTTTTGACGCGCTGACTTGCAGCTCATTATAGACAAGGCGCACATCTGGCATTGAGCTAACAACTTTTTCAGCCTCTTCTTTGATGGCTTGCGTAGGCACTTCACCCGTCAATAACACCTCACTATTAAAGCTATCAATACTCATACGGCTGGTTTGTTGCAAGTCTGCTTGTAGGCCATAAACATTGATCTTGGCTGTGTGTTCAATACTGCGATCGAGCAGACGCTGCGGAATGGTGCGCTCCGTCACTGGCACGCCATAAGTACCTTCTGTACTGTTGGTTAGATAGTTGGTGGTGCAGCCAGTGCTAATAACACTAGCCACCAGCATGACGCCTATCGCGTTGCGACGTAATGAACCAAAAATAACAGGGCGCAAATGCATCCGTCTCATGATTTACCTCTTAGAGCAGGGTGGTGAAAATGGTATAAATTCAATTATGCCATTTTATGGATTAAGCAAGTAAGAACTGGCTCAGCTACTTTACTGAATTTTTAGGACAGACGGTTAGGTTTTTGGTAACGGGCTTCTAGCAGCAGGCTCAATTTGGACGTCTGGTTTTTAACATTTGGTTTGAATGCTTAAAGTAAAACCTTCATCTTTACCATGCATTTGCCATAAAAGCGCCCTTGAGCCATTCTGGCTGACTGTCTACCAGTAATTCTTTTGACTGCCCGTTACTGACCGTGTTGTAGGCGATAATATCAAACCGACACTCATAGTGACTATAGTCTGGATGGTTTTGTAAAAAATATTTGGCGGTCTTGATAACCTTGCGTTGTTTGCTTGCGGTAATACTCAGGGCGGCGTCGCCAAAACTGGAACGTTTACGCTGGCGCACTTCAATAAATACCAGTGTCGACCATGCCGATCCCGTCTCCAACATCACCAAATCCAGTTCTCCAACCTTTGGTTGCTGCCAATTTTGTGCAATCAAGTACAGTCCTTGTGCCTGCAAAAACGCGCAAGCTTGCTGCTCGAACAAGCGGCCTTGGCGCTGCTTTGGTGAAGTCAAAGTCAGAGGTTTATGCAGGGGTTTATGGTTTGCCATAATGTTTATTTGTCTGATGAACATTTCAGAATTATCATAGCACAACATGCTAAACTAACCACTTTCGCGTCTTTTATTCACATCGTTTATTGGCATTTTATATTTGCCGGGTCTATAGCTGCCTCATCCTTCACTCTTCGATTGAGAAAGAACGGGCGCTGACAGTATGCAGAACGATGTCTTACTATTTTTAATACTTTTAATAAACTGAGGTTTTCATGTCTACCCCTACCGCGATGCCAGCTTGTCTCTATATCGTTGCAACGCCGATTGGTAATTTGACCGACATGACACCGCATGCCATCGAGATTTTAAAGCAAGTTGCCATTATTGCCTGCGAAGACACGCGCACCTCAGGTAAGCTCCTATCGCACTTTGGCGTGGATACCAAAGGCATTAAAGCTGAGGGCAGTAAAACCGAGGCTACAAAAGAGGTTGCCAGTCATGATGACGCTGATACTGCTGCAAAACAAAAAGGTCATAATAAGCTGTGGGCCTATCATGAACACAATAGCGCCATTCAAACGCCAAAGATTATTGAGATGATCCAGCAAGGTCACTCGGTTGCGCTGATTAGTGATGCAGGCACACCGCTGGTTAGCGATCCGGGTTATCAATTGGTACAAGCCGCCCATGCGGCAAAGGTTACAGTATCGCCAATCGTTGGTGCGTCTGCTGCCATTGCGGCGTTGTCAGTGGCAGGGCTACCGTCAGACCGTTTTAGCTTTATTGGCTTTTTACCCGCAAAAACGCATGGTCGCCAAAAACAACTGTCTGCCCTACACGAACGAACTGAAACCTTGATATTTTATGAGGCACCGCATCGTATTGTTGCCAGCTTAGAAGATATGGCAGCGGTGTTTGGAGCAGAACGCGAAGTCACTTTTTGCCGTGAATTGACCAAAACCTTTGAGACAGTCCATAAGAGTACGCTTGGTGAGTTGGTTGAATTTGTCAAAGCAGATGACAATCAGCAGCGCGGCGAGATTGTGGTGGTCGTCGCTGGCGTGAATGCGGCACAAGATTCAGACGATATTAGTATTCATGATAAATTATTAACACGTCTGTTAGAAGATTTGTCCGTTAAAAAAGCGGCAGCACTGGCTTCTGATATCACAGGCGTTAAAAAGAATGCTCTGTATCAACGCTTGCTTGAGCTGCAAGCTTAAGATTGAAAGGTATGGCCAAACGTTAGGTATAAAAGAGATGAACATTTATAAACTCATTGAGAAGGGATAAACAATGTACGATGTAATGGCGATAGGGAATGCGTTGGTTGACCACGAATACGTGCTGTCGGATGCAGAATTAGAAGAGACTGAGCTGACTCGCGGTAATATGACGCTGGCAGGTTTTGAGGAACAACAGCAGCTACTGGCTTATTTTAAGCTCGCTGAAATTGCACCATCAAAACAAGCAGGTGGTGGCTCGGCTGCCAATACCATGTTCGCGTTTGCCAGTCTCGGCGGTAAGCCTTTTTATGCTTGCCGTGTCGGTGATGATGATCAAGGCGCGTTTTACCTCAGAGACTTGCATGAAGCAGGCGTTGCGACCTCAGATAAGTCTATTCATGATGGCGGCGTGACTGGCTCCTGCGTGGTCGCTGTGACCGAAGATGGTGAGCGCACGATGCAAACCTACCTTGGCACTTCAAGCGATATCACCGCTGACAATGTCGATTTTGATGCGTTAACGCAAGCAGAATGGTTATATATCGAAGGCTATTTGGCTATGTCTGAGAGTATTCAGCCAGCGATGACGCAGCTGCGTCAACAGGCAGGTATTCATGGCGCAAAAATCGCGGTGAGCTTTGCCGATCCTGCCGTGGTGAAATTTGCCAAAGAGGGTTTGCTCAACATACTCGGCAATAAAGTAGCCGTCATATTTTGTAATAGCGAAGAAGCCAAACTATTCACGGATAAAAAACAAATTAAAGCGGCAGCACGTGCCCTACTTGACCATTGCCAAACCGCAGTCGTGACGGATGGCGCCAATGGCGCAATCATTGCTCACAAAGCTGATCACAATTCTGATATCGAGATTTATGATGTAGCGACACCAGCAGTCGCTAATGTCATTGATACCAATGGTGCAGGTGACAACTATGCGGGTACTTTTTTATATGCCTTGTCTCAGCAATACAGCTTACCAGAGTGTGGCCGTCTTGCCAGCGAAGTATCCGCCCAAGTCATCCAGCAGTTCGGTCCAAGACTGAACTCGCAAGATTACAAAGACATTGCTCAACGCGTGCTCTCTGCTTAAAACCGAGATATACGTTTTTAACCTTAAAAAAGCCCCTATCACACAGATAAGGGCTTTTTTATTGGTGAATTAGAATGGTTTGGATAAACTCACTAAATCCTCATTTTTTTATATTAAGTGGCAGACAATGCCTGTGCAAGATCGGCTTTAATGTCTTCAATATGCTCAATACCAATCGACAGTCGTACCATATCTTCCGTCACGCCCGCCTGCTCTAACTCTTGTCCATTTAACTGACGATGGGTGGTCGTCGCCGGATGACAGGCCAATGATTTGGCGTCACCAATATTGACCAGACGAGTAATCAGTTGCAGCGCATCAATAAAGCGTGCACCGGCTTCCAGTCCACCTTTGACCCCAAAGGTCAAAATAGCAGAAGGCGTGCCTTTCATGTATTTTTGTGCAAGCTCATGCTCAGGATGGTCGGACAAACCAGCATATTTCACCCAAGCGACTTTATCATGGTCGCGTAAGTACTCTGCGACAGCTTGCGCGTTTTGGACATGCCGCTCCATACGTAGGCTTAGGGTCTGCAAACCTTGTAAAATACTAAAAGCATTTAGCGGACTCAGCGCTGCACCCGTATTACGGAGCGGCGCCACGCGAGCGCGAGCGATAAAAGCAGGCGCGCCCACGTCTTTGACAAAATTTACCCCATGATAGCTGGCATCTGGTGTGTTGAGTAATGGGAAGCGCTCAGGGTAATCGCCCCAAGCAAACTTACCGCTATCGACAATCGCCCCGCCAATCGACGTGCCTGTCCCGCTCATGTATTTGGTCAATGAATGAACGACGATATCAGCACCAAACTCAAACGGACGACACAAGGCAGGCGTCGCCACCGTATTGTCTATTACAACTGGTACACCGTATTCGTGAGCAATGTCACTGAGCGCTTGAATATCGATAATATTGCCTAGTGGATTGCCAATGCTCTCTGCAAAGACCATTTTGGTTTTGTCATCGATTAAATCACGAATTGCTTCAGGATCTTTATGATCAAAAAAGCGCACCTCTATGCCCTGACGCGGCAGCGCATGAGCGAACAAATTATAAGTACCGCCATACAACGTCGATACGGCAACGATATTATCGCCCGCTTCACAAATGGTTTGAATGGCATAAGTAATCGCCGCCATACCAGAAGCAACAGCGAGGGCACCAATACCGCCTTCAAGTGCGGCAACACGCTCTTCTAGTACCGCATTGGTCGGATTCATGATACGAGTATAAATATTACCCGTCACCTTGAGATCAAATAAATCAGCACCGTGTTGCGTATTATCAAAGGCATACGAGCTGGTGTGATAAATGGGCACTGCCACCGCTTTGGTCGTGGGTTCGACACTATAACCGGCGTGAATCGCTAATGTCTCAAGACGCGGCGTGTTCTCTACCTGTGTGTTTGGTTGTCCGTTACTCATGTTATGCTCCACTTTATTTGTTATTCATTTAATCTTTCATACGTAAAAATTGCGTTAAAAATTCACATCATCATATCTAACCACAAAAGATAGATATAAAAAAAAGCTGAGTTAATCATAACTCAACTTTTTTATGAAAAAAACAGCAAATTTTTCATTGTTTAATGACAAATAATCATAAGCAAACAGTCAAAAGCACCATCAGCAGACTTAAACGCATAGCAATTATTTAAGTCTTACTTATAGTAAGCATTCTCTGTACGCGTGTGATCGGTCTCATCGATTACTTGGGTCAGCTCCGGTATTTGCTGTTTAAGCTGAACTTCAACGCCTTGACGTAGTGTCATATCAACGGCTGAACAACCTTGGCAACCACCGCCGAATTTCAATACCGCAGTCAGACCAACGCCTTCTTCATCGATCAGCTCTAACAAATCGACCATACCACCGTGTGCGGCAAGACCTGGATTAATCTCTGATTGCAAGATGTAATTGATGCGCTCTTCGACACTGGCATCCGCGCCTACTTTAGGGACTTTCGAGTTTGGCGCACGGAAGGTCAGCTGACCACCGAAACGGTCTTTATTATAATCAATGACCGCGTCTTCTAGATAAGGCACTGACGCTGCTTCAATAAACGCAGAGAAGCTATCATAGCTGAATTTTAAATCGGCACTGTCTTCTTCGCCCGGCTGATTATAAGCCATACAGCACTCTGCGCGTGGCGTACCAGGATGCTCAACAAATATACGTACGCCAATACCATCGGTATCTTGCTTGGACAGTAAATCTGCCAAATATCCTTGAGCGGACTCAGTAATCGTAATATTGCTTTTTGCTTCCGCTTGTTCAGTGTCTAACGCTGACTCATAGTCGGTTGCTTGGTTGTTCTCACTCATAATATGTCCTATGCATTATGACACAAACGCTATTTTTGTCATGGCTACTGTGTCGTGAATTGGATTGCATCTTTAATTTGGTTTGGCTTGCTAATATCTGTGTGGATTATTCATTATTACGGTCTATCATGTTGGAGCGTCGACCGTCGTTGTTATCACATTTCAAATTGTTACCATGTTTTGAATTATTACCACATTTTGATAAGTGTATAGCCACTATTATACCGCAATTAAGCGATAATTCCGACCGCGCTACTGCGAATTAAACCGTGACGGTTGTTAATAGTTACGATTGGTTTTTTTAATGGTGATATAAAAAATATAAATAAAGCCAATAATACACAGCAAAATTATTTAATTATCCACACCGTCTCTGCTACTGCTTATATTAAGACTACTCAATAGATTATCAAGGATGAAAAGACAACTATAGTTGATCCACTATAAAACAAGTATAGCGCTCCTGAGATAAATTTTTCGACGTCTTTGTCTGCGAAGGCACAGCACGCAAGAAAAATTTGTTTCAGTAGCGCGTGATAATAGGTGTGCTGTTTTTATTTAAGATTGGCTATATAACCATACAGTCAGCAGTCACTTACTATCGAGTGCCATCTATAATGAGCAATATGCAAGGTAATGCTACATCTATTAAAACTAAACTCACATAATATAACTCAGTTATATGGCTCAGTTGCTTAGACTAAATTTAACAAAACAATAAATTCAAAAGGATATTTTATGAAGTTATATATTATGCCAGGTGCTTGCTCACTGGTTCCCCATGTTGCCCTTGAGTGGACAAAAGCAGATTACGAATTAGAAATACTAGATCACGATTCTGTTAAATCAGAAGAATACCTGCGCATTAACCCGCAAGGGTCAGTACCTGCAATCGTAGACGGTGATACCGTTGTCACGCAGAATATCGCCGTACAAACCTATATTGATGCGAAGTATCCTGATGCCAATATATTTGGTTCTGATAGCTCGCCCGCTAAACGTGCAGAAATCATGCAATGGTTAGCCTTTATCAATTCAGATGTGCATAAAGGTTTTGGACCATTATTCGGCCCTGATGACTTTGTATCAGATAAAGCCGTGCAAGCTGACTTAAAAGAGCAGGCGAAGAAAAAAATCGTTGGTTTGCTCAAGTATCCTAATGAACAGCTCGGCACGCGCGAATATCTGACAGGCACTAAGACGACAGCAGATATCTATCTATATGTCATACTGACATGGGCGAAAAAAATGGAACTGGATCTTTCCGCTTATAAGAATTTCAATGCCTTTATCAGTCGTATTGAGTCTGATGCTGGCGTGACTGAAGCCATACGCCAAGAAGGTATTAGCAAGATTGAATCACTTTAGATTTTAGCAGTCATACCCATTTTAGTTTTATAATTTTTATCCCGAAGCCGCTCTGATTATTTAGAGTGGCTTTTATTACATTTGCAACACGCACAAGAGCAATCACGGCTCATAAAACATCTTTATACTTGTCAGTCGACAACGGGCTGTGTCAATATTGACCAAATTGGTTTTTAATTAATAAAAATAAGCAGCAGGACAGTGGCATTTATGAGCGAATTATCAGAGCAACATTCGGATAAGCACAACCCAGATAAACAAGAAAATAAACGCTATCGTTATTTGGTCTTTATCGGGCGCTTTCAGCCGTTCCATTGTGGGCACAAAGCGGTCATTGATGAGGCGTTAAAGCGCTCAGATGACGTAATTATGCTGATCGGCTCAGCCAATCTGCCTCGCAGTTTACGTAATCCGTTTAGCGTGGATGAGCGTGCTGCGATGATTAAGAACGCCTACTCAGCAGAAGAAGCAGCCCGTATTCACTGCGTTGGATTAGATGACGCGCTTTATAACGACACGCGCTGGCTGCAATATGTACAAGCGGGCGTCAAATCTGTCACAGGCGATTTGCAAACGGACATCGGTTTGATTGGTCACTCAAAGGACAGCTCATCGTACTATCTCTCGCTATTCCCAAACTGGGCATCGGTTTCTGTGCCCAATTATCACAATTTATCTGCCACACCGATTCGTGACAGCTATCTGATGGGCGCCACGCCTACGCCTGAGCGTACACCTGAATCAACGCGCAAAGTACTTGATGTTTTCAAAAAAACCGACGACTATCAAGAACTGCACGAAGAAGCTGACTTTATCGATAAATATAAAAGACAGTGGGAATCTGCGCCTTATGCGCCGACCTTTATGACAGCAGATGCACTGGTTGTGCAATCAGGCCATATCCTACTGGTCGAGCGCCGCAGTATGCCGGGACGTGGATTATGGGCATTGCCGGGCGGGTTTTTAAATCCAAAAGAGACGTTGTTTGACGCCTGTATCCGTGAGCTGCGTGAAGAGACTCGTCTAAAAGTACCAGAACCAGTACTGCGCGGCTCTTGCCACAGTCAGCATACGTTTGATGATCCGTACCGCTCAGCACGTGGTCGCACCATTACCCAAGCATTTTACTTTCAACTTAAAAATGACCCAAAGGGCTTGCCGAAAGTGAAAGGCGGTGACGATGCCGCTCAAGCATTTTGGTTACCGTTGGCCGAGCTTGATGCCAAAATGATATTCGAAGATCATTATGCGATTATTACGAAAATGGTTGGATTGTAGTCTTTTAAGCTGACTAATTGGTGCATGGTTTAGTAATCACTCATCAATCGTAGTCGATATAATTTACGTTAAGGTTTTCATGCCAACGCCGATAGACGGCAATGGTTAACCGCCGCAACTCCTCTTTCATTAAAGCAGTTGTGGCATCTCAAAGCAGAGGAGTTCTGTGATGTACACCAGCAATTTAAACAATTTAATTCTCAACAGCGACAGTTATAAAACCTCACATTGGGTGCAATATCCAAGTGGTAGCGAGCATCTGTCAAGCTACATTGAAGCGCGTAAAGGCGACTATGATGTGGTGTTCTTTGGTCTACAAGCCTTTATCAAAGAGTATTTAAGCACGCCCATCACCTATCAAGACATCGATGAAGCCGAAATGGTCATTCAAGCGCATGGCTTGACTTTTAATCGTGCAGGTTGGGAGCGTTTGGTTGACAAACATGACGGCTACCTTCCCCTACGCATCGAAGCTGTCCCTGAAGGCAGCATCGTCCCCGTCTCCAATGTTGTCTGCCAAATCATCAACACCGATCCTGAGTTTTATTGGTTACCAAGCTATATCGAAACGGCGCTATTGCGTGCGATTTGGTATCCCTCAACGGTCGCTAGTGTCTCGCATTATTGCAAAGGCATCATTCGTAAGGCACTAGAAAAGTCCGCAGACAATACAGAATCACTTCCCTTTCGTTTGCATGACTTTGGTGCGCGCGGTGCTTCTAGTCAGGAGTCGGTTGCGCTTGGTAGTTTGGCACATTTGGTGAATTTTGCTGGGACAGATTCTATGATGGCGCTGGTTGCCGCCAGTCGCTGGTATCAAATGAGCAATGACATGCCTGCGTTTTCTATTCCCGCCGCTGAACACAGCACCATGACTGCATGGGGCCGCGATGGTGAAACCGCGGCTTTTGCCAATATGATTGAGCAGTTTGGCGGCGCAGGCAAAAGCTTTTCGGTGGTGTCTGACAGTTATGACCTATGGAATGCCATTGATAATATTTGGGGTGGCCGCCTAAAAGAGGATGTGCAAAACATGGGCGGCACTTTGGTCATCAGACCAGACAGTGGCGAGCCTGCCAAAGTGGTTCGTGAAGCGTTAGAACGCTTGGCCGTGAAGTTCGGTACCACCACCAATAGTAAAGGTTATAAAGTCCTGCCTGACTATGTGCGCATTATCCAAGGAGACGGCATCAGTCCGCAAAGCTTGAGCAAAATTATTGAGGTAGTCATGAAAGCAGGCTTTAGCGCCGATAATGTAACGTTTGGCATGGGCGGCGGTCTGCTACAGCAAGTCAATCGCGATACCATGAGCTGGGCGATGAAAGCCAGCGCCATCTCTATTGACGGCGTGTGGAAGGACATCTATAAAGACCCGGTTACTAGCCGCTCGAAACGCTCAAAAAAAGGTCGTCTGGCACTGGTCAAAGACAATAAGGGCTCGGTTAAAACCATCAAAGCAGATGATTTAACTGCTGATACAGACAACTTGTTGCGTGATGTTTATGTTGATGGTCAATTATTAACAGAGGACAGTCTCACCACTATTCGGGAGCGGGCAGGATGGTAGATACTCATAAACTGGCCTCTGTCGCAAGAGATGTGCTACTGGCGCCTATTTACATTCATCAAGGTCGTAAGATCAAGCGCGAGACCGTTCGTCTACCTGAACCGAACGGAGAAAGGTATGGGCAAGTTCGGCTAAGCAAATCTACTAATACGTCAGAAGGTAACACCAAGCCTGATCTGACCCTTATGGTAGTTGGAGATTCGGCTGCAGCCGGCGTTGGCAGTCAAACGCAGCAGGAGGCCTTGGTCGGCAAATTAATCCCAATCTTAGCACAGCAGCCTGCTATTTATTCAACATTCAGTACGTTGAACTGGTCGCTACAAGCAACCACCGGTCATACTAGCTTTGATATATTACGCAGGCTTTATGTGCTACCCGCGCCAAGCCAACCCGTTGATGTCATGGTGCTGAGCATGGGGGTCAATGACACCACATCCAAGGTGCCTATCGATAAATGGCAACAGCAAATTGAAGACATCATTGCAATCGCTCAGCGCAAATTCGGCGTGCGCGAGCTGATATTTCTCAGTCTACCGCCAATGGCAGAGATGCCTGCCATCCCCGCCCCTCTCAATAACTTTGTGGGCGCGAAAGCCTCAATCCTTGATGAGATATTGCAACAAGTTTGTGCAGGTCACGCTGGCGTCAACTATATGGCAACCGACTTTGCGCGCATGATAAGCGAGCATTCTAACGGCACACCCATCGATATCAGAGTGATGTTCGCCAGTGATGGATTTCATCCGAGCAGCCTGATGTATGGCTACTGGGCGCAGCAAGTATCAGAACGAATCCTATCGCTATTGGATCTTGCCAGCACTGAGTCAGACACTAGCCTTGTATAAATATTGACGTCTATACAACAAAAAAAACCGCTGAATCATCAGCGGTTTTTTATTACTTAGCAAAATAGCGTTACACAATGAGTGTAAATTATTCAGCAGAGTCAGCAGCTTTCTTACTACGACCACCAAATGCACCAAAGCGTTTGTTGAAGCTTGCAACACGGCCTTCAGTAGAAGTTTTACGTTGCTCGCCTGTATAGAACGGGTGCGACGCACTTGAAATATCAAGTGGGTAGTATGGGTACTCTTTGCCTTCGTATTCACGAGTGGCTTTAGCTTTAACGGTTGAACGAGTCAAAAAGAACACGTCAGCGTTGGTGTCATGGAACAAAACTTCTTGATAATCAGGATGGATATCTTTACGCATAATAAACTCTCTATGTCCGATGTATGAAAGACGCGTTTGCTCAATCTCCTTGAAAGGGATCAAACAAGCGATAACATACGTAACTGAGGCACTAAGGACATTGTCAGGATGGCAACTGCGTCACTGGCTTATTCCAGCACCCAACACCACGCTTCTGCTCACTTAGCCTTTCCCCAGCGGGAAAATTAAACCGCGATTTTAACGGTTTTCAGGGTTTGATGCAAGCAGCAGTTATGAGGATTATGTGTGATAACTTGTGACCAAACCACTTATATTATTGAGTGGCACCCACTATCTCAGTATAATATCGATTTAGCTGTAATAACCAATAAAATCTGTTATTGTAGATTGAGTTAACAATAATAGCTTTTGAGATAAACTTTTATTGCACCATCTTCAACCAACTGATACCACACAAGGATACTTTAATGATAAATACGGTCATGAAAAACACAGCAAAAACGTTACTTATCAGCTCGGCGCTGGCAGTCACCACAATAGCAAGTGCCGCACTACCAAGCCAATGGGAATTAGACAACTCGCATACTCGCGTTGGTTTTTCTGTCAATCACATGGGCTTCTCTACCGTCATGGGCAGTTTTAGTGACGTAAAAGGCACGGTAAATTACGACGTCAAAGCGCCAAGCAAAACCAATATGAACTTTACGATTGCAACCGATAGTATTGATACCAATTGGGAAGCACGTGATGAACATTTAAAAACCGATGAATTTTTTAACGTTGCTAAATATCCAACCATGACGTTCAAATCTACCCAAGTAAACTTTATCAATCCGCAACAAGCCAAGGTTACGGGTGACTTTACTATGCTGGGTCAAACCAAGCCAATGACGCTAGATGTCACTTTAAACAAAATTGCCAATAGCCCGCTAACCAAAGAGCCAGTCGTTGGTTTCCGTGCGACTGGTAACATTGATCGTGCCGCTTACGGTATGACCGCTTATGCAAACGGCATCACAACTGACGTACCTATCCAAATCGATGGTGAGTTGGTAGAGAAAAAAGCAAAATAAGTCTCCCTTTTCGTACTAATAACCGCACTAATGATTCTGTGTTTCCTAGAATCTGTGTGTCCTAAAAAAGCAGTCCTTATTGGGCTGCTTTTTTAATTTTATCCACTTTTGGCGGTAATGACTTTGCTGCCACTGGATAATCAATCTCACGTACTGATGGTCAATTATCCGGCTCAAATCCTACTCTATTTTTAATCGCCCTTAGCTGGATTACCCTGACTTTTATGGCGGAGTTTTATTGGTGATTTGTACATCTTACTGACCACCATGTTTGGTCAAAAATGTCTCAATATAGCACAACGGCTAGGCACCAAATACTCGCTATAGTAGATGTATACTCACGTTCTTGAATTTATGGTTTTATAAAGCAATATAAAAAGCAATCATTGAGTCATGACTTCTAGCTGATTCTCGCGCTCATCCAAGCGAGTCATTGACAAAAATCATGTATCCACTTACGTATTTGCCATTATACGGCTTGAAGTTTTTCGTAAAATACTCCCCATACAGATTAAGTATTACTACACAATTTAAAACATGACGACTGCGTCTCAAGATGAGTATTGAACTTAGCTGACGGCGCACACATATCAACTGCAATCACATGATTATTCTAACCGTTCAAACAATGAAAATACCAAGCATGACCTGCTGTAAATACGATTAAGGATACAATAACAACAATGACTCACTCTTTTATTAAAAATCAAGTCCAGACTGGCAAACGCGTTGGTATTCTTGGTGGCGGTACGGCTGGCGCAACCATCGCCATTCGACTGGCAGCGTTAGGGCTTGAAACATATCTGTTTGAAAAGAACGCCTCGCTGATCGATGGTCCGCCGATGTGCCATTTGCACGCCGGTGGTAACTTATACCGTGAAATTCCTGACGAAGATTGCGTGGCACTTCTCAAGCAATGTATCGATATTTTGCGCCTTTATCCTTATACCATTGATGTTCGTCCAACGGTATTTGCGGTGCCTACTCGTGATGAAGGCTCACCTGAAGACTTGTTACCACGTCTTGATACTTTGACAGACGCGTATCGTGACCTTATTGCTCAAGATAGCAATAATAAAGTATTGGGCGATCCTGAAAATTACTATCAGTTGTATAGCCATGAGCAACTTATTGAGTTGTCTGAGCGCGAGCAAGTCGCCGTACCAAGCACGGTTGATGAATGGATGATACCGGTCGCTAAGTATTTGGATTTAAATAAAGTCAAATTCCCCCTCATTGTCGTACAGGAATACGGCTGGAATATCTTCCGTCTAGCCGCTTCTGCGCAATTGGCGTTGGAAGGCTATGAACATGCCCATGTCTTTACCGATACTCAAATTCAGCAAGTGATGCCTGTCGATTGTGAAAACTGCTCAAACGCCGATCATCATGTAACCAAATGGCGTATCGATTATCAACAAGCGACTAACCAGCAGGCAACTAACCAGCAAGCGACTGACCAACAAGCAACTGGCCAACAAACAGCCCATTCAGAACAAACTGAATCCATCGAAGTTGATTATCTGATCAATGCGTGCGGCTTTCGTACTGGCGTCATCGATGATATGGTCGGTGTCAAAGTGACGCGTATGGTGGAGTTCAAATCTTCTTATGTGACGCATTGGGAAGATACTGGCGGTCAAATACCAGAGATCATTATTTATGGCAATCGCGGTACACCAGAAGGCATGGCTCAACTGACGCCTTATCCTGACGGGTATTTTCAGATACACGGCATGAGTAAATTCATTACTTTATTCGATGATGGTTTGGTTGCTTCTAGTACCAACAGCGCGCAGCCTGAACTGCCACAACAGTATGTGCATTATATTGAAGATGGTTGGGACAAAACGCCGCTACAAGCACGAAGCCAGCAGGCTATCGATTATGTCGCTGAGTTTGTACCGACATTTAATAGCGCCCGCACCGTTGGCAATGCGCTTTTTGGTGGTCAACAAATCCCTGGTGAAGACGATACTCTACGCGTCGCTGATGTGAGTTTGTATTCTAATATACGCTATGCACGCGCCGAAAACGTTAAAGCGTCGTCAACCTTGATCGCTGCTGATCAAATTGTCGATGAGTTAACGAGTTTGGGCTTAATTGACCATGACACCCAAGCCAACCGCAACCGTTATGCGCACGAATGGTCTTATTTGGTACACAATGACAGCTCGGGCATCGACAAGGTCGCTCGCTTACTGGCTGAGCAACGCGGCTTTCCAGTGGCGATGGCTGATGTGAACCACGGTATTCGTGAGGCGACTCTAGACGATTTGTCAGTAGATAAAACCGTTCTGTGATGCACTGAGTTTTATTCATCACTGCTTGCTTAATGGTTGTTTGCCGATTGACAATTATTAGCATCCACTATCAAAAAAAGTTAAAAAGCAGACGTTAAAAAACAAAAAAGGAGACCGTAATGAATAGTTACGGTCTCCTTTTTATTAGGTATTCGCTATAGAATTGATTATCGACTATATAGTTGATCCTAAATAAAATGGATACAAGAAACGATAGAGCGAGACTGGAACCATTTTTTCTTGCTTGCTGTGCCTTCGCCGACAGAGGCATCAAAAAATGAGTCCCATTCTCGCTTTGCCTTTTTTATATTGGGTTGACTATAGATTAGCTCTCACTGCCCGCCATTTTTTCCGTATCGATCTCATCATCTATGGTCACAACGGTTTTTAGTAGATCAATAGCCTCACCAATCGTATTACACACCACCAAACGTTCAAGATCTTCTGGCTTCATAAAGCCTTGTTCAGCCGTGTACTTTAAGTGCTCAATCATCCGATCATAGAAGCCATTGATATTAAGAATAATCATTGGTTTTTCGTGTTGATACAATTGGCGCCATGTGGCAATTTCCATGATCTCTTCTAACGTCCCCAGTCCGCCGGGTAAAGTTATAAAGGCATCCGCATATTCTGCCATTACCGTTTTACGGGTGTGCATGGTATCTGTCAAATGTAGACGAGTCAGTTGTGCGTGGGCAATTTCGTGCTTGAGCATAAAGGTTGGAATAACGCCAACGGCCTGTGCCCCGCTTTTGATGACCTCATCAGCGACCGCCCCCATCAGACCAATACTCGCACCGCCATAAACCAGCCCCATACCGTTGTCCGCTAACGCAGCACCCAGCTCACGAGCAGCCTGTTCATAGACCTCGCTATTGCCCAAACGTGATCCACAGTAAACAGCGACGAGCGGCATCGCCAATGTTGATTTATCGACCGCTTTTTCGATATCGGTAATGTCTTTGCTGGTAATCACTTCATACGTGTCATTTGTGTCATTGTTGATTTTCATTTGCATATAGCTTCCTTAATCTTGTTATCCATTATTTTTATTGAGGGCATTGTTATAATTACAGGCTGATAAACGTGCTTAACTATTCAAAAATAGTCATGCATTTAATGCTTAATAAACAATATCACTCAACATAAACCCTATAAACTTGGAAGTCATTATTG
This sequence comes from Psychrobacter halotolerans, assembly GCF_039680845.1. Classification (NCBI taxonomy): domain Bacteria; kingdom Pseudomonadati; phylum Pseudomonadota; class Gammaproteobacteria; order Moraxellales; family Moraxellaceae; genus Psychrobacter; species Psychrobacter halotolerans. The sequence goes on along the minus strand of NZ_JBDKWD010000008.1, from coordinate 59,583 downwards.
ATCGCTTTATTCACGCTTATTTATTCTAACATAAGCGGTGCCATTGCGTAGTAGCAAGGGTTTGCCTCTACGCAATTACTACATTTTTGGCGTTACAGTTGATACTCAATAAAACGGTTATACGGCACTATAACGTGTGACTGGTACAAATTTTTCTTGCTGACTCTTCTTTGCAATGATCTTACTGTGTAAGTCATTGATAAAAAATATAGATAAAGAGTATAGATAAAGAGTATAGATAAATAAGACTAAAACCAGTCCATCTCTTTTAAAAACGATAAAACCAATAAGGCAACCTCATGGATGATCACCGCGCCCGCTCTGCGGCAGTACAGCACCACGATATAACAGATGTCTCAACCGACTCTCATAGTGATATCGATGTTTATTCGTTGATTATAATGACTGAGCGTAACCAGCCGCTCGCAGCGACGATATATCGTCTTAAAACCAACGTTAAAACAGCGGTCATGATCGCGCCTGCAACAGGCATTAAGCGGCAGTTTTATCATAACTTTGCAAGTTATTTAGCCAAGCAAGGCTTTGGTGTATTAACTTTTGATAACGAGGGCATTGGCGAGTCCCTCTCGAGCGAGTTGGCAAAATGCGACGCCTCTCTCATCAGTTGGGGTCGTCACGACATGCCAGCCGTACTCGACGCCTTGCAAGACGAATTTACCGATGCCACTTATCATCTGATTGGTCATAGCGCAGGAGGTCAATTGATTGGTTTGATGCCAAATCATCAAATGCTTGCGTCAGTCTTTAATGTCGCTTGCTCCTCAGGTCGTATCAAAAATATGGACATGCCCTACAAGCTCAAAGCGATGGGTTTTATGGATGCCTTTATTCCTATTACCAATATGATATTAGGCTACACACCATTGGATAAAATTGGCATGGGTGAACCCTTACCACGCGGTGTTGCAAGACAATGGCGTGAATGGTGCAACGGCGCAGGCTATATCAAAACTGCCTTTGGCAAAAGCATACACAGGCATTTTTATGATGAGGTTAATGCGCCCTCATTGTGGCTTGGCTTTAGTGATGACGACATTGCGAACAGCAAAAACATGGACGACATGATACGGGTATTTACAAAAATGCCCATCGAAAAGCGATTTTTAGATCCCAAAGATTTTGGTCTTAGTGGCATCGGACATATGCGTTACTTTAGCAGTAAAACTCACGCCAAAGCACCAGAATTGTGGCAAATGGCGGTGGATTGGTTGAATGAAAAAGAATCACCTGTCAGACAATAATTTTTTGCATTGTCTATTTGTCCTTTATCTCTTCTGCCTTAATCCGTTTGGTCAACGCCGAATATAGCGATGGTTGCATGTTATGGATGTTACCGAGCATCCATTTCACATAGCTGATGGGCACATCTTTAATGGGCTTGCCCTTGTGTTTACCAAAGGGCATTTTACTGACAGGATTGGCTTTATTAGCAATCGCATGAGCGGCCGCAAAATCAGTCGGTGCAATCGCTAAGCGCTCACAGCACGCCTGATAAAGCAGATAGCACATACGGGCGTCACCCAGCGCATCATGAGCGGCAATCGTCATTGTACTCGCCTCGTCCTTTCCCAGTAGCTGCTCAATACACTTAGACTGACTATAAGCGTACCATTCTGGGAAGGCGACGCGCGCCAATCTGACGGTACAAATGAGCTTAGTAGAGGGACTGCCAATCACTCGCCAATCAAAGCGCACGTTATGACCAATCAAGTACTCAGGCAACTCAAACTCGGTCAAATCAAAACGCTCAAGTCCTGCGACATCCTCATCAGTGATGCCATGCACCTTAATAACAATGGGCGAGATAGTACGGCCACTGTTAAAGTATTTCATCCACTCAAAACCCGTCGCCACATTGATAGTCGCCACTTGGATCGGTCTTGGATCGCGCCCTTGATCCGTTTCGGTATCGATGATCAGCGCCGTGTTTAGAGTATTAAAAACATCAGTCATAAAGTATGAACCATAAATAATCGCGCTTATGTTTAACAATCAAATTTATAAGAAACAATGCCATTATGGGGTTAAAACGCTGATATAACAATGCGATACATACGTAAGCCGTTAAGCCCCCTATACTAATATAAAGACCATATAACAAAAGTAAGAGGTATCGATGCAACCGAATATGAACAACCAGCCACCCCGTCCCACGTTTATAAGCCGTGTGCTCAGTGTGTTGATTAAGGCAGCTGTCCTCATGGCACTGTTGTTTGTATTCGATAAATTACTGCCCGATCTTAGCCAACAAACCCAAACGTTTGTGACCGCAAAATGGCAACAGTTAAGCCTATTACAACAAGAGCCACCCACAGAAAACAGCTTACCCAATCCGCTACCAGAACAGGGGTTGACTGATACATGGGGCGCTGCGCGTAGTCAAGGTCGCAGCCATGAAGGTATTGATATTTTTGCGCCGCGAGGCACGCCCATACAATCAACGACGCAAGGCATCGTCAGTAAAGTCGGTAACAATAATTTAGGCGGCCGCGTGGTGGTGGTGGTTGGGCCAGGTGGTGCAGGACACTACTATGCGCATTTAGAAGATTACGCCGATATCTCGCCCAATGACTGGGTCAATGCTGGTGATGTCATCGGCTACGTTGGTGATAGCGGTAACGCCAAGGGCACTCCGCCCCATCTACATTATGGAATTTATATTAATGGCAGCGCCGTCAACCCCTACCCATTGATGCAAAAAGACTAGCATTCAACAGGCTAACATCAAACAGGCTAGCATCAAACAGATTAGTATCTAGCAGGTCAAGTAGGCACAGATGAGCACACGCCCATATCCGTATTAGCCCGTAGATGCCGAGCGAACATAAGCCGCTGGAAACACCATACTGAATGTCGAACCGACGCCTTCTACCGACTCAATCTGTAAGTTGGCTTCGTGCTGATACAAGACGTGTTTGACAATAGCAAGCCCCAACCCTGTACCACCTGTGGCACGGCTGCGCCCTTTATCAATACGATAAAAACGTTCGGTCAAACGCGCAATATGCTCTGGTGCAATACCGATACCGTTATCTTCCACGGCAAATCGGCAGCCTTCTGCGGTTCTCGTCCAGCTAATGGCTATTTTGCCGCCTTTTGGGGTGTACTTGATGGCATTGATTACCAGATTGGATAACGCGCTATTTAGGTACATCTCTGAGCCATACAGCCCATCATAAGTGTCTATCTGCAAGTGAATGGTATGCTTGTATTCTTGGTTATAAGCTTGGGCATCATCATAGACATTGGTCAATAGACGGGTCATATCAATGTAGTTAAGCTCATGCGTCTCTTCGATCTCAATGCGCGACAATAATAATAAATCATTCACAATTCGATTCATGCGCGCAGTCTGCTGCGTCATCAGCTCAAAACCACGTCGCCAATGCGGCGGCATATCGGGTTGATCGGAGAAATTCTCCAGATAACCCATCATAACCGTCAATGGCGTGCGTAGTTCGTGCGAGACGTTTGCCACAAAGTCGCGGCGCATCTCTTCTAAATGCTGCAAGCGCGTCACATCATAAATAATCAACAACTTCTCATCGCCAAAGGGCGTGAGCTCACACTTTAAATAACGCTTAGGATCTTGCCACGACTCTATATGCACGCCATCGTTGAAGGCGGTTGTCGCATGATAATACTGACGAAACTCAGGCACTCGAATAAAGTCAAAAATGCTTTTACCAGCATCATCTCCTTGCAATGACAATAAATCTTGGGCAGCCTGATTCCACCACTCCACATTGTCATCTTCATTGAGCAAAATCACAGCGTCTCGTAGGGCCAATAAAGCACTTCTAATCTTGGTCAATTGGTCTGAGGCATCCTGATGAGAAACGGGTTCTGATTGATTTTGTTGATCCTGTTTTGTTGTCATTATTTTGCTCATTGATCATCCTTACCACTATTCGCTGTGTTACGTTAGGTTGCGACTGCCATGAGACTGCTTATTATCAATGTCATCAGTTACGTCAATTATATGGGTTCAACAAGACTGGAAAACCGGTAGCCTGTCCCGCGAACCGTTTGGATTAAGGTGTCACACTCATAAGGCCGCAGTAGTGTGCGCAAACGCTTAATATGTACATCAATGGTTCTGTCTTCGATATAAACATTGCCGCCCCACACTTGATCTAGCAGCTGTGTACGCGTATAAGCACGCTCTGGGTGACTCATAAAAAATGCCAACAATCGATATTCAGTAGGGCCAACCTCAACCACTTTACCAGCGGCGGTCACGCGTTGGCTTTTTGGGTCCAGACTAAGTTTGCCAATGTCGATAGACTTGTCACCGCTCAGCGCATTACTACGGCGTAGTACCGCTTTGATTCGTGATATCAATTCACGCGTCGAAAAAGGCTTGGTCATATAATCATCGGCACCGGCATCGAGACCATGAACCTTACTGTCTTCTTCGCTTTTGGCCGTCAGCATAATGACCGGTATTTCAGAGAGCAGCTCATCGTTCTTTAACATGCGGCAAAAATCCACGCCACTTTTGTCACCAGGCAACATCCAGTCTAATAAAATAAGCGCAGGTCTATGATCCACCACTTGTTGATGCGCCTCTGACACATCTGCTGCCTGTAGACTGTCAAATCCAGCCATCTCTAGGGTCATCACCACCATTTCACGAATCGCAGGTTCATCTTCAACAATTAAAATTTGCTCATGATACATAACGCATTCTCAGTCTTAGAGTACAAAGTTTGGCAGGTAAAAAAGGCGATAAACATTCGCCAGCCTTTACTCATTAAACGAATTAATTGTGACAACTTAATGACAGTCATCTATTAAATGTGACAAAGCTTACTGCACTTCTAACAAAAAGTTTAGTGGGCCATCATTGATACTTTCAACTTGCATATTAGCACCAAACTGACCAGTAGCAATAATCGGATACTGGGTTTTTGCATACTCGATCAACTGAGCAAACAATGCTTGCGCTGCCTCAGGTGCCATGGCGTCACCAAAGTCAGGACGACGGCCTTTGTCTGTCTTCGCCATCAACGTAAATTGAGAAACCAATAATAACCCACCTCCTATTTGCTGGACATTGTTATCCAGTTTGCCATATTTGGCCGGATCATCGTTATTTTCAAAAACACGGTACGTAAGGATTTTATCAATCAGGCGCTTAGCTGTTTGTAGATTGTCATCATGCCCTAAGCCAATATATGCCAGCAACCCCTGCTCGATGCGACCCACGCCCTGCTCATCAACGCTAACGCTGGCACTACGTACGCGTTGTATAAGTGCTCTCATTTATAGACTCCTTTTTATTTGTAAATGGCTTACAGATTATGGTCATACAATCGGATGCTGTCCATGATAAAATAGCGTTATACACTTGCCTATTTGTGAATGTGCAACACGCCCTATATTAAAACTTTTTTTGGTAGCCTTACTATGAATTTATTCACCACCTTACAACAGTTTGTCCCGCAGCAGCAGCTGAGTAAAGTCGCTGGTCGTTTGGCCGCCAGCCGTCATCCTTATGTCAAACGCACCTTTATTCGCAGCTTTGCCAAAGCCTATAACGTCAGCTTGGATGAGTATGAGCGCCAAAGCCTTAATGCCTATGAAAGCTTTAATGACTTCTTTACCCGTGAGCTAAAAGAAGACGCGCGTCCTATCGATACGACGACTAATGGCATTGTCAGTCCTGCTGATGGTGTTATCTCTCAGTTAGGTCAGATTAATGACCACAAAGTCCTGCAAGCAAAAGGTCGCCACTATGACGTTGGGCAATTACTTGCTGACAACGAAGAGGGTCGTTATTTTGCCGATGGTAGTTTTGCAACCGTTTATCTAGCGCCCAGTAACTACCACCGTGTGCACATGCCGTTCGCTGGCACATTGACCAAAACCCGCTACGTGCCTGGTACGCTATTTTCTGTCAATACGGTCACAGCAGCCAACGTGCCTGACTTGTTCGCGCGCAATGAGCGTCTCGTATGTATGTTCGATACGCAGTACGGCAAAGCAGCGGTCGTCATGGTTGGCGCGATGATTGTGGCTGGTATCGAAACCGTCGCGACTGGGAAAATTGCGCGCACAGAGGGCATACAAGAAGCAGAACATAATATGTCCTTTGAAAAAGGTGATGAGCTTGGCCGTTTTTATCTAGGATCTACTGCCATTATCGTCTTACCAAAAGCGGCAAAAGCTGACTGGGAAAATACCATGCAAGCCACTAGTTTTGTAAAAATGGGTCAGTTATTGGGTGTCACTAATCCGTAATAAGTCTCTGTCATAATAAAAAATAAAAGCCCAGTTAAACGTGAATGGTGACGATTAACTGGGCTTTTTGTTGGCTATTAATTTGCATAAAAAGAACGGCGTGATATAGTCGATTCATCCTAAAAAAGTACGGTTCTACGGGTGTGAATTTTGCGAAACCTCTGTCCCGCACCGAACAGCCAGCGAGGAAAATTTATACCCGTAGAACATGATGACTTTATGTACCACTTTTATTTTGGATTAATTATAACTATCACGGCTAGATGACGGACAGCAATTAATACCGATAATGACCTTTGATAGGATAAGTGTACAAGATATTTTCTTCTTGCGTGCCACTGCCAATATTATGAATAATCAACGGCGTACCATCAGCGGCAACTTTGTCAGAGACAATACCAATATGGGGTAAGTTGCCGTTCGGTAGTCGCCACGTCACCACATCCCCTGCTTGAAAACTGTCTTTATCCGTAATCGATAACGTTTTTCCATTCCGCGCAAAAAACACTTCAAGATTGGGTACACGGCGATGGTCGATGTTTTTGTCGGTTGATTTGAGTCCCCAGTTTTTGGGATAAGCCGACCAGTTAGACTTCATGTCATGATTGACCAGCTGCTGTAGATCGATATTTTGCAAGCGATAGGCGCGAATAATGACATCGGTACAGACGCCCGTTTCTATGGGTACATCGCCACGCGGAAACTCCAGCTTACGATAAGCAGGATCATAGCTTGTGGTGACCCCGATTTGTTTTTTAGCATCGTACGCCAATTTATCACCATCACTCATGGGCGTTTCAGCATGAGCAATGTGTGCCAAGCTTAGTACGCTCACAAGCAACAGCGACTTGTACCATGTCTTATAAGTTACGGACACTTTCATATAATACTCTCTCTTATTCAGTAACCGTCACAGCATTAGTGCAGGCACACTCAGTATACGCTATAAAATATCTATAAAAGCAAGCTGCTGTTTTATAAGTCAATCAACCACTCTTGCTGGGCGGCGTACTCAATATTTTTTGTCAGCCAGTCATGAATCGTAGGAAAGCTGTCCTTGATAAAGGCCAATGCCCCTGCCACTTGCGAGCGCGTGACATCCGACTCAATCCACGTTTTTCCCTCAGTATTTACATTGAGCAAAAACGGCAACAAACGATCAACCACTCTAAGCAATTGAGCCTCTTTGCTACTACCAGTTTCTTGCTCTTCCCAAATATCGCTCAAAGCCTTGATACCATTGCCCCGCTCCGCTTGCAATCGCGCGATACCTACCCGCTCTTCAACGTGCGCCGCGCTACGAGTGCTTGCGAATAAAAACGTATCGCCCGCATCAACCTCGCCCAAGTCATGCACTAGCGACATTTTTAGCAATTTTTCATGATTGACGTCCAATTCAAACAACTCAGCGATCGACCAACAGGCCATCGCCAAATGCCAAGAATGCTCGGCTGAGTTCTCGCGGCGTGTGGTCTGCGTCACATAACTGCGACGGTTCACGCGTTTGAGCGCATCGAGTTCTAATAAAAAATGAGTGACATCATCGATATCGATATTTTTGGCAAGCGCTGGGTTGGTCAATGGCGTTGAGGATAAGGGCGTGTTGAGGGACATAGTTCTCTCTGATAAAAAATAAGATAGCGCTTATTGTATAAAGCGCTATCTTTTAGAAATTTAGGTAATAGCATTAAAGCTTGCTCAAGATAAAACCGATGGATGGACAGGTACGTGCTACTGAGCTAATTTTTTATTGCATCAACTATTTAATCAAATTACTAATGGTCTTAAACGCAGGGTCTTGGCTGCTACGGCACAGCTCAAATAAGATAGACTCGACAGTAGTGATTACCCCGCCTGCCCGGCGGATACGGCGAATCGCTTGCTTTTTATCATAAGGATAACGCGAGCCGACCGCATCACCGATGATGACAGGCTGCATGCCATTATCGAGTAGATCAAGTGCCGTTTGCATCACGCAGACATGCACCTCAACCCCAAATAATAAAACGACGCTACGATTCTGCTGCGCCAAATGATGCCATGCTTCATCATTATCGCAAGCGCTAAAAGTGACTTTTTCAAAACTTTTGGTGTTGCTGTCATCTAATACCTCCCGAATTTCGGGTAAGGTATCGCCAAGCCCTTTCTTATATTGCTCATTGAGCATGATGGGAACATTCAGCGCTTGCAGTCCTTTGATTAAGGTGACGGTTTTTTTGACAATATTTTCATGGTCATAAATGTGCGGCGTTAAGCGCTCTTGGACATCAATGACCATCGCTTGGGTATTTTCGCGAGCAATTCGATAAGTACGATCGGTAATCATAGTAGACATGGCACACTCCTTGTACAACTGACGTTTATCATTAAAAACTATTGTGCATTTACCAATAGTATTATGGTTCCACTCACTCTTATTTAGTCATAGTTTGGTTGATGCGTCAATGGAGATAATTTTTTGTTAGGCCTTGAATCCGATTTTCCAGTACTGCCTTGATATGGATTTTTGATTGAAAGTAGCTGACCCCTATAGATTTTGGCGTCTAGCATTACGTAATAAAGACTGTTTTTGAGTCATAACCATGACCATACCGAAAACAACACCAAAACATAAGGTTAAAAGATAATACGCCATATAACTGAGCGTGTTTATGAAAGCAACAAACATACTGGATAAAAGTATGGTCAGTATGACAATCACGGTAGCACCATATATTTCTCTATATTTTTTATTAAAGATCTTATACGTAATCAACATCATCACAATACCAAACAAGCCAAATATAGCGCCCCAAGCACCCGCCATTTCCATATCATAATAGAAAACACCTAAAACATTAGAAAAGATTCCACATATAAAGAAGGAAATCGTAAAACGTATAGGACCTAAGACTTTTTCCAAAATAGAACCTACTGCAAATAGCATCCCCAGACTCATTGCTAGATGCATAATTCCTGCGTGTACAAAAAGTGATGTAACTACACGCCAATACTTACCAGCTTGCAACGCGTCCGTCGTCAACCCCCCTACTTTATTTACCTGCCTAGATAAAGGCATTATGATATCCATACCCATGAATATGGTGAGTATAAATGCGCTTATACAAGTCAGCATCAATACTAACGTTATAGGTTGTTTTTTATTACTTCTAAACAGAGCTACTAGACTTTTTGATGGATCACTCACTGGCGCTCGTTTTTTTACGTGCTTTTGTTTTTTGATAGGTATCTGTTTTCGTGTGCCCTTATTTTCTTGATTATCAATATCTGCTGCAAGAATAAGCAACAAGCACACACCTATACCAATAATAAATGAACCAAGCCCCCAGACGAAATCACGATCTAAGCTATCAGCAAGCAATCCTGTTTCTGGCTCTAATATCAAAGGTGGCAAATTAGATTGCCTATGAGCCGTAGAAATCGTGTGTAAGTAAGCACTTTTGCTATTTGATGATTTAAGTTTATTAAAGTATCTGATATTGGAGAAGTCTTTGGCTTCGTAACTATAGCGCGAGTCATTGATAAACGCTGCGTATTGACTGTCTTTAATACTTTGGTCTTCACGATTGTCGTAGCTGGTATGATATGAAGACCCTAACCAAATATTCTCGGCGGCTATAAATGGCGTAGTAATGTAATAATCAATATGCAATGTTGAGTCAAAATGTCGTCCACTGATTACTTGTGTTTCTATATAAGAAACCTGCTCTGATTTTAGGGGTTCAAAATCATTTACGCTAAAATATTTTTGCTTTGGATAGTGACGAATATCATTCAGATTATTTACTTCAATAACCTCATAAGCAGCTTTAGACAAATAGTTTTGACTGAGAACAAGCGGTACTACTAATGCTAAAACCATCGTTATAAAAAAGTAGCCTGAACTACTACGCTTAACCCACTTTAAGGTCAAAAGCTCGTACCTCGGCCACATCCAAATACTAACAACCAAGACGGATAAAAAACAAGGAATACCAAAATCCCAGTAGCTTTCTTTTAAAGGTAAAACGTCTAAATAAATATCAAATACCCAACGGAAAGCATTGAAAAGCAGAATGGTTAAAATACTTAAACCCAAATAAGGGAAAAATATCTGCTTTAGTTTTAATTTAGTCGATCCTTTAGTGCGTTGGGTTTTCTGCTCCTTATACCTAGTAATTTTACGCCTGTCCTGTTTGCCTACTCTATTTTTGCTTCTATTTTTATTCTTATACCTATACTGACTTTGCTTATTATTATCTCGCATGCACTTTCACCACCACTCTAACGCACCTTAAACTGTTGAAGTGCTTTTTTATCAATCTTTGCTTTTAAGATTAATAGTAAGCAAATAAACATACCAATGATAAAAAACCTAAAGAATTTTGCTAACTCTTTATCTGCTTTTTCCTTAAGTGTACCCAACTGAGATATAAGTATTATTGGGTCATTAATATATTGCTGACCTGACAATTTGATGGCTTCTAAATAACCCTGCTTAGTATCTGAGTTTTGCAATTTTTCAAAATAATCAGCAGTAGATATCTCTTTATTTGCATATTGTTGTGTAGATATCTTTATAAAACCTTCTATCTGTTGGATCTTCTCTTTTTCGACGAGATTATTATCAATAGTCTTAGTAAAAACCTGTCCCCACCAGATATCTTTATCTCCATAAAAAGGCGTAGCGGAATACAGGTCTATTTTTAACTCTTGTCTAGATTTTCCCATCTCTCTAGTACTGATGTGAGAAACAGTACCTTGCCTTTCAACGCTTTTGTTATCTACTTGGAAATACTTTTGTTTTGGATGCAATTTAATATCGCTTATGTTCCTTATACCAACCGTGTCATATATTGCTTTATACAAGTAAGATTGGCTGATTGATATAGACGGAAATAAAGCAAGTATCATCACCAAATAAAATATATTAGCGCTATTATCGGCAAACAATTCAAATCGTAGAAATTGAATCCTTGCTCGCATTATGACAAGTACCAAAATAATACTAATAATTATTGGAAGAATTAAATTCCAGACCGTATCTTTTAAAGGCCATATACCTAGATATATGTCCAGTATCCATCTTACTATGTTGTAGAATAAAATAGCGCCAATACTAAAACCTAAAAAGGGAAGAAAGACATAACGCAGTTTTAACTGAATCTCCTCTAATTCTAAGCTCCTCTTTTCTAAAGATTTATAATGTGGCATTTGCGCTCTACCCTTATTTTTATGATTTTAAACAAAAAAAACGCCTCTAACGTTAAGTTAGAGGCGCTTATTTTACAATATACTAAGATAAATAAATAAACAAATATCAGCTTTTAAAAACTTTTAAAACTTAAACACGCTCAATGACAGTGGCGATACCTTGACCAAGACCGATACACATCGTTGCTAGACCGATTTCAGTATCTGATTGCTCCATGGCATTTAGCAATGTCACGGTAATACGCGCACCTGAACATCCGAGTGGATGACCCAAGGCAATTGCGCCACCATTGATGTTGACGATGTCTTGCTTATCAGTCAAGTTCAATGCTTTTAGTACAGACAAGCCTTGCGCGGCGAATGCTTCGTTCAGCTCGATGGTTTGCATGTCATCGATGCTCATGCCAGCACGTTTTAGGGCTTTTTGCGTGGCAGGTACAGGACCGTAACCCATGATAGCGGCATCACAACCAGCAACAGCCATGCTACGAATACGAGCGCGTGGCTTTAGACCTAGGTCTTTGGCTTTTTGCGCGCTCATGACCAGCATTGCTGCTGCACCATCTGATAATGCTGATGAAGTAGCCGCCGTCACCGTGCCGCCTTTTGGATCAAAGGCTGGACGTAGATTTTGCATTTGCTCCATGGTCGCATCAGGACGAATCACTTCATCGACCGTACACAGTTGCAAGCGACCATTCGCATCATGGCCTTCGATACCGATGATTTCATTGTCAAAACGACCTTCAGTAGTCGCCGCCCAAGCACGGCGATGTGACTCGAGACCAAAAGCGTCTTGCTCTTCGCGCGTAATGCCATTCATGCGGCCTAGCATCTCAGCGGTCAAGCCCATCATGTTTGAAGCTTTGGCATAGTGCTTTGACGCTTCAGGGTTAAGATCAACGCCGTGCATCATACCCACATGACCCATATGCTCAACACCACCAATGACGAAAACTTCACCTTGGTTGGTCATGATTTGAGCAGCAGCGGTGTGTAGCGCCTGCATAGAAGAGCCGCACAGACGGTTGACGGTTTGGCCGCCAGCAGTTTTTGGAATACCCGCTAACAAACCGATGTTGCGACCAATGTTTAGGCCTTGCTCTAGCGTCTGATTGACACAGCCCCAGATAACGTCTTCTACGTCACGTGGGTCAAAGTCGTTACGTTCAACCAGCGCACGTACCAATTCAGCAGAGAGGCTATCAGCGCGAACATGGCGGAACATACCATTTTTAGATCTGCCCATCGCTGAGCGTACGCCATCTACGATGACCACATCTTTTGGACTTAAAGTTGTCATACTATCTTCCTTTTCAATTTTTATTGTCAGTGTCGCCAGCGCATCTCAATAGTGTTACATCATCAATTTTGCTTAACGGATAATATATCCACGCTCAATTTTCTTGTACTCATATCGAATTGAACTGGCTTTAATCGTACGTTCGCTATTGAAATCTATTGATAAAGCAGTGTCTATCATGATCAAAAGCAAACGTACTTCACTTCATCCTAGTAATGACTGCCCATTACGCAGTCGCGTAAAAGGTCTCGCCTGCTGCGGCCATATCGCGAATCTTTTGCGGGGCTTCATAGGCTTTGCCAAGGTATGCGTATTTTTCACACAGTGCCAAGTAGTTATCTAGACCCATCTGGTCGATATAACGGCAAGGGCCACCGCGGAATGGCGGGAAACCAACGCCCATAATCATCGCCATGTCGGCTTCGGCAGGTGTGCTTACGATGTTGTCTTCTAGGCAGCGAACGGTTTCGTTGCAGAATGCAATCATTGTGCGATCGATGATGGCTTGATCATCAAATTCCTGCTTGTCGCTATCCGTTGTGGTTTTTAGCAGCTCGTAAGTGGCTTCATCAGCGACTTTCTTTGGCTTGCCGCGCTTATCGGTTTCGTATTTGTAGAAACCAACGCCATTTTTCTGACCCAAACGCTCGTTCTCATAAAGATGCTGAATGGCGCCTTTATAGTCAGGCTTCATGCGATCAGGGAAACCTTCTGCCATCACTTCTGCACCATGAACCCCTGTGTCTAAACCGACAACGTCGATTAAGTAAGCAGGGCCCATTGGCCAGCCGAATTTTTCCATGACTTTATCGACATGAGCAAAGTCAGCACCTTGCTTAAGCAATAAATCAAATGCGCCAAAGTATGGGAACAAGACACGGTTCACAAGGAAACCTGGGCAGTCATTAACCACAACTGGTACTTTGCCCATTTTAGAGGCAAGCGCCACGGTGGTAGCAATCGCTTCTTCAGAAGATTTCTCTCCGCGGATCACTTCTACCAATGGCATACGGTGTACTGGGTTAAAGAAATGCATACCAACGAAGTTTTCTGGACGCTCAAGTGCTTCTGCTAAGAAAGTAATAGAAATGGTTGAGGTATTTGATGCCAGGATGCAATCATCCTTGACCAAACCTTCCACTTCTTTTAGTACGCTACGCTTAACGTTTGGATTTTCTACGACCGCTTCGATGACGATATCGGTTTCGCTAAATTCACCGTAGCTTAAAGTAGGACGGATGCGGCTTAACGTCTCACCCATTTTTGCTGGGGTCATTTTGCCCCGTTCGACCATTTTACCAAGCAATTTGCTGGCTTCGCCCATACCAAGGTCTAATTGCTCAGACTTGATGTCTTTCATGATGATTGGCAAGCCTTTGCTGGCTGCCTGATACGCGATACCGCCGCCCATGATACCAGCGCCTAGTACAGCCGCTTCATTGATGTCATGCGCCAGTTTGCTGTGTTTTTTCGCCAGTTTTTTGACCAACTGATCGTTTAAGAACAAACCAACCAAGCTCTCTGCTTGCGGGGTTTTCGCCGCTTTTGCAAAGCCGGCGGCTTCTACTTCAATCGCTTTATCGCGTGGCAAATTCACATGTTTTTCGATGGCTTCGATAGCAAGCGCTGGTGCTGGGTATTGCTTAGGATTGGCTTTGGCAAAGATCATGCCTTTTGCACTGTTAAACGCCATGGTCTGCTCAAGCTGATTTAGCTTAACCGGCACCAGTTTTTCTTCACGTTTGGCTTGCCAATCAAGCTCACCTGAGATACATTTTTTGACCAAATCAATGGCCGCATCTTGCAAGTCATCAGCCGGTACGGTTGCATCAACCAAGCCCAGTTTTAGCGCATCGAGTGGTTTTTTAGGTGTGCCCGTGGCGATAAGCTCAAGCGCATTGTCGATACCAATGATACGCGTACTACGAACCGTACCACCGAAACCTGGGAAGATACCCAATTGAGTTTCTGGCAGACCAATAGTCGCTTTGTCGCTCATGACACGGTATTCACACACCAACGTCATCTCACAACCGCCGCCCATTGCCGCACCATTAATGGCAGCAACTTTTGGGAATGGCAGATCTTCAAAACGATTGAAAGCGTCATTAACATGAACGACCCAGTCTTTGATCTCGCTTTCTGATTTTTTGAAAGAACCCACAAATTCTGTGATATCAGCACCAGCGATAAAGACGCCTTTGGCTGAGGTGACGATAAGACCTTTTACGTCGTCAGCTTTTTCTAATGCGCTGACGGCTTCGGCAAACTGTTTATTGGTTTCAGCATCAAACTTATTCACGCTCTCGTTTTCGGCGTTGTACTGCATGTTGGCGATGCCATCCTCTAGCATTGTCACCGTAATGCGATTTCCTTGGTATACCATTTGGAACTCCTTGCTATGTCATAAAGACTATGTAATAAAAGCTATGTGATAAGCATTACATTATAAAAACGAGGTTTTAGAATATAAAATACACAGCCCGTTATTGTTGGTAAAATGGTTTATAGCACTTTTAACCTGCGTTTTTATCACGGTGAGCACCGCCCACCATGATAAATGTTCGTCAGATTAGTCAGTGAAAATATCTTTATTATCCAGCGCTCATGATTTGTGTTAATTACCTTGTCTTGATGGCTTGGTATTCACTGCTATGTACGTGTTTTTCAGTTTTTCGCACAAAGTCATACGGCGCTTTATTTATATACTATTATTACTATCGATCTTAATATTGCAAACACAGATTGAGATTTGATCTGCTAAAGTGTTGGTTAATGTATGCATGCAAAACTCGCACTCTAAACCACTTTCACGCTATTTAGTGTAGGGGATTATGCCCCTGACTGTCACAAGCTAATACCATACTCGCAAGTCACTCTTAAATGGCCAGCAACCCTTTACCTCATTGCTTACGTCCTTTAAGTGGCTGTTTGTATCTAGTCAGGTCAAAATAAACGCTATGTTGGTATAAGGTTTTTTCTCTTCCATCTTTATCAAAGCACATTCAATCATCAAATTAAATCCCTAATACGTAACGAGGGCTTGTTGCATTATTGCATAGCATTGCATAGCGTTTTTAACATTAAACCGTTAAAAACAAGCCGTGGATCATACATGCCGCGTAAGGAATATAATCTATCATGCTACACTAACGATATTTTTATTATTCCTCTTATGTATGGTTCGGTTATGACTGTTTCTTCTATGCCTTCTTCTACGCTTTCTTCTACAATAGGTATTAAGTCCTCTAGCTTTATATCCTTTGATAATACCGAGCAGTTTCACAGCGCAGTACGCACCCAGCTGGCACGTGACATTGAGATGTTGTTTGCTTATGCCGAGCTGCCAAGCCCTCTGCTTGATGCCTGTCGCTATGTCATGACGGGTCAAGGCAAAATGGTGCGTCCGTTACTAGTGGCTAGCGCCTTTGCCAGTGTCAACAGTCAGCATAATATCGATAATGACAGTTTTGATAACGAAAGTATGGATAATGGCAGTCTTGATAATGAAAGTGCTGAAAGTCAGGATAGCATCAGTTTTGACGCTCTGTCTGATGAGGATTCAAACATCACGAATGATGAGTTCAGCGATGACTTGGCATCATTGTTAGAAACCGACTCAGATTATGATATGTGTCGCCGTGCCGCATTGGCGGTGGAGCTACTGCATACCTACTCACTCGTGCACGATGATTTGCCCTGTATGGATGATGATGAGCTGCGCCGTGGTCAACCGACCTGTCATATTGCTTTTGATGAAGCGACCGCCTTACTGGCAGGAGATGTGTTGCAGACCTTGGCGTTTGAGGTTTTGACCGCAGAGATACCGACTTTTGCGCCTTTTGACTCAGATATTGCAAGCCAGCTGTTCGCTATATTTGCCCCGCGTGCACGGCGTATGGTGGCGGGTCAAATGCTAGATCTGAATGCGGAAGCCAGTACGGATATTTCGCAAGAAACTCTAGAAGCCATCCACCGTGATAAAACAGGGGCGCTGATTGAAGCGGCCATGCTAATGGGCGGCATCTGTGCTGGCGCGACTGCGCTGCAACGTATTGCTTTGCAAGATTGCGCGCAGCATATTGGTCTTGCCTTTCAGGTTCAAGACGACGTATTGGACGTCACGATGTCGACCGATGCGCTTGGCAAACCTGCTGGTAGCGATGAAAAGCTGGACAAATCCACTTATGTAAAATTGATGGGTGTCGAGAATGCAACGGCGTACGCACAATCGCTGTTTAATGAAGGTCGCACCGCGATCATTCGTGAACTGGGTAGTGATAAAGAAAATGATGCACTGCTGGCACTGATTGAGTGGCTATGGTTACGTAAAAAGTAGCCAAAAGGAAATAGACTGATAGGCGCTACAATTGATCCTAAATAAAAGAATTACCATCATTAAAACGTACTGCTAGGACGATTTTCTTGCTTGCTGTGCCGTTGCAGACAGAGGCTGCGAAAAATCATCCTAGCAGCGCGGTATTCGCTTGGTAGTGAATGGACTATAAGCCTTTAAAAAGTAAAAAATAAACGCTAAAACTGAATCATTAAAAACAGCAATGAGTGGTCAACATGGACAGTACCCCCAGTAACTCTAGTACCTCTACCCCGCGTATTTATCTTGGCACTGGCGGCTATAGCGATACCGACCTGCTCGGCACGCTGTACCCAACGGGCACCAAAAAGACAGACTTTTTGCGTGAGTATGCCAAACAGTACGGCGCGGTAGAGATAAATAGCACCTTTTATGCGCCCATTGGTCAAAAAGCCTTTGCAGGCATGGTCGATAAAGCCTACGCGCAAGCCGACAGTCAGCTAAGATTTGCCGTTAAACTGCATCAAGATTTTACTCATGCGCGTAAAGGCACAAGCGAGCATGCCGAGGCCTTTCTTACCGCACTTACGCCACTTATCGAAGCGAATGCTTTAGCCCCTTTACTTTTACAGTTTCCGCACGGCTTTGACCGTACTCGCGAGCATCGTCTGTATCTTGCCAATCTTGTCAGTTGGTTTAAAGACTTTCCGCTTGCCGTTGAGTTTCGTCATAACGGCTGGCATACGCCGCAAGTGGTCGATAGCTTTCGCGAGCAAGGACTGATTTGGTGCAGCGTCGATTATCCAAAAGTGAGTGGACTACCGCCATCGCGCCTGATATTTACCGAGCGCACAGGGTATCTGCGCATGCATGGCAACAATCTGAACTGGTGGGATGCGATGAGCGCGAGTGACCGTCATGATTACCGCTATAACGAGGCGGAAATGCAGGACTGGGCGCAAGCGATTGCCAATCAGCGTCAGCATTTCGATACGCTCTATATCTTCTTCCAAAACACCGTCAATGCGCATGCGTATTATAATATTGCGATGCTGAGAGAAGCACTGGGCAAGTTTGGGTTTGAAGTGTTGTAGCTAAAAGAGTAATCCACTATGAAAAATTATCAAGAAACACAGAATGACATTGTATTAGCTATCCGAGAATTTACTCATTCAATTGATTCTAGTAACGATTATAGAGGGGACATGTCCTCGCTTATTCAAGCTACTTCAAACATGCCGTTGATAAAATTAGGTTACTGGGAACGTCTTATTCGTAGTGAACTTGATAATAATCTGCACGCTGCTACTCGTTCAATATGGGCGCGTTGGTTTCAACCTGCTCCAAAATTGACTTGGCTAGATATCGTCAATGCAAATGGGTATAAACGAGAAAACAGTCTACGCGCGCTATCAAAATACGGTGCACCAAATGCTTTTGCTATTGCTCTATCCGTGCGCAGATTGAATGATTGGGTGCCGCAAGTTCGCACTGCTGCAAAGGAAACGCTTCCTTCACTGCTTGCAAACACAAAACCTGAATACGTTGTTGAAGTATTAAGTATGCTTCTAATTGATTGGGATTCGTGGGGAAGAATTGAAGAAGCTGACAAGCAAATATTTTTAGATATGATTATTTCTGAAGAAATGGCCTTACTACTTAAAGCTCGTCTGATATTCTCGACATCAGGACCGATGCCATCATTACTTTCACAAATTGGTCGTACAGACATTCTCGATAATTATCTTAATGAGATTGCTAGCGATGCTGTCCAACCTTACGTTAGAGCAAAAGCCTATCGCAGCCTATTTGAAGGACGTGTGACGTGGTTTAAAGGCCGAGAATGGCAAAAGACTAGTAAAGCGTATGAGCCACAAAAGTTAGTACCCATTATTGCTGAAAGAAAAATTGAGGTACAACCCACTTTTATTGAACTATTGAATAGATCAGCTGCTGACCGCTCTCCTATTGTCAGACAAATTTCAGCCGAATTTCTTATTAGAAATATTGAAAGTTTAGGTATTCAGACAAGAGCTTTTGCAGAAAGATTTGCAGCCGATAAATCCGCTAACGTCGCAGAGCAAGGCAGATTTATATTAAAGAAGTTGGATGAGAAAACCACCAAGTAACAGTATAAAAAGTAAGTAATCAAACTAAACACGATAACGGAGAAAAACCTCATGACAACCCTAAAAAATAAAGTCGCCATAGTAACCGGCTCATCAAAAGGCATTGGTGCTCAAATAGCGATCCTACTGGCAGAAGCGGGCGCAAAAACGGTCATTAATTACGCGAACGATGACGCAGCTGCCAATGAGATTGTCGATAAAATCAAAGCGGCTGGCGGAGAAGCCATTGCCGTTCAGGCAGACGTCAGCGATACTCAGCAAGTCGAAACACTGTTTGACACCACCCTCAATGCGTTTGGCAAGCCAGATATTCTGGTGAACAATGCAGGCATTATCATGTACAAAAAAATTGCAGAAACCACAGATGAAGATTTTGACCGTATTTTTTCTATCAACGTAAAAGGTACGTTCAATACACTGCGCGAAGCCGCCACCAAACTTAACGACGGTGGTCGTGTGATCAACCTATCAAGCACGACCACTCGTATGATGTTGCCCACTTATGGCTCATATTGTGCGACCAAAGGTGCGGTAGAACAGCTAACCAGAATCTTCGCAAAAGAAGTTGGCGCACGTAACATCACTGTTAATGCGGTATCTCCCGGCCCTACTGACACCGAGCTGTTTCATCAAGGCAAAACGGATGAGACCGTAGAAAAACTTGCCAGCATGTCGGCGTTCAATCGTATTGGTGAACCAACCGATATTGCTCGTGTGGTGTTGTTCCTTGCTAGTGAAGAAGCGGCTTGGATCACAGGACAAAATATTGGTGCCAACGGCGGTGTGGCTTAATAGCATCCCTCCATTAATTATCCAACAGCAAAACGAAAAAAAGGACACCTCGAGGTGTCCTTTTTCTTAATCAAAAGCTTGGTTAAAGATTACTCTTCAACGCCAGCATCTTGACCTTTATATTTTGCGTTTGCGTAGTCCCAGTTCACTAGCTTGTCTAGGAAAGTGTCTACATAGTCAGGACGACGGTTGCGATAGTCAACATAGTACGCATGTTCCCATACATCACAGGTCAATACTGCTACTTGGTCATGTGCCAATGGCGTGTCAGCGTTGGCTGTTTTAGCGATTGACAGTTTGCCGCCAACTTTATCAGCAACAAGCCATGCCCAACCTGAACCGAACTGAGTCAATGCTGCGTTTTTGAACTCTTCACGGAACTTATCGTAGCTACCGAAGTCTTCTTCGATTTTGCCTTTTAGATCACCAGTAGGTTCGCCGCCGCCGTTGTTTGGCGTCATGCAGTTCCAGTAGAACGTGTGGTTCCATACTTGCGCTGCTTGGTTAAACAAGTTTTGCGTGCTGGTGCTTTTTGACGAAGCTTCGATAATTTCTGGCAACGTTTTGTCTTCTAGACCAGAACCTGGTAATAGCTCTTTTAGCTTGTTTACGTATGCTGCATGATGCTTATCATGATGATACTCTAGCGTCTCGGCACTGATATGCGGCTCTAGTGCATCTTTTGCATAAGGAAGATCTGGTAGTTTAATATTTGACATAATTATTTTATCCTTGCTGTTTTTGACCGTGGAATAATAGCAGCTATATTTTACACAGCGCTTACGCTACAAACTAGCGGTCTAAAGTGGCTGAGTTTATTGTTTGGATTGAAATTTGGTGCTTAATACCTATTATTTATCACTTGATACAATATCACGTATTATTATGAATCCAAAACTGACTTAATTGTTATTTTTCTGCCGTCAAGCCAAGTGTTTGACTTGATATGCGTTTATTAACTTAATATGCATAAGCCATAAGATATAATTCACTGTAGCTTGTGACCTAGTATAGCAACAGCGATTGAAAATATCAGTTACCAAATGTTATAGACCGTACACACTAGATAGCAGCAAACCCTCCTCCCCCATATAACGGAATGATACTATGAGCGCCTTCCACACCTCGATACCAACCAGCCAAGCACAATCTAATAATCAATGGGTACTCGCCAGCAATAATAAAGGCAAGTTGGCTGAGTTTCAAAGGTTGTTTGCCCAGGCAAACTTGAATGTGAGTATCGTACCGCAAGGTCAGCTGGGTATCGAAGATGCTATTGAAGATGGATTAAGCTTTGTCGAAAATGCCATTATCAAAGCACGCCATGCCAGCCGTATCAGCGGTTTACCTGCCATTGCTGACGATTCAGGCTTGTGCGTTCCTGTACTCGGCAATGCGCCCGGTATTTACTCTGCCCGCTATGCAGGCGAACATGGCAACGATGACAAAAACAATGCCAAGCTCGTCACCGATTTACAGTCTTTTCGAGGTGAGCAGCCTATTCAAGGCATGTTCGTTTGCGTCCTAGCCATGGTACGCCACGCTGATGATTCGCTACCAATTATTGCCCAAGGTCTATGGCAGGGTGAGATTTTAGAAGCACCGCACGGTGATGGCGGTTTTGGCTATGATCCGCTGTTTTGGCTACCTGACTTAGAGGCTACTGCTGCCAGCTTAAGCGCAGCTGATAAGAATCGCATCAGTCATCGTGGTCAGGCCATTAAACAGCTATTGGCGCAGCTGGCGTTATAGGTTTTTTCTGTTGGCTCTAATCAGTTCAAAGCAAAATCAATACGTTTCTGATCACGTGCTACTGATATAAATTTTCCTTGCTTGCTGCTAAACAGAGGCTACGAAAAATTCATCTCAGTAGCACGTCGTTAGCCTTAGAGTAAACTGACTGTATCTTGCCTGTCTACAAGCGATTCATATAAAAATAAAACGACTTTAAATCTGTTTCTGTTTTGAACCAATAATTTTGAACTGACCATAGCAAACAGATAATTTTTACTTTAATAAGCAGATAGATTATACTGTTCTACTTTTAAAATTTTGTTGAAAGCCGTGATTTGGCTGTATAATTCACCAAAAAACGTTATTATGCGGCTTATTAACGGTTTATTATTGATATTTGATAGCGCTTATCACATCGACAGTTTCGTACGTTAGTCATTGCCTAGTATAATTTTATTACCAGCAGCGATTGCGTTTGGCACTGAGATTCAGAGTGTGCGCTGTTGCTGTCCCCTATTTATTTCAAAGACAATCGCTCGTACAAACCCGTATTTTGAGGCGCGGTTGTTTATTATTATTTAACCCTAAGTACTATTTCATTAATCAAACGTACTACTTAATCCTAAAGGTGTAATGAACATGGCTACAGATTTACAAGTCACAACCAACAAGCTATCTAATAAAGAGACTCAGCTAACGGTTAAAGTTCCTGTTGAAAAAATTCAAAACAAAGTTGAAGGCCGTATCCGCCAAGTAGCGAAAACTGCCAAGATCGACGGTTTCCGTAAAGGCAACGTCCCTATGTCGCATATCCGCTCTCAGTACGGTGCTGGCATTCAACAAGAAGTGATCAACGACGTTATCCGTGATACCGTGTTTGAAGCGATCAAATCTGAAGACATCCGCGCCGTTGGCATGCCTAACATTGATGATGTGAAACTTGAAGACGATTTCTTGGTTTATCAAGCCACGGTCGAAATCTTCCCAGAAGTTGACGTACAAGGCATCGATGAAATCGAAGTTGAGCGTCACACGGCACAAGTCAGCGAAGAAGACGTTGACACCATGATCGAAAATCTTCAAAAGCAACGTGAAGAGTTCGTTGAGAAAAAAGGCATGGCGGCGAAAGACAACCAAGTGACTTTTGACTTTGAAGGTTCAATCGACGGCGAAAAATTCGAAGGCGGCTCTGCTGAAGACTTTAAACTAGTTATCGGTAGCAACCAGATGATCCCAGGCTTTGAAGCGGGCATCAAAGGCATGAAAGCTGGCGAAGAAAAAACCATTGACGTGACTTTCCCAGAAGATTATCAAGCTGAAAACTTGGCTGGTAAAGAAGCTCAGTTCAAAATCAACGTAAAATTGGTTGAAAAATCTAAGCTACCTGAAATCGATGATGCATTCCTTGAGCTATTCGGCGTGACCGAAGGCGGCGTTGAGAAGTTAAAAGAAGACGTACGCAAAAACATGGAACGCGAAATCAAAAACGCCGCGCGTAGCCAAGTGAAGCAAGCGACTTTTGATGCGTTGCTAGAAAAGAACGAGTTTGACGTACCAAACGCCATGCTAGAGCAAGAAATCGAGCGTCAACGCAACATGATGATGCAACGTTTTTCTCAGCAGTTCGGTGCAAATGCTGATAGCTTTGACAAAGATATGCTGCCAAATGAGCTATTTGAAGAGCAAGCGCTACGTGCGGCCCGTCTTGGCATCATCGTTGCCCGTGTTATCGACACCAAAGGTCTAGAAGTGGATCAAGAGCGCGTTGAAACCTTCATCAAAGAAGCCGCTGAAAACTACGAAGATCCAAACGAAGTCATCGAGTACTACACCAATGACAAGCAGCAACGCGCTAACATTGAATCTGTCGTACTAGAAGACCAAGTGGTAGATTATTTGATCAGCCAAGGCAAAGTTACTGATAAAGAAGTTAGCTACCAAGACTTGCTAGCCGCTCAGCAACAACAGCAGCAAGGCATGTAATTGATGCGACAAGCTGTCTTTTTAGAGACGCTTTAGTCTGTTATCAACACTAAAAAGCGTCCTCAATCTTTTGATTGGGGACGCTTTTTTATTGCATTTTAAAAACAAGGTTTATTTGTCAATGTTCAACATACGCTAAATACAACAAGCGTTTTATACCAAAACAGGTGCAAATACAGCACCGAGTCCGAGTAACACGAGTCCGCGCTGCAACCATAAATTGTCACCCAAACGCTGCTGTAATTGTTGACTGATTAATGCGCCCACTGTATATAGCGCCAGCATCGTGACTAACATACCCGTATAAAACCCTAACTGACTGCCTACTCCGGCATTCGCTGGCATTTCCATCGCATGTGCCAACCCATGAAAAATGGCCAAGCCACCAAAACCAAATAACGACAGCCGGCCTGCGGATCGAGTCTGAGCTGAAAATGACTCTTGTCTACTCAGTTCACTCATCAAAACAATCGCTAAGACTGCCACTGATAGTAATATTACGCCTTCAATCATTCCTGATGAAGCGGCGAACCCAGCACCAGCCACTAATGTACCAACAGTACCTAATATCGCGCCCAAAGATAACCCACCTGCCAATGACACCATCCCTAAGCGCTGCTTTTTTAATCCATAAAACAACATACCCATGCCCACTGCCAAAAACAGATGATCAAGGCCAGTCAATGGGTGTATGAGTCCTGCTTGCAGTGTCTCCAAAAACGTAGGCGCATGCGTGGTGGTTGAATGAATATGACCTGGGTGCGCCTGCGCTAAAGAGGGCAGCATCAGTAATGCTGCTAGTGCCGATGAGCCAATCGTCGTATTGCGGGGCGATAAAATCTGCGAAAACTGAGGCGGTTTTGTGCATTGTGTCATGGGGGTTTTTCCTTATTATGTGTGCGCTGATTGTCAATAATGGTCGGTGACTAAGCGAATAAACCGTGCTCTTTAATGAACGCGATAATTTCATCCAGTCCATCACCCGTTTTCATATTGCTGAATACAAAGGGTTTGTCGCCACGCATTTTTTTGGCATCGCGCTCCATCACGTCAAGCGAAGCGCCTACCATTGGGGCAAGATCGATTTTATTGATAATTAATAGATCAGATTTGGTAATACCAGGGCCACCCTTACGCGGTATCTTATCGCCTGCAGAGACATCAATGACATACAAGGTCAAATCAGACAGTTCTGGGCTAAAGGTCGCCGCCAAGTTGTCCCCACCTGATTCGATGATAATCATCTCCAAGCCTTCAAAGGTCGCTTGCAATTCAGCAATGGTTGTCAGGTTGATGGACGCATCTTCACGAATGGCAGTATGTGGGCAACCGCCCGTCTCCACGCCGCGAATACGCTCAGCTGGCATGGCATTGTTGCGGGTCAAAAACTGCGAGTCTTCTTTGGTATAAATGTCATTGGTCACGACGGCCATATTGACCGTGTCACGCAAGTTTTGGCACAGCCGTAAGGTCAAAGCCGTCTTGCCACTACCGACAGGTCCACCAATTCCAAGACGTAAGCAGGACAAAGAAGAAGGCTGGTTTGAGGACTGGTTTGAGTGCTCACTATCAATATGTGAGTCAGGTACAGATTGGGTGTTTTTTGGTTTAAGCGGGGTTAGAGACATCGTAAGCTCCTTAAATGGTTCATATAAGAATAATGATAAATAGGGATAAATGTAAATTATGAGCGAAACAGCCGGCTGTACTGCTCCTCATGCATACTCGAGAGGATCGCCAAATTGGGCAAATTATTAGAGATATTGAGTCTCTCATAGAGGTCTTGGCACAGCTGCTGACAATCTTGCTCTTCACTCTTATCTACAGCATCAGTGTTTAATGACGTAATTAACGTATCAAAGCCATGCTGCACGTTATCGCTCAGTGCATCAACCTGAGCGCTCAGATCACTTTGCAATTGCCACAAGATACGCTGACCCGCCATCTGCCCTAGCGGTACGGTCTTCACAGCGGCGAGCACCATATTCTCTAATTGCGCAAATCCATAAGTCGTCATCGACTGCGCCAGTGGTATTTGCCAGTGCTGGGCAATATGAGCGAATAACGGTAAGTAACCATCATCAGGTATTTCCGCAGGTATGCCAAGAGCAAGCACTTCATTAAGCCAAGATACCATCGCCTGTGCCAATTGCTGGGACTCAAGTACAAACTCTTTACTCTCTAGGCTGGCATGATAGTTGTGTGCCAGATGCGCCGCCAGTACGTCATAACCTTGATCAAGTGCTTGCATTATTAGCCCTAAAGTAGGTAGCTCGTAGCCAACAACTGCGAGCGCTAGATAGTCTTGCATAAACACCAGCGTGCTAGCTTCATCAGAGATAACCCCTGATTCAATCGCTGACTCCACCCCTTGAGAATAGGTATAGCTACCGATCGGTAAATTACTCGATGCCAGCATCAATAGCTGTCCAAGCTGGTCAGGCCGCATACCGGTCACAGTCGTCATTTAGACTGACCTATCCGCTTCATTATGGTGACTATGTCCATGGCTGTCATCATGGCTGTGGCTGTCATCATGACTATGGCCACTATGGCTGTGCGAATGTGCATGGGAATGAGCGTGACTGTGACTATGACTGTGCGAATGTCCTCCTT
Organism: Psychrobacter halotolerans; assembly: GCF_039680845.1. NCBI lineage: Bacteria > Pseudomonadati > Pseudomonadota > Gammaproteobacteria > Moraxellales > Moraxellaceae > Psychrobacter > Psychrobacter halotolerans. The sequence goes on along the minus strand of NZ_JBDKWD010000008.1, from coordinate 33,251 downwards.
GTCCTGTCTGATAGGCACCCGTCTCAGGCTCGAATGGCACGGACGTTGACTCGGTATGTAGGCCCAAATTTTCTAGCATTTGTGCCAGCACATGATCGTTTTCAAAGTACAGCGCATACCCTGCATCATTATGGTCAAACATTAATGGTACATGACGGTTGCCCAAATGATACGCGCCTTTCATCAATAAAAAGTCATTATCAGCCGTCACTTTGGTCACCGCTTGCGGTTTGGCGATGACCTGCATCAGACTCCCTGCGGCATTGATAAGCACGTCATCTCCTTTTAAAACGCCTGTACGCGGCAGGTCAATACCGACTGCCTCACCTGAGACAGTCATCGCTCTAAAGCGAGAATGCTGACGGGTATCAAAGTCTAAAAGCAGATAGTCGTCCGCTTGATACTGTTCTGCTAATTGTGCTTTTTGAAGGTCGCTAAGGGTACTTAAACGAGTATTAAATATTTTCATAAAGATGATGCTCTTATTTTTAGGGCTCAAACGATTGATCAATCGTATTGATGGTAAATGTATTAAGAATAGGATTCAGATCTTAACTAAGTAATCAGCTGTTTAACGAGACTTGGCAAAATTCAGCCATCTTTGCGCCATTTCGTTGTGGTTCGGATTAAGGATACGCCTCCATCCTTAGAATAAAAAATAACGCTGTGCCATGGGTAACACGTCAGCTGGCTCACAAGTCAGCGTTTTGCCATCAGCGCGCACCTCATAGGTCTCAGGATTGATATCCATATCGGGGCAGTAGCTGTTAAAGCGCATATCGCTTTTGCGAATAGCGCGGATGCCATGTACTGGCTGAATGACCTTGGTCAATCCAAGCTGCTTATCCACTTGTTTGTCTATGGCTGCTTGTGACATAAAGGTGATACTGGTTTGGGCGACTGACTTTGGATATGACGCAAACATAGGACGATAATGCACAGGTTGAGGGGTGGGAATTGAGGCGTTGATATCGCCCATTGGTACTGCAGCGATGAGTCCACCTTTAATGATGCACTCAGGCTTCACCCCAAAAAACTTGGGCGACCAGAGCACCATATCTGCCCATTTACCCACTTCGATGGAGCCAACCATATCGCTAATGCCATGCGTGATCGCAGGATTGATCGTATATTTTGCGATATAGCGTTTAATACGAAAGTTGTCATTGTCCGCGCTTTGGTCATAGTCTGTCAGAGTAATGCGCTGCGCTTGATGCTCTGTATCCGCTGTCGTATCGGGGGCGAGATGACCGCGTTGGACTTTCATTTTGTGCGCGGTCTGCCATGTACGAATAACCACCTCGCCCACGCGACCCATCGCTTGTGAGTCACTACTCATCATCGATATTGCGCCCAAGTCATGCAAGATGTCTTCTGCGGCGATTGTTTCTTGGCGGATACGGCTTTCAGCAAAAGCCACATCTTCTGCGATAGCAGGACTCAAGTGATGACAAACCATCAACATGTCGAGATGCTCATCAATGGTATTGACGGTATATGGTCGGGTTGGGTTGGTTGAGGATGGTAGAACATGCGACTCGCCAATCGCCTTTAAAATGTCAGGCGCGTGACCACCGCCCGCGCCTTCCGTATGAAAGGTATGGATGCAGCGGTTCTTAAACGCGGCTAATGTGCTCTCAAGATAGCCACTTTCATTTAAGGTGTCGGTGTGGATAGCGACCTGTACATCATAGTCTTCAGCAACGCTCAGACAGTTATCGATGGCTTGCGGCGTCGTACCCCAATCTTCGTGAAGTTTGAGTCCCACTGCTCCTGCTTCGATTTGCTCAGCAATGGGCGTCGGCACACTCACATTGCCTTTGCCCAGCAGTCCAATATTCATGGGGATGCTGTCGGTAGACTTTAGCATTGAGGCAATATGATACGCCCCTGGTGTGCAAGTGGTGGCAAGCGTTCCTTGCGCAGGCCCTGTGCCGCCGCCAAGCATCGTGGTAACGCCTGACATCAGCGCCGTCTCGCACTGCTGCGGCGCGATAAAATGAATATGACTATCAACGCCACCTGCGGTTAGGATTTTACCTTCACCAGCAATGATTTCAGTCGCACCGCCAATAGGAATATTAATGGCAGGCTGAATATCAGGATTGCCCGCTTTACCAATGGCGCTGATACGACCATCTTTGATACCGATATCCGCTTTGTAAATGCCTGTATAGTCTACAATCAACGCATTGGTAATCACCGTATCAGCAACCTCAGCGCCCAGCAGTTGGCCTTGTCCCATGCCATCGCGAATGACTTTGCCGCCGCCAAATTTAACTTCATCCCCTTTAATTTCAGTGGTCTGGCTAAGACTTGCACCATTTTTCAGCTTATCTGTTTGGTCGGTGTCAGTATCTTTATGGCTGGTTAAATCCGCCTCAACCTGTAGCCAAAGCTCAGTATCAGCAAGGCGCACTTTATCACCTGTTGTCGGGCCAAAATGCTCTGCATAAATCTGCCGACTCACTCGCTTCTGTGAAGTAGCTTTTGGCTTTTCCTTATCAGCTTTATCCGATATCTCGTCTGACTGAACCGCGCCCATGACGCGCCCTGCAAAGCCATATACTTTCTGCTTGCCAGCGTAAGCCACCAACTCCACTTCTCGCGACTGACCCGGCTCAAAACGGACTGCCGTCCCCGAGATAATATTTAGACGAAAACCACGGGTTTGCTCCCTATCAAAACTCAAAGCATCATTGACCTCATAAAAGTGATAATGCGAGCCAATTTGAATCGGCCTGTCGCCCGTATTGCTGACACTGATGGTCTGTACTTGTCGCCCTTGGTTTAAGATAATATCGCCATCTTGGATATGATATTCGCCTGCTTGCATGGGAGCCGCCTTATATTATAGGTATTATTTTAGTGATAGCTTTCAGTGACAAACAGCGCTATACGATGGGATTGTGTACCGTGACCAGTTTGGTGCCATCGGGGAAAGTCGCTTCGATTTGCACCTCGTCTACCATCTCTGCCACCCCTTCCATAACGTCAACGGCAGACAGATACGTCGCCCCTTCACTCATCAATTCAGCGACTCTTTTGCCATCTCTAGCCCCTTCCATTAGCAGCATACTGATATAAGCGATGGCTTCAGGATAATTGAGCTTAACACCGCGATTTTTGCGGCGCTCAGCCACCATGCCAGCGGTAAACAGCATCAGTTTGTCTTTTTCTGTTGGGGTCAGATGCACGGTTATTCCTTATTGTATTTATAGCAAATTAGAAGGTTCTGTAGCGTTAGATATCGCCTAAAAACAGTCTTAATATCACGTCAATTTTAATCTTAAAAACGTAGGTTCAGGTATCCCAAATACGGGGGCGGCAAGGCGCAAGCTGCCACCAGTGCTCACGCAATACTTCTCTAAGTTGATAAAAAGCCTCAAAACAGCCGCGCACATCTGAACCAACATAACGGATATTAACCGCTTGAAAGTTGTGCGTGCAGTAGACTGGCAATCGAGCTTGGGCAATGATTTGACGTAACACCACGACGGTATTGTCTAGATAACGGGTTAATGCTTGTTTGGTCGTGGCGTGTGCCGTCTCGGTGGATTGTGTGGTTTGAGTGGATTGTGTGGTTTGAGATGCCGATAGCATGCGATTGTCATGCACATCGCTCAAACTGGGTACTGCCCAAAATGACCCATAAACATGCTGACCTGCCAGCCCCAAGTTTGATGTGAACCAGCGACTTTGTGCGGACTGAGCCACACGTTCAGACACGATGACTTGTCCCTCTCGATAGATATTCAAACCAGTATGGTAATGCCCTTGCAAAAACTGCTCATCGTATGCCTCTCGCCCAAATACGTTAATCTCCCATGTCAGCAGGCTGGACGACTCTGCCAAATCAAAGCGACTTACCGCGTGCATGTTGGCTTCATTATAAATAATACTCTCTTGCGGCAACCATTCTAAGCGTGCATCTGGCTTTAGCGTGGCTTGTAGGTGTTGACTTGCATACTCTGCCATCTCGTTTTGAGTCACGCTAAGTCGGTCACTACTATTATTGACGGGAGCCTTGTTCTCTGGAGCCTTGTTCTCTGGAGCATTGTTCTCTACGGAAGTATCAACCTCGATGTTGGCATGGATGTTGGCGTTGTAGTGTAAGTGCAATGGTGCATCTGATTGGTGGGACAACGCTTTGCTTCTTTGGCGAACACTGTTTTTGCCGTACCATTTACCCGCTCCTGGTGTGGTAACAAAAGCGTGACTACGACTCTCTAAATACAAGTTTATAGTCAGCGTATCGCCGCCCGCAATGCCTGCTGGCGGATAAAGCATCAATATATGACAAGTGCCTTGCTGACCCGTCGGCTCAGGATAAAAGGCACGCTGTACCATAAGCGCACCCGTATGCTTTCGGTGGTACAGACGAGTCTTAACGTCAGCGGTCTTACCTTCGCCAGTATTCGTGCCTTTAACCGTGTCAAAACGTAGTGCTAAGGAGGAAGCCCAACTCATTTTATATACTCATTTGCTCATTAGACATAATTCAGTGTTTTGCATGACCACCAACGCCGCCAACTTTACTATTACCGCTAACTTTACTATCAATAGTGTTTTTATTTATGTCATTGTCTATTATTCATACAATCATTGTGCCAGCTTGCAATCAGCCCATTATCAAACAACGTATATTTATGCGCTCAACAAGCTGATTTTGTGGTATTTTTTCACAATTAGTATGACTTGTTGGGCTGATAGCATTATTTTTTAAACAGAGTTTTTGCTCTCTGCACCCCCTCAATAACCAACTATTTGCACCAAACTATGCCATTTTATGGATAATGATGCACCATTTCCTAGCAGATACGTATTAATAATCCTTATCTGAGTACACTGCCTCACTGCCTCATTGAGCGTTTATTCGTCTTATTCGCCAACTGAGGGTTAACGCTCCCTGACCATATTTACCTTAATCGATTGTCTGATTAATAGAAAAATAGGCATGATAAAGCTTGATGAATCGTCATTTGTACGATTGACTGGCAAGATAGGTAGATTGTCAGACAGCTAATCAGGTATTCTATGTTAAAAAGTGAGAAGACATACGGCTCATAATACCGATATTGGGTCAGTTTTTTTATGCGTCTGATGACTTAATGACATTTTAGCCAGCCGTTTTCTCTTTGTAACCACAACTGCCATTCATACAGGCAAAATTGACAATAGTGGACGCTCAGTTTTTCATCTATTTTATGCACAAACGGGTTCTGTAGGCTTGAATAGTGAGCACAGTCCCCCTATAAACAATCCATTAGCTCAAAACCTACTAGACAATAAAATTATTTTATTTATTTTATACCTTTATCGATAGGATATTTCTATGACAGATTATGATCGCATCACTGCCAACCCACACTTTGACATGCTGATGAGTGCGCACAATGACGTGCAAGGCGCACAAAACACTCAGAGCGCTTTAGTCCCTATGGTTGTCGAACAATCATCGCGCGGCGAACGCTCGTTTGATATTTTTTCACGCCTATTGCGTGAGCGCGTGATCTTTTTGACCGGTCAAGTCGAAGACCACATGGCCAACTTAATTGTGGCGCAGTTGCTATTCTTAGAAGCTGAAAACCCAGACAAAGACATTCACTTGTATATCAACTCACCCGGCGGTTCAGTGAGTGCAGGTTTGGCTATTTTTGATACCATGAACTTCATCAAACCTGAAGTCTCTACCATCTGTATGGGCGGTGCTTATAGTATGGGTTCATTCTTATTGGCAGCGGGTCAAAAAGGCAAGCGCTATTCACTTGCCAATGCGCGCGTGATGATTCACCAGCCATCAGGCGGTGCGCAAGGTCAAGCGTCAGATATCGAAATCAATGCGCGTGAAATTCTAAAAACGCGTGCGCGCTTAAACCAAATCTTAGCTGAACGTACGGGTCAGCCAGTAGAAAAGATTGAAAAAGACGTTGAGCGTGATTTTTGGTTAGATGCCCAAGAAGCTAAAGAATATGGGTTGGTTGATGAAGTATTAGAGCGTCGTCCTGACTCATTATCATAAGATCGAAGATTTGATAAACATCGAATGCCCGAGCGCCATGCGTTTTGGCATCGATGCTCACCATTAGAATACTTATAAGCGTTAAATTTTAGGAGCGCCTTTTATGGCAGAAGACAACACCCCGCATTGCTCGTTTTGCGGCAAAGCCAAAAGTGATGTACAGCAGCTGATTGCCGCTGACGACGCCAATATCTGTAATGAATGTATTGAGCTGTGTACCGACTTAATTGCAGACAGTGCCGAAGACAATGACGACGATAGCGACATTGATACCTCTTGGGTCAATAAGAAGCTACCCACGCCAAAAGAGCTGCGCGCCAAGCTTGACGAATATGTCATTGGTCAAGATGCCGCCAAAAAAGCATTGGCCGTTGCTGTTTATAACCATTACAAGCGTCTAAAGGTGAGCCAAACCTTGGCCAGTGATAGCAAAAAAGCCAAGATCGGCGCTGACGATGCGATGGTCGAGTTGGCCAAAAGCAATATTTTGCTGATTGGCCCAACTGGTTCGGGTAAGACGTTACTGGCGCAAACCCTAGCGCGTTTGCTGGATGTGCCGTTTGCCATGGCTGATGCCACGACATTGACCGAAGCGGGTTATGTCGGTGAAGACGTTGAAAACATCGTCCAAAAATTGCTGCAAGCATCTGATTATGATGTGAGCAAAGCTGAGCAAGGCATCATCTATATTGATGAGATTGATAAAATCAGTAAAAAAGGCGATAACCCTTCTATCACGCGTGACGTGTCGGGCGAAGGCGTGCAGCAAGCCTTGCTAAAACTTATTGAAGGTACGGTTGCTGCCATTCCGCCGCATGGTGGTCGTAAGCACCCACAGCAAGAGCTGATCCAAGTGGATACCAGCAATATCCTCATCATCGTTGGTGGCGCGTTTGCCGGTCTTGATAAAGTGATTCAGCAGCGTACTGAAAAAGGCGGGATTGGCTTTAATGCTGATGTCAGCTCAAAAGACGACAGCCGTCGTAGCTCAGATTTGCTACAGCAAGTTGAGCCAGAGGATTTGATCAAATTTGGTTTGATTCCTGAGCTGATTGGTCGTTTACCTGTCCTTGCTGCCTTACAAGAGCTTGATGAAGAAGCTTTAGTCCAAATTCTTACTGAGCCAAAAAACGCGTTGGTGAAGCAATATAAGTATCTGTTTGATATGGAAGGCGCTGAAATTAGCTTTACAGACGAAGCGCTTGACGCCATTGCCAAAAAAGCCATGGAGCGTAAGACGGGAGCGCGTGGTTTGCGTTCTATCGTAGAAAACGCGTTACTAGAAACCATGTATGAGTTGCCGTCTATGACAGATGCCAAAACTGTCATGGTTGATGCTGATGTGATCAATGAAGGCAAGATTCCTAAGATTGCTTAATGTTGTCTACCGACACAGTGCGACTGAGGTAAATTTTTCGTAGCCTCTGTTTAGCAGCACGCAAGGAAAGTTTATATTAGTCGCATGTGTCAGCAGCGTCTCTATCTTATTTAGCATCGACTGGCTTATACAAAAAAGCGTCTGGCATTTTCTGCTAAGGCGCTTTTTTTATGTTCGTTTTAGCCGTTACTCATGGTACGACTTAAATGACAGCCGCGTTTATCAATCGTAAACCGTGCTACTCACAAATCATGCTAAGGTATATAGTCTATTCAACGCATCCTATTTATAGTCAGTCTTAAATAAAATAGGAACAAGTATGATAGCGCGTCACTAAGATAAATTTTTCTTGCTTACTGCGGTGTTACCGACAGAGGCTACGCAAAATTCATCTTAGTAACCATCCATTTATTTTATAGTGGCTTTGCTATATTGCTTACCAGTACCACTGACTTATTAGCTGTCTCTCATTCATTAAACAAAGGATTGTTTATTATGCTTAACAATATAACTACGATGGCGTCCTCATTACGTCAGCACCTGCCCTTTTATACCCCCAGCGATCAAGATAATGATCTTGCGCCTTATTTCTGTGACCATGTCGCCGCCATTACTGGCGCAGGTTCTGGTATGGGACGCGAGCTTGCGCTTCACTTAGCAAAAATGGGCTGTCATGTGGCGCTATCAGATATTAATGCCGAACAACTGGCACAAACCAAAGAGATGCTGGTTGGTTACGACATTACTACAACGACGACCGTGCTCGACGTGTCAGACAATCAAGCGGTACAAGCGTGGGCCGATAGCGTGATGAGCGATCATGGCAAAGTCAATTTTATCTTTAACAATGCAGGCGTGGCATTCTCTTCAACGATAGAGGGCGCTAGTATTGAAGAGCTTGAATGGGTAATGGATATCAATTTTTGGGGCGTGGTTTATGGCACCAAAGCGTTCTTGCCATTGATCAAAAATAGCGTTAAACAAAGCGAAGTGGCGAGTGCTAATCAAGACGATCAACCCCGCCAGTTTAAAGAACACGGTCATGTTATTAATATATCGAGCCTGTTTGGTTTGACCGCTCAGCCTTCATACTCTGCTTACAACGCCAGTAAATTTGCTGTGCGCGGCTTCACAGAGAGCTTGCGTCAAGAGCTCGACATCCAACGCTGCGGCGTTTCAGCGACCTGTATCCATCCAGGCGGTATCAAAACCAATATTGCCAATAGTGCGCGCGGTAATGATAGCGTTAGTGATGTTGGTATGCATACAGGCGAAAAGGCTATTAAAAACTTTAATAAGCTATTGAAATTCGATGCTAGCAAAGCCGCGTGGGTTATTTTGCGTGCCGTAGCGACCGATCAACGTCGTTGTCTGATTGGCAATGATGCCAAGGTGGTTGATGCGGTACAGCGTGTCTTCCCATCACATTACAGTCAGGTAATAAATGACATCACTCAGTTATCGCGTAAGTTAAAACCACGACGCAATAACAAGCGTAGTCATAAATCGAGTACCGCTTCGTAAATAACCTCGTTTGCTTGTCATGTCTTAAAACAATAAAGCCTCGCTGTTAAAAAAAGCCCCACTGTCAAAAATAGTGGGGCTTTTGCATAATAAGTTATCAATAATGATTGTTCAAATCAGACCACATATAGGCAAGCCATTATAAAATAAATACAGTGTTGCTACTAAGATAAATGTTGCATCGCCTTTGTCTGCGCAGGCACAGTCAGCAAGGAAAATTTATCTTAGTAGCGCGTTGCTATGTTTATAATGTTTGAATCATTTTATTTAGGACTGACCGTACCATACAGTTATTAAGGCAATTTCATATCGCCAACAACCAACCAGCCCAGACGGCGCATGATATAGGCGACCAAACCTGCAATCACAGCGGGCAAGACAAACATCAATAAAACAATGGCCATCCATAGCTGCGTTGTACTCATGATGCTTTGCGACGCTTCAATCACGCCGAACACACCAACCAAACCCGCAGTCCCCATACCCGCGCCCGTCGCCGTACAAGCCAAACCAAAACCGACGGTTGCAATAGGCCCAACGATGGCACTGGCAACCACCGCTGGTAATAGCACCAAAGGCTTTCTAAACACATTAGGAATCTGGAGCATACTGGTACCAAGACCTTGCGAGATGACCCCACTGAACCCATTGTCCTTAAAACTAGCAACAGCAAAGCCGACCATATGCGCGGCACAACCAACGACTGCCGCCCCGCCCGCCACACCGCCAAGTCCGATAGCAATACAAATGGCAGCACTCGACGTAGGCAATGTCAATAAAAGACCAACCACCACGGCAATGACAATGCCCATTAATAAGGGCTGCAATTCCGTAGCCGCCTGAATGCCTTGCCCGATGGCATTAACCGCTGCCACGATTGGCGGATTAAGTAGCATACAGACCAATAAAGCCACCGTACAAACCAATAACGGCACCAGTAAAATATCAAGCTTCGTCTTGCCAGCGACCCAAGTACCAGCTCGATACGCAAAGACAGACGCCAAATACGCGCCTATTGGGTTACCGGGCAATGCCACAAATGTTGCAGGTCCAGCCTCTTGCGGTATAAAGAGCGTCCCTGCCATCAGTGCCTCAGAGTGAGCACCAAGCATGCCCGCTACCAAGCAGCTGAGCATGACAAGCGTTGGTGCTTTTAGGTAATAAGCAATCCCCACACCGATACCAGCCCCCATCAAAACAGAAGCCAGTTTACCCACTGCTACTAAGGCTGGCATGGCTATCCAGCCACCGATTTGCGAGATGATTAGACCTGCAATCAAGGTGACAAATAGCCCCAGTGCCATACCAGTGAAGGCATCAATAAAATACTTCTGAAAAAATGCTTTGATAGTACCGATGGGCGGAGTTACTGAGTCAGATGCTGTCATGTCCATACTCTTTGTGAATGTTTAAATAAGATATAACCAACCAAAAAAACAAACTACTTTCTCTAAAAATAAGTCCTAAAAAAAGCGTCATTGCGACGCTTCTTTTATAATTAACCAACTATTAACTTCTCTATCGCCTAGCGGCGCTGTTCCACGATAATGGAATCGATACCGTTGTTTTGCAAACGCTGCTGAGCTGTGGCGACCGCTTGACGGTTATTCATTGGGCGCGAAATCACTTGGTAAATAGGCAAGCCATTACCTGTCGTATTTTTGACCACTCTGGCGTCGACACCAGCCATCAGCACTTGAGCACGGCGGCGATCGGCTTCATCAGCATCACCAAAGCTATTAATCTGTAAGATATAGGTCGCAGCAGGCTTGGCTGGTTGAACCGTTGCCGTACTGGCACCTGCAGTGTTTGCACGATTGCTAGTATTGCTGTTGTTATTAGACGCTGGCGCATCATCATAAGTCGCGTCTTCTTCAACCACGACGATATCATTACTACCACTACTGGTGGCGGCATTATTACCACGATTGGGCTCAGTTCCTGTATTTTCAGCAATACCGAAGTTACCCGCGTCATCATTAGGATTGGTGGTTGTACCGTCAGGTTGCGTCACGATGACATCAGGCTCAAATGCAGCGATATCGCCTATTCGATCGTTATCGCTTTCATCGATCTCTTCATCAGGAATGATGGCCATTTCTTGATTGGGTAGGATATCGTAGAACTCATAATCGCTGTTATCGGTATCAGTATCCACACGTGGCTGTACCTGCCGATCAGGATCATTCTCAGCGCTACTGTCAGCAGGACTGAAATTGAACAATGGCGATAGGTAAATAAACACCCCGATCATCAATGTCAAAATCGCCCCGACAAACATCCATAATAAGCCTGATACGCTACTTGACTTGCGCTTTTCAGTCGCACCTTTAGGTTTTTTGGCTAGCATGGATCTCGTTCTCCCTACTGATTCTATCTATCATCAATGTATTGCTATCATTCGTCTGTACTCATTCTACATGTTAGAAAATTATTACATGCTAGACGGTGCAGACAACCCCAACAAACTAAGGCCGTTGGCCAATACTTGTCGTACAGCTTTTGACAAACGCAGACGGGCTTGCATCAGCTCAATCTCATCTGTACTTGGCGTGTCCCCTGACGTCAAACTCACGGGCAAAATACGGTTGGTGTCATACCAGCCATGAAATAGGGCGGCCAACTCTTTTAAATAGTTGGTTAAGACATGAGGCTCATAGCCAGTCGCGGCACGTAATAAAGTTGCCGGATATCCTGCTAGCAGTTTAATTAACTCGTCTTCATTGGCTGCGCTAAGCAAGTTTTGCTGCGCTAAACCAATCGCATCGTCTACGACAAGACCACTGTTTTGCAGTTTCTCTAATACGCGGCAGACGCGAGCGTGTGCATACTGGATATAATAAACCTGATTGTCTTTGCTTTGTGATTTGGCAAGCTCTAGATCAAAATCAATATGCACTTCAGGCTTGCGGGCAACATAGTAGAATCGCGCCGCATCATTACCCACTTCTGCACGCAGATCACGCAAGGTAACGAATTGACCTGAGCGTGATGACATTTGTACTTTTTCACTACCGCGCCATAATGCCACAAACTGCACCAGCACCACGTCTAAACGCTCAGCATCGATGCCAAGCGCCAACAATGCCGCTTTGACGCGTGGCACATAACCATGGTGGTCTGCACCCCAAACGTTGATGACTTTATCAAATCCGCGATCAAACTTATTCTTATGATAAGCAATGTCAGAGGCAAAATATGTCGATTGACCATTAGCACGGCGGACAACACGGTCTTTTTCATCACCAAAATCGGTGGACTTAAACCAAATATTGCCGTCCTTTTCGTACAGATAGCCTTTTTCGTCTAAGGTTTGTAGTACCGGCTCAATTTCACTATCGATAGATCTTTCGCTAAACCAGCACTCATAACTCACACCAAAGTCGTTTAAGTCGTCTTTGATATCCGCCAAAATACTGCTCAATGCTGCGTTTAAAAACAGCTCGTAGCCATCGCCAAGTAAGGCTTTACTATTAACAATTAAGCCATCGATATGTGCTTCTTTATCGCCTGACACTAGTACTTTTTCGCCATCTGCGTTTGTCTCGTATTGCGCATCTGCTGGCACGTCTTTGGCAATGTCTGCAAAGCTATGAACGTAGCTATCGCCATGTTGTGTTTTTAGTGTCTGGGCGATATCACGAACATAATCACCGACATAAGCGTTTGATGGGAAAATAACGGTTTCGCCATTTACCTCTAGATAACGCAAATACGTACTGGTCGCTAAGATGTCCATTTGTCGACCGGCGTCATTGACATAGTACTCACGCGTGACGTCGTAACCAATCGCCTCGAGCAAATTTGCCACACTCATACCAAATGCCGCCCCGCGTCCGTGACCCACATGTAAGCTAGACGTTGGGTTGGCAGAGACAAACTCCACTTGTACTTTTTGCCCGTCAAACTGATTACTCAAACCAAAACGATCCTGCAAAGTAAAAATATCGTCTAACACAGCAAATTTGGCTTCAGCGTTCAAAAAAACGTTAATAAAGCCGGGGCCTGCGATTTCTACTTGGCGAATGTCTTGGTTTTTTGGCAGCGCACCGACGATCTTTTCGGCAAGCTGTCGCGGATTGGCTTTGGCCGCTTTGGCCGCTGTCAGCGCAATGTTGCTAGCAAAATCACCATGACTCAAATCTTTAGTACGAGTGATTTGGCTGTTGTTTTGCCAATCGCTGGGTAGCGTGCCATCAGCTTGTAGGGTTTGAATGGCATCATTAAATAGTGAGGCAAGTGTATCAATTTGGGTTTGTGACATAGGGTTTTGAACTCAGTTAAATAAACAACAAAAACAAGGCAAACATGGGGCGAATGCGCGCAATCGCTAACGGCTTATTATAATAGCGACCACATTGCAGGAGGTAAAAAATACAAAGAAATAAGTAACCTGTAAATATAGCAATCTTTACGCTTTATTGCATCATTTGCGCCAAAATTAGCACTAAAATCTTACTGTTATGACAAATAAACTTAATAACGTCTCAAGTTATAAGATTTTTTGAATTTTATACCATACTAATTCTGATTAAACCGTCCCAACCCAAGGGTATTTAAGACAAATACTACATAACTATCTGGACAAAGTGTAGCGTTCCTGTTTCCCAATACTGAGCAGTCGTTTATCCCTTTCTGTATCCGCGTTATAATAATGGTTTATATTGCGCTTCTAAGCCCTGTGAATGATAGAAGACGCGTTATTACTTTATAGGATTACGCCATGTTTGCTATTGCTGCCAGTACGGTCACTAATTGGGGACTGTACATTTTATTACCCATATTTATCGCGTTCTTATTTTTTATTGTGTGGGATATCTCCAAACAGTCTGAAGCGGGGCGCGCGGGTACTTTTTGGATATTTTTAGCATTAGGCGCAGGTTTTGTGGGCTTCTTAATCAAACTGTTGTTAGAAGTTGCGTTCAAAAGATGGTTCATATAACTCGCCATCTTTTGACTGTTATTCGCTTCTCATAGAACAAAAAGCCATTATGACTGACTGGCTTACTTTTTCATGCGTCAGTTATCTATTTCATGCTATCTTTTGGCAATCAAGGTCGCGCGCATCGGCGCAGGATAGCCTTCAATGGTCTTAGTCTCATCGTTGGTATCTAAAAAATCTGCTAGTGAGTGATACGTCATCCATTCGGTTTGACGCTGCTCATCAATCGACGTCACGGCCACATCAACGCAGCGAACGTCGGTGAACCCTACCTTTTCTAGCCAGCCGATTAACGCTGCAACTGAGGGTAAAAAATAGACGTTATTCATCTGCGCATAACGATCATGTGGCACCAGTACGGTATTGGCATCGCCTTCAATAACCAATGTCTCAAGCACCAGCTCACCGCCTTTGACGAGTTGCCCTCTTAGCTGCTGCAAGTGCTCAAACGGCGACTGACGATGATAGAGCACACCCATACTAAAGACGGTATCAAACAACTGACTGTGCTCTGGTAATGCTTCCAGTGGTACAGGAATATAATGGGTACGGTAGCGGCCAGTCTCATGAGCGTCAGCACTACCGACAAAATGACGAATCGCCATAAACTGATGGTAAAACAAGCAAGACGGATCAATGATAATGACAGTATCTGCCCCCGCGCCCGCCATACGCCAGCCGTGATAACCAGAGCCGCCGCCCACGTCTAATACGCGGCGACCGTCAAGTCTACCCAAATGCGGTGCGACCCGTTGCCACTTCCAATCACTGTGCCACTCAGTATCAATCAATATTGGCGCATTGGTATCGCTGTCATTTTGAGTCTCAACAGTTTGACTACTACCAATTTGAAAAGGCCCTTTGCGCCACGGCATCAGCTGCTTTAACAATGCCATCGTTTGCTTATGCTGAGAGTTACTGAGCGTTGTTTCAATCGTCAATGTATCACTGTCTAACCGCACCGCATCAACGTCTAAAATTGGCAAACGCGCCACCGAAGCTTGGTAAGCAGGGGCATGAGCATAGTTGGCTTTGTCTTTAATATCATTTAACCATGTTGGCAATCGCGTGAGCCACTCATACGCGCTTGGGTACTGCTGGGCGAGCTCTAATAGGGTTAAATACAGTTCGCGTTCGGCGTGCGTGATCGTGTCGTTAAGCATAAAAAGGGTTTACCGTGTGAATCAAAAGAGAGTTGTACCAAAGATGAGAGTTATTTAAACGCCACAATAGAGACAAAGTTTAAAAACTGAAACCATGTCAGATGACGCGCAAAGCTTACTTGATCTAACCTTGCATGATGCTCATCTAGCGTATCGGTAATCAGCACGTTCTCTAACGCATTACGTTTGCCGCTGATTTCCATTTCGGTATAACCATTCGCGCGTTTAAAGTCATAATAACGCTCAACCAACCACGCATCGTACTGCTCATCGAACGCATGGGTTTTTTCCGTCAATACCAATATGCCGCCTTCACTTAATGACGCATAAATTTTTTCTAAAACTGTAACTCTATCGTCTGCTGGCAAAAACTGTAACGTTAAATTTAAAATCACCATATCGCACGGCTCAAGCTCAATATCGCGAATATCTGCCGTGATGACTTCGATATCGTGCTCAGGATAATTATCCTTTAACAACGTCGTCGCTTCAGTCGTCATTGCAGGCGATATATCAATCGCTTTGATCTGCAAATCTTTTGCGTCAAACTCGCCTGCCAGCGTCATACTAGCCGCACCAAGTGAGCAACCCAAATCGTAAATACGGCTAACGCGCTGACCGTCGTCACTCTGCTGACGATATTTGCAGTGACGGCGGGCAAACAATGGCAACATCGCTAGCACCTGACCATAACCGGGCACGCTACGGCGGATCATATCGGGAAAACACGCCACCACTTGCTCATCAAAGGAAAAACGCGCCGCTTTATCCAGTGGCGTGGTAAATAGGATGTCGTGTTTAGTAGGATCAGGCTGGCTCATGAGGCAACTCTTTCTTTGATAATAAAACTTAAGTTAGAATGTGTTTGTGCGTTTTGCCAAAGCCGTTAATTGATAGTAGGCCAACGTAGCAAAAGCCCATTATAACATTACTGTTTGTTACTTATCGCGGCTAGATGCCCTGCTAAGCTAAATGCGTGTTACTGAGTGATTAGTTACTGAGTGACTGGCACTTGGCTCATACTTATAAAAATAAGGAAAAAATTATGCAAACCATAGTATTAGGTGGCGGTTGTTTTTGGTGCACCGAATCGGTATTTTTATCAATCAAGGGCGTACAATCTGTTGTTTCAGGCTATATGGGCGGCGATGCGGTTTCTGCCAACTATAGAGATGTCTGTAGTGGCAATACTGGACACGTCGAAGTCATCAAAGTCGAATTCGATGAGTCTGTCGTGCCATTAGAAGTCATACTTGATGTTTTCTTTGCCACCCATGATCCTACTTCAAAAGATCGTCAAGGTAACGATATTGGTAGCCAGTACCGCAGTGTGGTGTTTTACACAGATGAGGATCAAAAGCCAACGGTTGATCGTACCATTAGTAAATTGCGCGATATGGGTCTCAATATTGTCACAGAAGTGCATCCTGCTATTGAATTTTTTGAAGCAGAAGACGAGCATCAAGACTTCTTTAACAGAAACCCAGGCCAAGCGTATTGCAACTTTGCCATACCGCCAAAACTTGCCAAACTGCGTAAAGAGTTTAGTCAGTATATGACCAGCTAAAAGATTGTTAAAACCATAATATTCAATAATAGCCAAACGCTTATAACATAGGGGTTTGGCTTTTTATTGCTTGCTGTGCCTACGCCGACAGAGGCGGCAAAAAATTTATGCCGGCCACGCTGTATCTTTTTTATAGTGAGCTAACTATAGTGATATCAACACATACCGATAGACTTATATTATGAATCCTGAATTTTGGCAAAATCGCTGGCAAGAAAACCGCATCGGCTTTAATCAGTCTGACGTGAATCCACTACTCATAAAGTATTGGTCATCTTTAAATGTACCAACAGGTAGCCGCGTTTTTGTACCCTTATGTGGCAAATCGATTGATATGGTTTGGCTAGCGACGCAAGGTTATGACGTGGTCGGTGTTGAATTGGTGGAATCGGCTGCACAAGCCTTCTTTGCAGAACAAAATATTGTGCCTACCGTTTGTCAACACTCAGAGCATCTTGCAATTAAATGCTATCAAGGCAAGCTTGAAGATAATGGACGAACGATTACGCTGTGGGTCGCCGATATCTTTGCACTGACGGCTGAAGATATTGGAAACGTTAGTGCAGTTTATGACAAAGCGGCATTGATTGCTCTGCCAGCAAATATGCGTCCCGACTATAGCGAACAGATACGTAAAATGAGCGGCAATGCGCCACAATTTATAATTACGCTAAATTACGATCAAAATAAAAAGAATGGGCCACCATTTTCAGTGAGTGGCGAACAAGTGCAGCAATATTATGGCAGTCATTATCAAGTGACCGAGCTGGCAAGTAAACCTGCTTCTATCGGCTCAATGCCTGAGCTAACAGTGGTAGAGCAGATTTGGATGTTGGGTCATTAGCAGCTAGCACATTTGCTATTAGAGGATTCTTAAAAATTCATACTCATTACGTGTTCTCATCTCCAAACCCTCTTCTAACCTCACGCTAACGTCAGCTTATAGTAACTGAGTGCTGCGACACCTTTTCTTTGTTATTGAGATTGGTTACTCTAAGTCCATACTGTCTTTAACCGCTTTTTATCTCCATTCACGATTTCGATGCTTATAGGATATTTTCATGCGTTTGACTCCTTTCTCTACTTTATCGCTTCTTAGTATGGCAGTTGGCATTAGTCTTGCCAGCACTGCACAAGCGGCTCGTCCCGAAGCACCCAATTTATCAAACAGCGAATTCCAACAATGTTTGGATGGTCTAAAAAACTCAAGCAAATTTAGCGGTGTCGATAATTTTACATTCAACAACTATCGCCCAAGCCAGCCTGATCCAAGTGTGATTCAATCACTCAATTATCAGCCAGAGTTTCAAAAAGACGTGTGGGATTATTTATCAGCGCTGGTAGACAAAGAGCGTGTCGAAGATGGTATCCGTGCCAAGCGTCAATGGCGCGATACATTGCGCCAAATCGAATCACGTTATGGGGTAAAGGCTGAGCATGTATTGGGCGTCTGGGGTGTGGAGTCTAACTTTGGTCAGACACTAGGTAAAAAACCCTTATTTGAGTCTTTAGCGACTCTGTCTTGCTTTGATCGTCGTCAAAGTTACTTTCAAGGCGAGTATGCCAATGCGCTAAAAATTGTGCAAAACGGCGACATCGCACCGAATGATATGACCGGCTCTTGGGCAGGTGCATTTGGACAAACGCAGTTTATGCCAAGCACCTTTTTAGAATTGGCCGTTGATTTTGATGGTGATGGTCGTCGTGATTTGGTCAATAGCGTACCCGATGCACTGGCTTCTACCGCCAACTTCTTAGACAAACGCGGTTATCGTACAGGCGAGCCTTGGGGTTATGAAGTTAAGTTACCTAGCGGGTTTTGGGCCGCCTCTAACCGCAAAGACAAAAAGTCTATCAGCCATTGGCGCAATCAGGGCATCACGCTTGCCAACGGTAGCCCGCTGCCTTCTGACTTGAGTAGCGCGGGCTTATTATTACCAGCTGGTATGGAAGGCCCTGCGTTTTTGGTCGGTAAAAACTTTGATACCTTCTATTCATACAACGCGTCAGAAAACTACGCATTGGCCATCGCCCATTTATCAGATTTGATCACGCGCGAAGACAGCAGCAAAACCGACTTTGTGACTGCATGGCCTACCGATGACCCTGGTATCAGCCGCCAGCAGGCCAAAGATATTCAGCAAGCATTGATCAATGCAGGGTATGAGATTGGCGGTGTTGATGGCATCATCGGAGACGGTACGCGCACGGCGATTCAACAATACCAGTCCAGTCGTGGTATATTCCCAGCCGATGGCCGCGCAGGGCAAAAGTTCTATCATGCCATTGTAGGCAATACTGCACCTAGCGGCGCACCAGCAACCAATCAATACGGTCAACCATCAAACAGCCAACCCTTACAGCCTGCTTCTGGCGATCGTATGGGGCAATTGATTCAGCAACAGACCACCAGCCCTAATACTTACTCAACTCAGCCGTCAATTCAACCCTCAGCTCAACCATCGAGTACGGGTAAGACACGTTATCGCCGTGTCACCGATGCCAATGGTCGCACGACACTCGTTCGTATAGACGAAGGGTCATAGCATTGCACTGAGTAAACCAGTTAATTTGGTACAAAAAAAGCCACGCTATGATTAGCGTGGCCTTTTTTATATTTGCTTACTTTTAATCAAACTAATTTTTCGAAATAAATACTTATACAATTGGCGGCGAATTTGGTTTACCGTTGTCGCCGTTCCAGTTTTCACGGGCTTTTTCGTCTAGATCCGCTGGCGTTTTACGCTCCCACTTACCATTTTCTTTCCAAGTATCATCGCCCCAATCTTCGTCTTCTTCTCTATTATCTAATTCTTTATAGACTTGGCTAGGATCGATACCGCGACGCTTCATGTCCGCCACTTGCTCTTCTAGTGTATGAAACTTCTCAGCATCGTGCATAGACTGCTCTAAGCCATCTAGCTCTTTTTTCAACTCATCACTTTTAGAGTTACTCATGGTGTACGCTCCTTAAATAGTCTGTCTTGTTTGTGCGTTTATCTTTTTAATAATAATTTTGATCTGTCTTATTATTACTATTATCAAATCGATTCACAACTGCTGACTCGTATGCTTTGTATTACAAAACGTAGCCATAATGACAACTATATCCATATAATGACAATTTTCCGAACCAAAAAAGATAATGTTATCGCAAGTGTCAAACAAAGATAGCGCTACAGATCCTCGTTTCTTAACAGGTTCTTTGCGTAGGAGGTTAGTTTCCACAGCTCTTGGGTGACGCGAGTTCCGTAGGTGGTGATCTGTATCCAGTTTGCATCAACCAATTGGCGTTGCATTTGGTTTAAATCGTCTTGGAAAATCTGACAGCGCGATACCGCATGGACGTTTGGCATGTCTTTTTTGATGTCTCGCTCAGCTTTAGACGCTATCAAACGATTGATGACGTTTTGCAGACCATAGCTAGAAAAGGTTGTCGGTATTCTCATCAATATGACCAATACTTCCCGCCACGTTAATGTCATCGTTCTGATGACATCAGTGAGATTACCGCCTTCATATGCTTGAGCGCTGTAGCGAATGGGAAAACTCTCTAGTAAGGCGATAGGTTTCGCCACACTATCCGCATCTGCCAATATAGGTACATCAGCGTCTTCGGTTTTAATCAAGCCTTCTTCAACGCTACTACTTTTAAGAGTAAGGTCTTTAGCACTGCTCTCGTCAACACTGTCGCTTTTGGGTACGTTATCTTTATTGAGCTTTTTATTCATAGATAAGAGATCAGCAAACCTTTCAGACAATGTGAGTCTACTAAACTCAATCATCTCTTCACCGCCTCTTGCCCAGCCTCCTTCTACTTTGTGACTGCTCAACGTATTGTAATAAGCTTGCACCAGCAGCTGGTCGATATCCTCTTCTTTATCATAGTAATATATTTGATTGCCCTGCCGCATTACTAACTTTATAAATTCTTGCAGTTGACGACTGATATTGCCGTCTTGGTGATTTTTAATCAGGATAATGAGCGGTTTAAGTTTGGCTTTGGCATTCAAATAGCTCAAATGCATTTGACTAACGCCCGACTTTTGCACCGCACCATAGCTGTTGCCAATGAGCATTAAGGCATAATCACAAGAGTCAATACACTGACGACCATACAACGATGCTTTTGGCAGTTTACTTGACACATCGTAGGTCAAAAATGCACGAGCTTGAAAAAATATCGCCAAGCTGTCTAAGGCCAGTAATTGGTCGTTGTCAGCACATATAACATGAATGTGATATCGGCGGTTTGGCACAATTACCTCAGGGCTTAAGTCATGACACTATTCAATACGATAGTAAGCTAATACGATATAAGTCAAACAACAAATATCTTATTTTGCAGGGCACAGTATACTCTTATAAAAATGAATTTAAATTAATTTTACAAATTAATTCCATGATAGAAGTATTGATTTAAAAATCAATAGCGACAATTACTTAGAGTAATACTGTAATCTGATATTTTTGC
This sequence comes from Psychrobacter halotolerans, assembly GCF_039680845.1. Classification (NCBI taxonomy): domain Bacteria; kingdom Pseudomonadati; phylum Pseudomonadota; class Gammaproteobacteria; order Moraxellales; family Moraxellaceae; genus Psychrobacter; species Psychrobacter halotolerans. Next base: position 12,181 of record NZ_JBDKWD010000008.1, on the reverse strand, counting down.
CAAGTAAACGTTCTACTAAAGCAGTCAGTTTATCATCGTATTTAGTGGCATAAAAGATTAATGGGGGTTTAATATCAACTTTTGTTTCATTTTTTGTTTGGGAATGATAAATCTTTTCTTCATTATCCAACACTGCAGACAACTGGTTGGTAATTAATAATTGCTTAACGCGCTCTGCAATCGCTTGTCCAGAATCGACGACTTGCATTGGTAACTGCTTTTTATCAATCTCATCCAACAAAAACGTTTTAAAAAATGGATAGTGGGTGCAGCCGAGTACCAACTGATCGATTCCCTCTTTAGCGAACGCTTGTAATTGCTGACGTAACCTAACAGCCGTCTCATCTTGTTCGGGCATTCCTGCTTCTACCCACGGGACCAAATGCGGATCAAAATACTTGATAACCGATGTGTTATTAGGTTTAGCAATACTATTGATAACTTCATCGAGTAATGATCCATTTAGGGTGGCTTTGGTCGCCAATACAGCGACACACCTACTTTTGCTTGCCAGTACAGCTGGCTTTAAAGCAGGCACTAAACCCACAATAATCAACTGCGGATAATAGCGTCTTGCTTTTTCTAAAGCATAGGCTGATGCACTATTACAAGCGATGACAATCAGCTTGCAACCTTGCTGGCATAACCAGTCAACCGCCATTAAGGTTAATGCTTCGATATCTTTACTATCACGATTGCCGTAGGGCACATTTAATGTATCAGCGTAATATACATAACGTTCGGCAGGCAATTGCTGCGCTAGATGCAAATAGACGGACAAACCGCCAATACCAGAATCAAATAACCCGATAGGTGCATTACAATCAATACTATTCATAGCTTTATAGAGGTCAGTATCATTACTACCTGCATTATCAATTTCTAAAGTTTTTTTATTATCAAAAGCATTTACTTGTGTATCAAACCTATCTAATTGATTATTCATCATTATCACGATGCCATTTTTATACCCATATCGTCAGCTTTATCCCACTTATAATATTAGGGCGTGTCCTCATTTTAAAAATGAGGATAAAAATGAGATAGTTTATCGACATTCATGCTGATTGTTAAGAAAAATTATAAACGTTACTAAGCCGTTTTCTCAATCTAGATAATAAGCTTAGAACGAGTTAAAAATGACTAACTGTTTGTCAAACTGTGTTAAATAAACGCTAATAGTACTTCGACATTGTTTTTTGTGTTTTGCTTATATGACTACAGTTGTTTTCATTCTTATTGTTGCGGACCAAATGCAAGCTACCCGATTCACTCACAACTATCAAAAACTCTTGGTTAGCAATCATTAATTGGTTAGTAATCATTAAGTAGTTAATGGTCGTTGATCAGTTAGTAGGCATCGATAACTGATAATCATTTCCGCCACTATTCAAAGTTAAAATCGTATTACCGTCTTTTTCTGATAGCTCACCGATATCGATCAGATGATAAAAAGTATTGCGATTGATAAGTGCGGTCAAACCATTTCTAACCATCATATAAGGGCGTACGGAGGCATCACTTGCCAATTGATGGGGATTTTCAGTATTGGCATCGGTACTAGCAGAAGAAACAGCCACGTTTATCGCATCATTGTCATCAGAATTATAGGTCTTTAATGTAATCGAATGCTTATCGTCTAGGCGTACCACATCACCTGTCGTGGTGGTAAACTCCAACCAATTGCTATCATTTTCGTTAATGATACCAACGTCGGTAATGAATAATGGGGCGTCCTCTACTTGAATACGGATTTTTTGCACCGGGGTTTTTAAAAAGTATTCAGTAACGCCTTCGCTTTCTTCTTTCCATAAAATAGAAGCGAATAAACTAACCAATGACTCTCTAGTCACTTTACTGCCTTCATGCCACCATTCGCCATTTGCCTTTATCACTAAATCCATATCCGCCACATTTTGAGGGTTCCATTTTTCTAGTGGTGGTATGGCACGTCCTTCACGAACGCCAGCAGTGGTCTTTAGATACTGACTAAGGGCGTCCATATCATTCAGAGCGGACGGCACGCCATCTGTAGCCTTGGTTGTGGAGAGGTTGTTTTGAGCAGCATTGTTTTTATCATTATTCATCGTGGCATCCTTTACCGAGTATTCAAATATTGTAATATCTGTCATTATTATAAATTTTAGTTTGGATTATTATAACCCACCGTCATTTTAATACTTTGACTGATTCAAGTTTACCTTAACACCGTTACTCATAAATGCGTGTCGTGTTTGTAGGATTTTTCTTTTATAATGAGTAACCGTTTTTTATTGCAATGGTCGAATGGTGTTGTACTAATGACACGTTTTACGTTATGTATTGATATCCTTAGATAAAATGGTCTCGATAGCAATGTGATTGAATATGATTAATTAAAGTTATAAAGACCGTTTTATTAGGCCGCCATATGTCTGAGTAAAGTTAGCGCCGCAAGTCTATTATTCAAGTATTAAGCTAATGATGCCCTGAGATAAGCCACTAAAAGTTTAGGAGTAGGTATGCAAGAGCAAGACAATCAAAAGCCCGTCATTGATGGTGATACTGTGAATACTGATACACCAGTTGCGCCAGAGACGGTAAATCTAGGTAAAGCAGAGCAGACAGCTGCGGAAGAGCAAACAACTAAACCCGCCGCCATAGATGACGTAGAGCCTGTCGCTGCAGAACCTGAAATCGAGCGTGAATCAATGGAGTTCGACGTTATCGTCGTTGGTGGTGGACCAGCTGGTCTTTCTACTGCCATCCGTTTGCGTCAGCTGGCTATTGAAGCGGGCAATGATGAATTTATGGTTTGTGTGGTCGAAAAAGGCTCGGAATTTGGAGCCCATATCTTATCTGGCGCTGTCATTGAGCCACGGGCGTTGAATGAGCTGATACCAGATTGGAAAGAAAAAGGAGCACCTCTTAACGTACCAGCAAGCGAAGATCGCTTCTACTATCTAAATTCAGCCACGCGCTCTACCAAAGTACCTGATGCTCTGATTCCAGCACCAATGCACAACAATGGCAACTATATTGTATCGCTGGGCAACGTGGTTCGCTGGCTTGCCGCGCAAGCAGAAGAGCTTGAAGTTATGATGTTCCCAGGCTTCCCTGCCGATGACATTTTGTACAATGATGACGGTTCGGTACGTGGTATTTTGACTGGTGACATGGGTGTGGCTGCCAGTGGCGAAGCCAAGCCAAGCTTTGAGCCAGGTTACGAGCTTCTTGCCAAATACACCGTCTTTGCAGAAGGCAGTCGTGGTCATTTGGGTAAGCGTTTAATCAGTCGCTTTGGTCTTGATAAAGATTCAGATCCTCAACACTATGGCATTGGTTTAAAAGAGCTGTGGGAAGTTGCTCCAGAAAAACATGAGCAAGGCGTCGTCATGCATGGTCTTGGCTGGCCATTAACGGAAACTGGCTCAACTGGTGGCTGGTGGTTATACTTCGATGAAAACAACCAAGTCAGTTTTGGGTTAGTCGCCGATTTGTCTTATCACAACCCTTACATGTCACCGTTTGATGAGTTACAGCGCCTAAAAACGCATCCGGTCATCAAAAACGTCTTAGAAGGCGGCAAACGTATCTCTTATGGCGCGCGTGCATTGACCAAAGGTGGGCTGAATTCACTACCAAAGTTCACCTTCCCAGGCGGTGTGTTAGTCGGTGATGAGGCAGGCTTCTTAAATCCTGCCAAAATTAAAGGTACCCATACCTCAATGAAGTCAGGTATGCTAGCGGCCGAAGCAATTTTTGAGGCGCTACAAGCCGATCGTCAGCATGACGAAGTCGTGGCGTATAGCACCATGTATAAAGAGTCTTGGCTCTATCAAGACAATTACGAGTCGCGTAACTTCTCACCAGCGATGCATCGTATGGGTCAGTTTATGGGCGGTGCTTTTATCTTTATCGAGCACAATTTATTAAAGGGTAAAATGCCATTTACCATCCATGACAACCTCCCAGATTATGATCAGTTGGAGCGTGCCAATCATGCTTACAAGCCAACTTATCTTAAGCCTGATGGCAAGTTGGTATTCGATAAATTGTCGTCGGTGTTTATCTCAAACACCAACCATGCCGAAGATCAGCCGACCCATTTGAAATTGACCGATCCAACCGTGCCCGTGTCAATCAATCTTCCTTTATATGCCGAGCCTGCGCGTTTGTACTGTCCAGCTGGCGTTTATGAAGTTGTAAAAGATGCTGAAGGCGCAAAATTTGTGATCAATGCCCAAAACTGTGTGCACTGTAAAACGTGCGATATCAAAGACCCCTCGCAGAACATCACTTGGGTAACGCCTGAAGGTGGCGGTGGCCCTAACTATCCCAACATGTAAATCATCATCAGAATGGTTTTGGTACTGATACGTTAATCACCTACTAATAAAAAACCGCCCTTTTGAGGGCGGTTTTTTTATGCTTATGTTTTTATACTTATATAGCCGATTTACTTTAACAATAATACCTTTGCTAAATAATTTTTGATTTTTAAATAACCCTATTAGATAGATGATATTAAACAAATAGTACTAAATAAACCGTATTAATCCGTCCACGCATCACGGTTGGCTTCATCTTTTAGCTTGACAAAATCATTAGGATTAAACTTGATCTGTTCACCTGTTTTGCCTTCTTTGACTTGACGTTCGTAGTCACGTAATACCCTTAGTGCGACAGGAGACAGCATTAAAATAGCAAATAAGTTGACCAAGGCCATCAGACCCATTGATAAATCAGCGAAGTTCCAAATTGCTGGTAAGCTGGCAATCGCACCGACAAACACCATACCTAAAACCATAAAGCGGAATACCATGATCATAACTTTGGCGTTTTTGGCACCAGAGATAAATTCAAGGTTCGACTCGCCATAACTATAGTTGGCAATAATGGAGGTGAAAGAGAAGAAGAAAATCGCAATGGCGACAAACGTAACCCCCAGATCACCAACATATTGCGACAAGGCCAACTGAGTCAACTGAATACCTTCTTGCTCAACATTCGGATCAACCACGCCAGACAATATAATAATTGAAGCGGTTGCGGTACAGATAACCAGCGTATCTAGAAAAACGCCCAGCATTTGCATAAACCCTTGTACTGCTGGATGATCAGGATGGCTTTTTGCAGTTGCCGCTGCGTTCGGTGCTGACCCCATACCCGCTTCGTTCGAAAACAAACCACGCTTGATACCGTTGATCATGGCCTGAGCAATACCATAACCAATCACCCCGCCTGCGGCTTGTTCAAAACCAAATGCGGATTTTACGATCAAAGCAATTGCGGGTGGGAACTGACTAAAATTGGTGACGATAATAAATAGTGCCAATAAAATATATAAGATAGCCATGACAGGTACGATCTTACCTGCGATACGAGCCACTGAACGTAAACCGCCAAACACCACTGGCGCCACCAAAACCACCAATATCAATCCCGTCATCCACGTCGGCACACCGAATGCCTCATTGGTGGCTTGAGCAATGGTATTCGACTGAACGCCATTGAACGCCAGACCAAAAGCGACCAGCAGACATAGCGAGAAAAATATCGCTAGCCAGCGCATACCCAGACCTTTCTCAATATAGTAAGCAGGTCCACCGCGATATACATTGTCATTATGCGGTACTTTATAAGCTTGCGCTAAGGTTGATTCAATGAAGCTTGTCGACATACCGACGATCGCTGTCATCCACATCCAAAATACTGCGCCTGGGCCGCCCAAATAAATGGCGATCGCAACCCCAGCCAAGTTACCAGTACCAACGCGTGCGGCCAATGAAGTCATTAACGCTTCAAATGAGCTAATGCCACCATCTTTACGGCCTTGGTTTGAGACGCGCAATAATTGCCACATATGTCCAAAATGACGAAACTGAATAAAACGTGTGGCGATGGTGAAATAAAGACCTGCCCCAATTAATACGAACATCAATAGTCCGTACCAGGGATTGCTAGCAATCAGCCAATCATTATTTCCCCAAATAATACTGACACCATAATTTACGATGTTATTAAACCAACCTGCTATCCCTTCGGTCATACAATCTCCTCATGTCCACTTTATCAAACGTATTTGACTATCGTATTGATGTTGTTCTCGATTCATCCGAGTTTCATTTGTCTTTCATTAAATGCTGGGTTTTAAAACGACGTAAGCATTCTATAGACATTCTTCGGACTATAATCATCATATTTACTTATTGGTACATTAATTTTATTTTTAAAATAAATGTTATTTACACTTGATATCCTATAGAATGTATTGCGTAACAATTTAACACCGTATATTAAGTCATTACCCCACTGTGTCAGTAACGTTAGCCATTGGTAGAAACCTTACCATACTAATTTTTATACTATTAACTAAAGTCTATAAATAATTATTTATAGTGGCCTTTATTTAATATTGGTAAACTAAACTTGATTTATAAAATTTATGCATATTCAGTAATCTGCATAAATAGTTAAATTAGTACAAATTTTAAGCGCTTGTCAGGAAGACGAGATTGTGTAAAAGACAGCGGACTGTCCTGCCTCCTCTTTCTTCCTCGATACACTTTGTTTTTCTCATAGATCTTTTTTCTTATAGAAAAGTTTTATTCAAAGTGACCTATGCGATACGTAATAATTTAGTGATGATCTTTAGTTGAACCGTTTTTAGGTAAACAGTTTTAAGTAAATAATTTTTATTAATTATAAATGTTATTACGCACTATAAATCTCATTGTTAAAAATTCTCATTTTATAAAACAGTCTATCTCTATTGTTTGTAGCACATTAAGCCATAGAAGCTAGATAGCGTCTTTCTCATAATAGTATTTGCATTAGTAATTTTGACAGCGTTGATAGTCGTTATCTATTCAGTAAATATTTTATAGATTTAACGTCACTGCCATCAATAAATGCAAGACTATTATGTGATATTAGGATGAGACCAACAATAATATTTTAGGTAAGACAAAAGGAGTTGCTCTATGGAAAACCACAACGATTCATCCGGTTATTGGCGTGCCAATGTCCGTCTCATTTTAGGTTGCCTAGTCATTTGGGCACTATGCTCTTATGGTTTTGGTATCTTATTACGTCCTCTCTTAGCAGGTATTAAAGTCGGCGGTACTGATCTGGGCTTTTGGTTTGCTCAGCAAGGCGCGATTATAGTATTTATGATCTTAATTTTCTTTTACGCCTGGCGTATGAATAAATTAGATAAACAATATGGCGTAGATGAGGAATAATGCTATGAGTCAATTTGTAATTAATATTATTTTTGTGGGTCTGTCCTTCGCTCTATACTTCGGTATTGCAATCTGGGCGCGCGCTGGTTCAACCAGTGAATTCTATGTCGCAGGTGGTGGTGTCCATCCCGTCGTCAACGGTATGGCAACCGCCGCTGACTGGATGAGTGCTGCATCATTTATTTCAATGGCAGGTATTCTTGCCGCTGGTGGCTATGGTGCCTCAACGTATCTAATGGGCTGGACTGGGGGTTATGTACTTCTAGCGATGCTGCTAGCGCCATACTTACGCAAATTTGGTAAATTCACGGTTCCTGATTTTATTGGGGACCGTTTTTACTCTAAGACAGCCGCTATGATCGCTGTCGTGTGTTTGATTATTGCGTCGACTACTTACGTTATTGGTCAGATGACAGGGGCTGGCGTCGCATTCTCACGTTTCTTAGAAGTCGACAATACAACTGGCCTTCTTATTGCTGCTGTGGTTGTTTTCTTTTATGCCGTACTAGGTGGTATGAAAGGTATTACCTACACGCAGGTTGCACAGTATGTCGTTCTAATCATTGCTTATACTATCCCTGCGGTATTTATCTCACTTGAGCTGACGGGTAACCCAATTCCAGGTCTTGGTTTATTCTCAACTCATACCGAATCAGGTATACCTTTATTGACTAAGCTTGATCAGGTAGTAACCGACTTAGGATTTACTGCTTATACCGCTGATGTTCCAAACAAGCTAAACATGGTGCTATTTACCTTATCACTCATGATCGGTACAGCTGGTCTACCACACGTTATTATCCGCTTTTTCACAGTACCTAAAGTATCTGATGCGCGTTGGTCAGCAGGTTGGGCACTAGTATTCATTGCATTACTTTACTTCACTGCTCCTGCAGTAGGTGCGATGGCGCGTTTGAACCTGATTGATACTATCTATCCACAAGGTGTTGAAGCAGAGTCTATCACCTATGATCAACGTCCAGATTGGATGAGAACATGGGAAGAGACTGGCCTCATTAAGTATAATGATCTCAATAATGATGGCCGTATCCAGATGTACAGCGATAGTGGACTTGGTGCCGCTCAATTGGCGTTAAATACTGCTGAAACTGATGGTGGCGATGTTGCCGCTGCAACTGCTGCAGTCGATACAGCTCGTACTGCACACGATTTAGAAGTCGATGGTCGCTTTTCCAATGCAGGTTGGGCAGGTAACGAACTGGATGTAAACAATGACATTCTAGTACTAGCTAACCCAGAAATTGCACAGCTTCCACCATGGGTTATTGGTCTTATTGCCGCAGGTGGTTTGGCTGCCGCACTATCAACTGCCGCAGGTCTACTATTGGCTATCTCATCAGCGATCAGTCATGACTTGATCAAACGTAACTTAAACCCAAATATTAGTGATAAAGGCGAGTTAAAAGTAGCGCGTATCACTATGGGTATTGCGATTGTAGTAGCAACATGGTTGGGTATCAATCCACCGGGTTTTGCCGCACAGGTGGTGGCACTAGCCTTTGGTATTGCGGGAGCTTCACTATTCCCAGTACTGATGATGGGTATTTTCTCTAAACGTATTAATAGCCTTGGCGCTATCTCTGGTATGTTAACGGGTTTGATTAGTATCCTAGTTTATATCTTTGTCTTCAAAGGTTGGTTCTTCATCAGTGGTACTGCAAGTTTTCCTGATACAGAAGAGTATTGGCTGTTTGGTATCTCGCCATTATCATTTGGTGCGGTTGGTGCCATGCTCAACTTCATCGTAGCATTTGTTGTCTCATATGCGACACCAGCACCACCATTATATATTCAAGAACTGGTTGAAAGTGTTCGCTCTCCACGCGGTGCTGGCGGTGCAGTCGACCACTAAGCGCACGACTGAGGATATATTTTGCGTTAATATATCACTCACAGGCAGTTGCTGCTTGTGAGTGATTTTTTTATCTTATATTTATTATAAATTTTTAGATACTCGCTTTATTATAGATGCTTTACGACAGACACTTGGTTTAACCTACTTAGTTAAAAGCATTCTACGGAAAGTATCTTATTAAAAGTACTTACGCATTAAGGAAGATTTTATGCTTTACGAGTTTATCGCTACCATAGCTGCTGGATTTGGTTTGGCTGGGATAGCACTGATCATAACTCACCTCAGCAAACTGGCAGGTAAAAAAGCACCAAAATGGCTTATTCCATTATTTGCTGCCATCGGTATATTTGGCTTCCAAATTCAACAAGAGTATAGCTGGTTTGATCAACAGGTTACGCAACTTCCTGAAGGCGTACAAGTCGTTAAAAAAATTGAAGAAAGTACATGGTTTCGCCCTTGGACTTACGTGAAACCGCAAATACTACGATTTATAGCCGCCGATATTGGCAATGCGACTGTACAAGTGGATAACCCAGATGTATATTTGGTCAATTTATACTTATTTGAAAGAAGAAGAAACGTGCAAAAAGTCCCGCAAGTGATAAATTGTAATGCGCCTGCGCGTGCAGATTATGTGTTACCAGCAAAAGACAGCACGCTGACGATTGATGAACACGTCAAACAAACCACCGCATGGCGAGCGTTGGCAACTGATGATCCATTATTCACCAGTATTTGTACAAATCAAGGTTAACCTTAACGGTCTAACCCATTTTTTACCTTCTCTCTAATAACGCTGAGCCGTTGCTGAATACGTGTGCTTTGAGTTGGCACCCAATAGCAAACCTGCACATAAGCCTCCAAAATGCGCCGCAAACGAGATACCTTGTTGCGGCATCAATCCTTGCTTGATCGTCAGCCAATAACCTGTTCCCATAACAATACAAGCGAGCAAATATCCCCAACGCCGCGCAAACACTGCCCCGCCAATCATATAACCGAGCATGGCAAAACACAGCCCTGAAGCGCCAATGTGAATGGACGATGGCGAGCCAATAATCCAAGTAACCAAACCTGAGGCGACAATCAGTTTGAGCACAGTGCGATAGGCATTTTTTTCAAACAAGCCAAATAAAAACAGAATCTGTAATAACGTTAATGTATTACCAAGCAAATGTGAAAAATTCCCGTGCATCGTCCATGACGCAAACACGCCTATCATACTGCCCACATCAAAGGCACGCGGAACGATCCCAAAGATATTCCACATACCAAACAGCAATACTTCATTTAAAAAAAACATGCCCCACATCGGTATGAGTACAAAGGCGTATAAACCAATAACCTGCTTGAGCCGTATCATGATTAAGTTGAGCAATTGCTGCCACTTCATAGAATGTCTTATCCTTTTAAACTGAATGGTAGAAACTTATTAATGGTGCACGATAAATCCTGAGCGCTCTACCGGCTTAAAAGACAACAATGCCGCATCTTTGTCGCTTGTTAAATAACTGTCACCATGTAGTAATGAGGTTGAGTGATAAGGCACTAATGCGGTGGGAATAAAATCACGCGCCGCATCGATATGCTTGATTGAATCATCAAAGAAGATATGGGGTGCAAATGTTCTCAGCACCGCCGTTTTTTCCAAACCGCCTAAGAAAAACGCCATATCGACGTTGACACCCCACTCTCGCAGCGTCTTGATCGCCCGCAAGTCAGCAGGTGCGTTACGCGCCGTTACTAAGGCAATTTTTATCGGCGAGTATTTGAGACCAACTGGCAGACGCTCTTGTAAGTTTGACAGCTTAATCAACAATTCAGCATAAGGGCCTTTTTCGATCGGCAAATCACGCATCTGTTTTTCACGATCATGAAAAGCACGTAAGCCTTTTTGTTTATAGAGCAGCTCTCCTGAATCGTCAAACAGTACCGCGTCCCCATCAAACGCAATACGCAGCTGATGGGTATCAAGCTCATAAGTATTGACAGGCGTCGCATCTAAAATCGCACAAGCACAGATATTGGCATCAGCGACTTGCTGCGCATCCTCACGATTGGTCGTTAAAAACAAATCAACATTGAAGTCTTTGATATAAGGAGCAATAGGACTGCCTGAAATAAATGCAGAGCGTGAGATATTGAGACCATGCTCACGAATGGCATTGAGCACTTGAATACCCGTGTCTGGACTGCTTTTTGAGACGATCACCACTTCTACTAATGGTGCTTCAATTTCTGACTCTACAACATTCTCATCGCGGCTATAGTCATTCAGATTTAATAAGGCTTTGATCAATGGATAACCTGCCCCAATGCTTAAAGGATCATTCTCACGTTCAGTCATGTAATCACGAAAGGTTTTAATAGCGCTCTCTGGTTGCTCTGCCAATAGTTGTACTAAATAACTTTCGGATTCGGTTAAGTCAAAAAGTGCGGTTGCGGAAATTGCGACTATTAGCGTGTTACTAAAATCGATTGCCATGAAACTCTCTACTTATAAAATAATCAATATGGAAATATCAACCAGTTTACTACATTCGCTAGGGGTTAGAATGATAAGAAAAGTTATCGTTAAGCCACGTACGTTATAGACAGTTCTAAATAAAATGTATAAAAATATTTTAACATGTCACTGGATATAGATTTTCCTTGCTGGCTGTGCCTGCATAAACAGAGACTGCGTACAATTTATCTTAGTAATATGATATTTAATTTGTAGTGGAGCAAATATATATAGGAGTAAAAGGGCTTCATAAATTAAGTAGTGAAAATAGTAAATAGTAGTTGGAGCTATTTTTACTATGTCTATGAGATTAAGCGTACTTTAGCCATTTAACTTTTACTAGTGAAAAGCCCCTAACTTGGTTATGAAGAACTTTAGCGAATAAGAAGCAAATATTTAGTGTGGACCTTACAGATATTACTTACTTAGATTAAAAATCAGGTCAAAGAATCTTGAATGAGAAGTATAATGCTACAATGAAGGTTGTTTAGAATAGCACGCAAAGAAAAGCCCCTTGATACGTTAGTATCAAGGGGCTAGTCAGGAATAGAGAGCTGACGATGACCTGAGCGC
>NZ_JBDKWD010000007.1:0-196029 GCF_039680845.1 Psychrobacter halotolerans | reverse complement strand
CTTCGCTATTCGTGAAGGCGGCCGTACGGTAGGCGCAGGTGTTGTTGCTAACGTATTAAACTAATCAATAAGTCTCAACAATGAGCTTATGAGTTAGTCATAAAGAAAGCCATCCTAAACAGGGTGGCTTTTTTTTGGGTGATTGAAAAGTGATTTGATCGTATAAGTTATAATATTATCTACATTAACCATGATTACTTAATATAGAGTCTGTTATCGATTGAAAATCATAAAATAAAAGGACATACCGTGTTTACGATAGAGGATATATCAACCAATGTCGCCGCTTATGATGAGATAATGCAAGCGGTAGCAGATATAGAGACAATAGTTCAGCCGCATGACGCATGGACTTATCAGACACTCGCAACCTTGCTTGAGCAAGACAGTATGAAACTTCTTGTCGTTTATGACAAAAAGCAGGGTGATTCTTCAGTAGCCAATGCGTGTATCGATGATAATGAGACTAATAGTCAGCTAGTTGGCTATTGCTTATATCAAGTGCTATTTGAGCAGGCAGAGATTTTACGTATTGGTACCCATCCTGACTATCAACGCCAAGGTATTGCGTCACAATTATTTGAGGAGCTAACTGCTCAATTAAAGCGCAGTCAAGTAGTGCATCTTTTGCTCGAAGTGCGTGCAGATAACGCGCCTGCCATAGCCTTATATGAACAGCAAGCATTTGCCATAATCCATAGACGTAAGGGCTACTACCAACGGTCGGGACAGTCGGCAATTGATGCTTTGATTATGCAGCGGGTTTATGATTGAGGGTAGGAATGTAGAAAAGGTTAAAAAAGTCGGAATCAATAAATGAGTTAAAATAAAGAAAACACACTTCAATCAATCAGAGCGATTGTGAGCATCAGGCTGGTATTTCTTTTTACATATTTCTATATCAAGCTTACTGCCATGCTCTTTTTTCATCTGCTCGAGCACCTCGATACGTTCGGTGAGTAACGCTACTATGACGCTGATATTGGCTTGCTGTTTTCGCACTTGCGTCAGTTTTTGCTGAATAATCGTCAATTGTAAATCGATATCGAGCTGACCGTCGTAGTAATCATTGAGATTCTCTCTGATTTCGGCGAGCGTAAAGCCAATCGCTTGTGCGCTTTTTATCAGCTCAATACGTTCTACGCATTCTGGATGAAACTCCGTATACAAACGAGAGCCTGCTTGACGTTTGCGAGATTTTAATAAGCCCAATTGGTCATAATGACGAACCGTATCCTTGGTGGTATTGGCTTTGGTCGCGAGTGCGCCAATTAATAAGAAAGAGGTGTCAGGGGTCATAATAATCTTACTGGTCAGTGGTTATAAATAAAGAGTAAAAGGAGAAGAGTTCGATACTACTGCCAATTATTTTATATGGAGTTGCCAAGGCGCTGGTGTATCAAGTAACGCGACTGAAAGTGGTTGGTGCGAGTCGTTTTGCCATTTGACCGAGCGCGTACTGATTAGGGTATCCAATTGCGTTAAAAAATCAGCTCGCGGCCATGTGGTAGCACCCAAACTTATCAAATGATCGTTTGGTAACTGACAATCAACCAGCGCGATATGACTTTGTTCACATAAGCGCATCAAACCCCAAAAGGCGATCTTTGAAGCGTTAGAAGCTTGATGAAACATCGACTCACCAAAATAAATACCACCAAGTCTTAAGCCATAAAGCCCGCCAATCAGCTGCCCGCTCTCATTCCAAACCTCGACACTATGCGCAAAGCCTTGCGCATGAAGCTTGGTGTAGGCGTCAATCATCTCATCATGAATCCAAGTATGCTCGCCCTCGGTCAGACTATCGCTGCGCGGTAAACTACAGGCATGAATCACCTCATCAAAAGCCTGATTTAGCGTTAATTGCCAACGTTCACGATGGGCTTGTTTACGTAGCGACTTGCTCGGTTGATAGTCGGTCGGTACCATCACACATCTGGGCTCAGGACACCACCAAGCAATCGGCTCATCTTCATTGAACCAAGGAAATAAGCCTTGTGCGTAAGCGGAAATCAGCGTGTCAGGCGCCAGATCACCGCCCATCGCCACGAGACCAACACCTTTAGGATCGATAGAAGCTGGATGAGGGAAGTCATAACGCCCAAGACTTTTTAAAGTCTCAGGCGTGATGTTTTGATTAGGCTGTGGTGAGGCGTGACTCATTTATGATTCTTTGTCAGCGGTCAAGGTTGATGCATAGGTATGATCGGTTGCCGTTGCTTCACCGATAGCATCCAAGTATTTTTCAGCATCAAGCGCGGCCATACAACCTGTACCAGCCGAAGTAATGGCCTGACGATACACATGATCAGCGACATCGCCAGCGGCAAACACGCCTTCAACACTGGTTTGTGTGGCATTACCCTGTAAGCCGCTGTTGACGATCAAATAACCGTCTTTCATATCAAGCTGATCTTTAAATAGCTCTGTATTTGGCTTATGACCAATCGCGACAAACATACCCATGGTATCTAGGGTTTTGGTGCTGCCATCAAGCATCGATTCGATAACAACGCCATTGACGCCCATATCATCGCCGACCACTTCTTTGACTTTGTGATTCCACTCGATTTTGACATTACCGTTTTTGGCTTTTTCAAACAGTTTGTCTTGTAAGATCTTTTCAGAGCGTAAGCTATCACGGCGATGTACCAGCGTGACTTCTGACGCAATGTTAGACAAATATAAGGCTTCTTCAACGGCTGTATTACCACCACCAATCACTGCAACTTTTTGGTCTTTATAAAAGAAACCATCACAAGTGGCACAAGCGGACACACCAAGCCCTTTAAACTTGGTCTCTGATTCTAATCCCAAGTATTGAGCAGAGGCACCTGTTGAGATGATCAACGCATCACAAGTGTAATTGCCATTGTTGCCCATTAACTGAAACGGGCGCACGTTTAGGTTCACTTCATTGATATGATCATAAACCAGTTCGGTACCAAAGCGTTCGGCATGAGCTTTCATACGTTCCATCAAGGCAGGACCCGTCAAATCATGGGCATCGCCTGGCCAGTTATCGACTTCGGTTGTGGTGGTTAATTGACCACCCACTTCCATGCCAGTGACCATGACTGGCTTTAGGTTAGCGCGCGCCGCATAGACGGCAGCGGAGTAACCTGCAGGGCCTGAGCCTAAAATAATGAGCTTTTCGTGACGTGGAGCTGTCGTGTCAGTTACCATGAGTTTATCCTTGCTAAATATAAGAATGAAAAATGTAAGTGATGAATATCATAAGAGACAAATTCAAAAGTTGCTACGAATGTGGTTTTTCTAATTGCTGTGTGATAATAACATAAGGGCATAGGCCAGAAAGTGCAAGTTTGCTAAAACAAACATAGGTATCATTAGAATTAAAGCATGTCTGGCTTGAAACAGGACGGCGATAAATACTCTATACGTTATATGGCTTTCGTTATAAATGTCGCTCATTGCTTGTCAGTAGCTTTTGCAAGAGAGGCAGTTTTATACCAAAATGCGGTATTGACGTATTTACTTGCACTCTTTCTTTAGAAGACAGTCGCCACTTTCCCTATCTATTTGTTATTATAAGAAGTTATGCCAAGTGTGATAAAGGCCAAAAGCCAATTGCTGTATAAAGTAGCTGTATACAGTAATTGCCGTTGATAATGGCGTTTAAACACTTTGCTCAGCATTTTATGTCAGCACTTTATGTCAGCATGATTAGACTTAGTCATGAGTTGACGACCATTTAGTATTAATAACAAGGCAGATCTTACGTGATATCAGCACCGCTTATTGAGTATTTAAAAAAAGGAATATTTACCCTCCTTGGGTTAATACTGGCCGTTTATCTGTTTGTCATTTTGATGACCTATACAGGCAACGATCCTAGTTGGTCGCACATCAGTAGTGACATGACGACGATTAACAACATGGGCGGTGAGGCGGGCGCTTGGTTATCTGACTTGCTATATAGCTTTTTTGGTTTTGGCGCATGGTGGCTGCTGGCATTTGTGATTTATGAGTCTATTCTAATTTGGTGGGACAATAAGCCCACCTTTTGGCTCATGCGGGTGGTTGCTTATGTATTTTTATTATTAAGTGCCAGCGCCTTATTTGCACAGTGTGTGGCATTGGTTCAGCAGATCACAAACCCAGCGGCGACCGCGCTTGAAGGTGTGGCGGGCGGTATTATTGGTCTTGAATTGCAAGTCCGTTTGGCTCAGCTGTTATCGCAGTGGGGGAGTGTGCTTTTCTTGGCCGTGTTTGTCGTTATCACTGCCACTTTTGCCTTTAATATTCATTGGATGGCGCTTTATCAGAAGGTGACAGCGCTGTCTTGGTTTGGCTCAGGGGTAAAAGACCAAGCGCTTGAAGCGGATGAGCAAGCAACATCACAAAATAAGGTGTTAAACAAAGATAACAATACCGCCTCATCCAATGAGACACCTCAAGAAGGGCCTGCATACGAGCAGTTGCCGCTGACATTGCAGTCTGCGGGGCACGCTGAAACAAGTGATAACAGCGGCCGATTTAATAATGTATTGTCTGATTTTTTGACGAAGTCAGGGCTTGCCGATAGTGTAAAAGCGTCTATCGCAGTGGCGCAAGCCAATACAAGCAGCCAAACGGCCTCATCAGACCCTGCACAAGACAATTATTCAGAGACAACAGTAGCGACGCCGAACATGAATGGTGCGACGACCGACAGTACGATTGGTCAATCGCGTGTATCAACAGCGGCAAGTCCCGCTCCAGCATCCGTTCGTAAAGTGGAGCCAAGCTTTGCATGGAATGATGCCAATACGGTTGATGATCTATTGGCAAGCGAACAAGCCGCTTATTACGCTGATAGTATGACTGAGCCCGCTACGTCGGCTGTATCAGATTCTATATTGTCATCTGAGACAAGCGTTGATTCAATAAATGAAGAACCGACAGAATCTGCACCGCATACAGTGGCAGCTCCGTCTATGGGTCAGACAGAGGTTCAAACAACGGTTAGACCAAAGACTAACATCGTGCAGCCACCCGTTGACGCATGGGCATATAGTGACAGCATTAGTCCTGAATCTGTTGCACCTGCATTAGACGACTCGACGGCGACCGTTGATAAAGTTGATACCTTAGCAGATGCGTGGTTAGCAGAACATGCAGAGGTATTGGAACCGACCATATCTAAATCTAAGCCTAATTCTAAGCCTAATTCTAAGTCTGACGCTAGCTGGACAAATAGCGTTGCTGAGCCACCTTTGCAAGCAGCAGTAACGCAGCAATCTGAAGCAGCACTGGCTGACGAACCAGTTACGTCTTCGCACTCTGACTCCGCTAACAAGCAAACCAATGAAGCTTTTGAGACCGCGTCTGAAATAACGGCACATTCTAGTAAACAGGATGATTCGGTATCTAATACTAATACTGTGTCTTCAGTCGAGGTTGACAGCCCAGTCTCGTTACCAGTCGCGGAAGTTGCTTCTGCCTCTAGCGTGGTTGACATGACGCCCACCAATACACCGCCTACCAATCCAAAAGCGGCACCAACGGTGGAAGCTATTAACCCTAATACAAATACCCAACCAGTCGCTGCTAAACCAACGATGAGTTTTGCTGTACCCGAAGGCGATAGTAGCAATCACATCACTGATATGATGCCAGACGATGGTGATTATGATAATAACGAGACTCACACTCCAGTCATGCCCCACATCAGTGATGATGCAGCATTCAGTCAAAAATCACGCTCGATGCAAACGGCTCAATATCGCAGTAGTCTCACGCCCATTCCAGAGATGTCTATTCTTGATAAACCTGATCCTGACCGTAAGCCCAGTTATACCCTCGCTGAGCTTGAGCAACTCTCTGAGCTGCTAGAGATTAAATTACAAGAGTTTAATGTAAAAGCCTCGGTGGTCAATGCCATTCCGGGCCCAGTGGTGACCCGTTTTGAAGTAGAGCTGGCTCCTGGTATCAAAGCCAGCAAAGTGACGGGCATTTCACGTGACTTGGCGCGCTCACTCTCGATGGCGTCCCTACGTGTGGTTGAGGTGATTCCGGGCAAGCCTTATATTGGTATCGAAGTACCCAATAAACAACGCGAAATGGTGCGTTTGATTGAACTACTGAATACCGATAAGTTTAAAGATCCCAAAGCACAAATCAGTATGGCAATGGGTAAAGACATTGGCGGCAATCCGATTATCACCGATCTTGCGCGTGCGCCCCATATGTTGGTGGCGGGTACGACTGGCTCTGGTAAATCTGTATTGGTTAACTCAATGCTATTGTCAATGCTACTCAAATATACGCCGAATGAGCTGCGCTTGATTTTGATTGATCCAAAACAGTTGGAGCTTGCCAACTACAATGACATTCCGCATCTGCTAACGCCTGTAGTGACTGACATGACCGAAGCGGCCAGTAGCCTGTCATGGTGTGTGGCAGAAATGGAGCGTCGTTATCAATTGATGAGCTTGCTCAAGGTGCGTAAGCTCAATGAGTTTAATAAAAAGGTTATTGCGGCGGAAAAAGCAGGTAAGCCGATGCTTGATCCTTTATGGCGACCCAATGACAGCGTGAGCATTAGCCAAGCGCCTAAGCTAAAAACCTTACCCATGATTGTCATTGTCGCGGACGAATTTGCCGATATGATTATGCAAGTCGGTAAGCAAGCAGAAGAGCTGATCACGCGCTTGGCACAAAAATCGCGTGCGGCTGGTATTCATTTAATGCTCGCCACCCAGCGTCCGTCTGTAGATGTCATTACTGGTTTGATTAAAGCCAACATCCCGGTGCGTGCTGCTCTACGTGTCAACTCAAAAGTTGATTCACGCACGATTCTAGACAGTGGGGGTGCTGAGGATATGTTGGGCAATGGCGATATGCTATTCTTAGGGCCTGGGCAGATTGAGCCAGATCGTGTGCATGGCGCGTATGTCAGTGATGAAGAGGTCAACCGTGTCTGTGATGCATGGCGTGAGCGCGGTGCCCCTGACTATATCGATAATATGGCAGGCAACTTTGAGCTATCTAGTCCAGGTGGCAATGGTGGTGGCTCAAATAACGCGTCTGGTGAGGATGATGGCCTATATAACGATGCAGTTGCCTTTATTATGGAAACGCGTAAGGTTTCTGCCTCTAGTATCCAGCGTAAATTCAGTATCGGTTATAACCGTGCCGCCCGTATTGTGGATTCGATGGAAGAAGCGGGATTGGTCAGCTCCATGGGCAAAAGCGGCAAACGTGAACTGCTTATGTAGTGGCTATAGTCGATACACTTCAAAAGTGTTATAGCGCTACTAGGATGAATGTTACGCAGCCTCTGTCGGCATAGGCACAGCACGCAAGTAAAATTTGTGCTAGTAGCGCGTTTAAATTTATATAAGCGTTTTAGTTCCAACTGGCTCATAGCGAGTTTGCATAAACCGTAAATGACAAAAAGCGAGTTACGACAGTGGCTCGTTTTTTTTATTGCCCTTTTAGTTATCGTTGCAGCAATAAATACAAATATAGTTGGGTCAAAATAAAATAGATACGTTAATAGCCACGTGCTACTGGTATAAATTTTACTTGCGTGCTGCTAAACAGGGGCTGCGCAAAATTCATCTCAGTAGCACTGTATCGGTTTTAAAGTAAATCGACTATAGTATGGTTGTTCGATTATCCAGTAACCCGATATACTAACTGCAATTATTTACCACGGAAGGTCGGTTATGTTTAAAGAATATACCCAGTACGATGCCCTAGGATTGGCGGCACTTGTTAACAAAGGTGAAGTAAGCGCCAAAGAAGTATTGGACGCTGCTATCTCCCAAGCAAACACACTCAACCCAAAACTGAACGCTATTATCCATCGGTTTGATGAGCGTGCTTATAATGCGGCGCAAGCGGGATTACCGAAAGGCGTGTTCAATGGCGTGCCTTATCTGTTAAAAGACTTGTCCTTTAGCTTCGCAGGCGAGCCTATAACAATGGGCAGTCGTAGCGTCAATATTGTCTCAGAGAACGACAGTGAAATCGTTAAACGCATGAAAGCCACGGGCGTCAATACCTTTGGGAAGACCAATACGCCTGAGTTTGGTTTGATTATCACCACGGAACCAAAAGCGCACGGCGCCACGCACAATCCGTTTAAAAAAGGCTATAGCTCAGGTGGTTCTTCGGGCGGTAGTGCGGCGGCGGTGTCGGGTGGCATTGTCCCGATGGCAGGCGCGGGCGATGGCGGCGGGTCGATACGCTTTCCGTCGGCTTGGTGCGGTGCATTTGGCTTAAAGCCAAGCCGTGGTCGTAATCCAATGGGTCCCAAATATGGCGAGGGCTGGGAAGGGGCGGTTGCTGATCATGTGATTACGCGCAGTGTGCGTGATAGTGCGGCGATGCTGGACGCAACGAGCGGGGCTGAGATTGGTGCGCCCTTTATCATTGCGCCGCCAGAGGGCACGTTTTTGCAAGCGGCCATGCGGGCGCCGCGGCAGTTGACCATCGCGTTACATCAAAAACCATTGATTGCCAATACGGTCGTGGACAAAGACGTACTCGCTGTACTTGAGCAGACCGCCAAGCAATTAGAGGCCATGGGTCACCGTGTGATACCGGCTGAACCTAATATCAATATCGACCAGTTTTGGCACGATTTTATGGTCGTGGTCTGTACTCATACCGCTTTTACGATTGACAATATTGAGCGTGACTTTGGTGCCGCGCATATCAAAAACTTAGAGCCACAAACGTACAACATGGCGCTACTGGGGCGCTCGTTATCGGCAGTAGACTTGGCACATGCCAAACATGGCTGGCACCACAGTCAATATCAGACGGGCTTGCTACTTGAGACTTATGACATGATTTTATGTCCAACAGTACCCACACCAGCTGTCAAGCATGGGGTGTTGCCACCAAGTCGTATGGACGAGATGATGATGCGCAGTGCTGAGATCCTCAATAAAGGCTTTGATATGGGCAAATATGCCTTTCGCTCCGGTATGATCGAAAAGCTGAGCCAGCCAGTACTGGGTAAAATGGCATTTACCTTATTGGGCAATGTCACAGGACTGCCAGCGATGTCTCTGCCAGTAGGCATGAGTAAAAAAGGCTTGCCTATCGGTATGCAACTGATCGGACGGATGAATGATGAGGCGACGCTATTGAGTGTGGCAGGTGAGATGGAGCGAGCAGGTTTATTTACCAAACCCGCGTTTGAAAAATAGGGGTTTTGCTATAGTCAGTTTAGAATAAAATGGTTACGTTAATAATCCCGTGCAACTGCCATAAATTTTCCTTGCGTGCTGTTCATACAGAGGCTGTGAAAAATTCATCCCAGTCGCATTGTATCGCTTTGATAAAGACAGCTTAGGTGAGAGCTTAATCGAAGCGATAGATATCCATCCCCAAACTATGATGTGCCATGCTTTGATGAACCACAGAGACACGTTGTCCTGCGCCCAAGGCAAAAAACAGCGGTAGCAAATGCTCATCACTTGGATGGATATCTTTATAATTAGGATACTGTTGCCAATCTAACGCGGTTGGAATATCAATCTTGAGCTGCTGTAGTAACCACAGTTTAAAAGCTTTTGCTGCCTGATCGATACTGTCTGCTTGCCAGCGTAGGGCTTGCAAATTATGGGTAATATTGCCTGAACCGATAATCAAAATTTGTTCTTGGCGCAGTTTTGCAAGCTGTGCGCCCAACTGATAGCAAGCGACACTGTCGTAGTGCTGGGGCAATGAGATTTGTACGATAGGCACGTCTGCCTGTGGGTACAGATGTCTGAGCGGCGCCCAAACTCCATGGTCGAGCACCCGCACAGGGTTCGCGCTGCACGTAATACCGCGCGCAGTGAACTGATGGGCAAGGGCTTCGGCAAGCTCGGGCTGACCTTCGGCTGGATATTGTAACTCGTACAGCTCAGGCGCAAACCCGGAAAAGTCATGCCAAGTCTTGGGCTGCGGATTGCTGCTGACTTCAAGCTTTGCTGACTGCCAATGCGCGGACATAATGACAATGGCACGCGGTTTGGGTAGGTTTTGCCCGATACGCGCCAGCGCACTGGTGGTAGCCGACTGCTCAACGGCAAGTGTTGGCGCGCCATGTGAGATAAATAGAGCGGGCAGCTTTGCCAAATTTTTGGCCGTACTGACAGCATCAAACACGCCAGCAGCTGTGATAGGTGGCGGCGTGTCCTCGTGTGAGTCATCACGTTGAGAATGGGGATAAGAGGCGTTGGGTGTTGCGCGTTTTGGATATTTCATGTTCCATTTATTAGGGCGCACGCCCGTTTTTCAATCCGTTTTTTTGGAGATAATTCAGATTAAAATCACAGTTCTAGCAGATTTAATTACCACGGTGGTAAGGGTGATTGTTGTTGATGCTCATTGCTCGATATAACTGCTCCATCAATACCACCCGTACCAATGGGTGCGGCAATGTCAGCGCGGACAACGACCATTTCACGTCAGCTTTTGCCAATACCTCTGGCGATACCCCATCTGCGCCGCCAATAACCAACGCAATGTCGTCACCCTGCTGCATGGCGTCTGACAGTTTATCAGCCAAGCCTTCTGTCGATATCATTTTACCTTTAACATCTAATACCCATAATTGCTCACGTCCCGATGCATTATGCGCTGCCAATATGGCTTGGCCTTCTTGCTCACGGTACTGAGCCAAATTGGCATCCGAAGGGTTTTTCGCCCGTTTTGCCGCCGCGATTTCGATGATTTCGGTGGTGAGCATCGGCTGAATACGTTTGTGATATTCATCAAAACCCGTTTGTACCCAACTGGGCATCCTATTACCGACGCTCAAAATTCTTACTTTCATAGTTTCTGCCACTCTTACGACGTTAATCAATTGATGGGTATTATAGTTGATCTCAAATAAAAGCAGCACAATCCTTATAATCGTACTGCTCGGATAATAGATTTTCACTTACTGTGCCGTTGCTTGATTTACCTTTGCTTACTGTGCCCTTGTTGTGCTCTGGCTAGAAGAAGCGGTAAAAATTTATCCTAGCCGCACCGTCTCCACTTTATAGTAGGTGTATTCGCTAAAACTGTGTGGTTCCAATACAATGAATTAACGGTTTTTCGGTGTTTATTTTAGCCGCTATTTGAAGATTTAAGACTTACATCAAAGGCGCAATGGTTTCGGAGACAGATTGTTGTGAGTTCTCATTGTCGTGAGTATCACTCGGACTTGGCTTTGGAATAACGTTCAGCTTTGCGTCTGACTCAAAAACGATGGCTTCCACATTATCAAAACTGTTTATGCCCTCAGCGCGCATAGCAGATTCCATTTCCTGTCGAGTGAGCCTTTCAGTGCGCATCGCCTCTTGTAAGAACTGCCCTTGATAAAAAACAATGCGTGGTTCGGACAAAATAAAACTGCTAAAGTGCGGTGAGATAGAGGCGTATTTGGTAACCATAAACTGCAAAAGGTAGAGCACCAAAATAGAAGACGCCCCTTCAATAAAAGGTATTTCTCTGAGTAAAATGGTACTGGCTCCTAGCGAGCCAATCATCACCGTTACCACCCAATCAAAGTTATTGAGCTGTGAGGTAGAGCGCTTTCCTGAGACTTTGGTTACTAGTACGATTAAGACATATATCATGGCAGCCGTCAGTACAATACGCGCCAGTTTGTCTATATGGTCAAAAAAAAGCATGTCCATGAATATCGCTCCTACGCTATAAATAAAACCATTTATTGCTAAATGTATAAAGATTAAGCCGATTAGCCTAACGGATTTTATGTCTTAAAAGGAAAAGTTTTGTAGTCAGTCATAGGTATTTGAGAAGTCTCAAGCTGTTTAATGACGTTTAGAATTTAGTAATGCTCTGAATGGAGCAAAACTTAGACCGTTCTACGTTTGGGATCCAGCAAACGATTGAGCGCCCAAATACTAATGCGTGCGCTAACCAGTGTCAGAACCAATATCATGATGAATGATGAGAGCAGCGGTAGTGGCTGTTGTTGCGTCATTTCAATCAAGACTTCGCGGCTGACGGCATCAAACAACCAAAACCAAATTGCCAAAAAGTAAATAACCGTCAATACCCAAACGGCTGCGACACCGCCGATTACCAAGCGATTGATCTCACCTCGACCCATAGCGCGCTGCTGGTGTTTGATAAATTTATGTACCGCGATATAAGCGCCAACAATAATAGAGAGCACCATGACCAGTTGGGCATTCAGCGCTATTTGGGTTTGAATTATCATAAATATGGCGCTGGCAAGCACAAACCCCACCGTAAAGAACCCAACATATTGTGCCAAGCTGGCCCACGCGAGCGGAGGATTTTGCGCCAATCCGTTATGGGACACATGTGCTTTAGATTTACTAAGAGTAGGTGTCTTGCGTGACATAAGCTGACCTTTATTAGAGCAAAAATAGAAAATAAAAACGACCCTGATGTTAGATTTTTGCTTTTGAGCTAAGCGCTGCACTTGCTAACTTTTGCGCCACTAACCCGCGTTTTACAGTGGCTCAAGGGATTAGTGAAAACTAGTGCTGCGCGGTCCAGTCAAGCATCGCATCCAACACGGGCCGAGCAGCATAAGGATTCAACGCCTGATCGCTGTTAATCAGCCCCACGACGACATAGTCCTGTCCTGATAGACCTTTGACATAGCCTGCCATCGACGTCACATTGTTCAAGGTGCCGGTTTTGATCCAGGCGCGACCAATCGCTGACGATTCAGGCAATCGATCACTATGAGCCGCAATAGTACCACTGACGCCTGCCACGCCTAAAGCGTTGACGTAGGCATCAAAGTTTGGACGATTATAAGCATACGTCAACAGTTCGCTCAAGTTGGCAGCGGTAATCGTACAGTCGCGGCACAGCCCTGAGCCGTTGGTCAGATGCGGTGGCGGCGTTTTCAAGTGGTTTTGCCACCACTGGTTGATTGTCTGTAAGGTTGCCGGATAATCAGTTGTCGTAGGTTGACCAAATTGGTATAAGCTACTTGTTTTGTGGCTAAAGAGTTGATTATCAACCTTTTCATTGTTTACTTTTTGATTGATGGTGTTTTTAGGACTGCCGCCTTTTTTGGTATTCAATGAAGCGTTGTTGTCTTGATGATAGGCGCCTATTGATAAGGCTACTTGCTCCGCCATGACATTGTTTGAAAAGTGATTGATATCATAAATCTGCTGTCTTAGATTCAGTGAGGGATAACTGACAATGGGCAGCGGTGACATGGGTAGTGCCGCTAGACCGTGAGCGTGCTTGGTCTTTTCTGCGGCATTATAAGGGGTTTCTTGAGTGATAACGCGGCCGCTCAGCGTATTACCGAGCGCTTGCCATTTGCCAGCGATGACACGAGCGGCAAATGCCTTGGCATCGGGATAAGCGATATAAAAAACATGCTCTTGGCAGCGGTCTGGTAGGGACGCGTTTAATACCAATCGATTGGTCTGCCACTTAGGCGCGAGACTATAGCGGGCTTGCCCACAAGCCGCTGAGCGTGTATTTATGAGGTTTGGTAGTTGATAGTTCGCGAGTGTCGGCTCATAAGTCAGGCTGGCTTGACCGTTACTCATCGGATAGGTTTTGATACCAAGGGTGCTAAAGTTGACCAAAAAACCATCTGGGCTGGCATTGTAGGGACGCAGTGGATCATTATCAAAGGCGGCAGGGTTTTTTGTCACGTTGTGAAAAATGGCGCTATCGACGACGATATCACCGTCGATATGGCGAATGCCTGAGGCTTGTACTTGGTACAGTAGCTGTTCTAATCGCTCATGGGTCATTTTGGGATCGCCGCTACCTTGAATGACCAAATCGCCATATAGACGATCATTCACAATCACACCAGTATGGTAAACCCGCGTATGCCAGACAAAATCCGCGCCCAGCATATCTAAAGCGATAAAGCTGGGAACAAGCTTCATGGTGCTGGCAGGTGTACGAGCGATGTCAGGCTGATGACTCAGTAACGGCGAAAAAGAGATTTTGAGCGATGAGGAAGCGCTATGGGTTTGATTGTTTTCACTTCCATTGCCATTGCCATTGTTATTAGCATTATTGTTTTCATCGCCCGTCTCTTGAGGGCTGGTAGATGAAGAAGGGGCTGAATAATAATGATCAGGAATGAGCGTCGGTACACTCTCCAAGCTTTGGTAGGTATACGGGTCGTCAGTATAAGCGTGTATTTTTTGTTCGTGCTTTTTGATTGTGCGCTTTTCAATAGTAACTAATGCGCTATGTTGATCAAAGGCGCTATGGTGACCAGTAGTCGGCTCTACGCTCTGTGAGCCGTGGCTATCGACAACTTGAATAGGCGCAGGAAGGTGGCTGGCATTCTTGTCGCCGACTGGGGTGATGACGATACTAATATCTTGCTCTGATAAGTCCGCTCTTGATAAGGCGGCTTGAATCGCTTGTGGCAAAGCCGCTTGAGCGCTGAGTGGCGCTACGATGGTGGTGGCTAATAGAGCAAGCCAAGAGGCACGTCTGCGGGTTTGAAAAAACGCTGGTAAAGGATTTCTAAACGCTTTTGGTTTGGTGCGAACGATGGTGTCATTACTAAGGGGGCGGGCGCGTGTAGAGGTAGGTTGCATGAGCATCTGTCTGTCAGGTAAAAAAAATGGCTCATGGTAACACGAGTTGCTGTTTTCGCGTAGAAGCGAAGTCCAGTAGAACCATCTTCTTTTAAAGTAGAGCGACGATAAACTGAACTGGCTTTGAATAAAAATGGCTGTGAGTATCACTCATCCACGTGAGCGGAGATGCAAAAACGCCATGGCAGTCATAATCGCATCGTTATAAGCATCATGCGCATCCAGCTCAGGAATGCCATAATGCGCCAAGATATTGGCCAAACGCTGTGATTGATTCGGGATACCTTGCGTACGGTCGCCCATGCGTTTGCTATATAACTGACGCACATCGATGACTTTATTCGGCAGCGCCGTGCCCATATAACGTTTGACCACAGGGTTTAAAAACCCGATGTCTAATTGCGTACAGAAACCCACGATGGGTCGATTGTCTATAAACGGTAACAACAGTGCCAACATCTCATCATAGCTCATGCCGTGCTCAACATCGGCGGTACGCAGTCCATGAATGACAATGGTATCGCGGTCTGGCATCACAGGCGGCTTGCAGACCACGTGCATACCGTTACCAGTATCGATCGTATTGTCGTTAATATGAATCGCGGCGACAGATAAAAGATGGTGCTTTTTTGGATTGAGCCCCGTCATTTCACAGTCAATTGCGACCCACTCATTGGCAGCGGGTTTGGTAAACATCGAGGCCAGCTCTGGACGCTGTAGCTGGTTCTTTTGCCACGTGCCTGTTAATTGTTTTAGCCAACTCATGACGCTTGCCCATCCCTTTAAGTCAAACACTCGTTATAAACTCTCGTTAGCGCTCTTTTATCAAAAAAGCTTTTGTCATAAGGCCTATGTCAGAAGGTTTTCATTAACAGCCGTTAGTTAGCAATCTCTAATTGATAGTGCTGACGTAGCTGTGTTTTAAAGCTTTTGACCACCGCCAAACACTCTTTTAACAAGTCGCGCTCAAGCGCGGTTAACGTCATTGGGTTGACTTGGCGTGCGTGCCGATCATCGGTTGAGAGGGCGACGGACAAACGCTGTGCCATAAAAAACTCTAAGGCTTCTAGCAATGTATCCGCTCGCTCTTGGGTCAAGGCCTGTGCTTGCACCAATGCTTTGAGGCGATTTTTGGTACTTGGAACCTCTAAGATATCGTTTTCTAATGCTAAGGTACGAATACCGTGAACTAAGGGAAAGATCCCTGCTTTTTTGAGATCAATGTCTGACGATGCTGATTTACCGCCCAATAACGGCACAAACTTTTGCCACCACTGATTGACATCACCGAACTGTAGAGCGGCGCGGGCAAACTGCCGTACAAACATAGGGTCTGACTGACGATGGGCCGTTTTTAGATGCTGACGCACCTGTACCAATAGGGATTCGTCACCGCAGACGTATTCCCCATCGAGTATGGCAGATAAGTAAATACCGTACATCGGCTCTGTGTTTTTAAACCATACCCCAATCTGTGCATGAAACTGTTTTAGCGGTTGTCGCCACATTGGGTTGCTCATCATGATATTGCCATCGCATAGGGGATAGCCGAGACTCGCCAAATGGGTGTTAAAGATATCTGCAAACTGCGCCAACTCTGGATGAGTGTAGCCGTCGCGTATGATGAGGGCATTGTCTTGATCCGTACGCATGATTTGTTCGCCGCGACCTTCTGAGCCCATGACGATGAGGCACGTATTTTCGATGACTTCTTCAGGTACGATCATCTGCCAAAGCTTGGTGAATACTTGGGCATTTAAAGTCTGTACCATACGGCTGATGTTACCGATTTTGACCCCATTTTGATGCTGAGCACGAATATAACGACCGATCAATTCAACGGCAGTATCGAGGCTGGATAAGTCTTTTGCTTGTTCGATTTGAATACTAATGAGCTGCGAGTGGTGGCTGATGTGAGCGAGCATGTCGCTTTGTCCCAATATACCAACCACGTCGCCATTTACGTCAATGACGGGCAGTCTATGAATACGATAGCGGGTCATGGTTAGCATGGCGTCACCAATCTCATCGCTCGCTTTGATGGTACGTAGATTGAAGTTGGTATAACGCTGGCAAGGAGTGGTCATCAGGTCTTGCTGATCACTTACCGCACGGCAGATATCGGTATCGGTAAGAATACCCAATAGACGGTCTGCGTGCTCTATGCCATGTGGTGAAGATACGTCGTTATTTGCATGATCTATGGGTCGCACCAGTACGTGTTTTAATCCCGCTTTTGTCATAGTGCGGGCAGCATCGAATAAGCTGTGGTTGGCATCGACTAGGTGTACTGGCAACAAGGTTACATCCGTTACTGGTTGCAGCATAATTTGCTGCACTTCTTGCTGATTGTTATAGCTTGTGCGATCCATGGTTTTGCCGCTACGGCGTTGCTGTAGGGCTTTTAATCGTTCAGGCAGCTTGTCTGATAATAGCTGACGCACCAGATGGTTTTGTGCACTGATTTTGTCGATGGCACTGCCAGCCACTTGCAATAGTAAGGTGTCTTCGGCGGCTCTAAACTGATAAGTGGCTGTGGTTTTGTGACCCGTACTATCTGTGTCATCTGCTTGTCGGCCTGACTTATCAATAGGTTTAGAATTAAGGCTTTTAGAATCAGGAAAGTCAGAGCCAAGCCGTTTAGAGTCACGAGATTCGGGTGAGCGCCGACTGTCGAACCAATCGTTATTGTTGGCTTCCTCAGCGTGATTGCTGCCCAAGTAGGAAGCCACAAACTCTCCGTCAAGCAGCTGCTCAATCCGTCCTTTAATCACCACATAAAGATACTGCAATTCTTCTGGTGGCAGACTCTCGTTTTTGGCAAGGTAGCGAATTTGAGTGCTTTTTCGGATGCTTTGACGCTCAGCCAAACTTAGAACATCGAAGGGAGGCTGGGTAAAATCAAGATGGGGCATGGCATCATCCTTGATGGCATATCGGCAAGAGCATTTACTATAGCATCATTTCAGGTATCTATTATGATTCTTGTTTAGGCGCCAAGCAGCTGACGAATGCGACCAATCGCTTCACGGCTTTCATCGACACTTGCGACCAGTGCAACCCGCACGAAGCCTTTTCCAGGGTTGTGCCCATCGATTTCACGAGACAAATAGCGACCTGCCAATGCATGAATGTTGACCTGCTCATACAAGGCTTTGACAAACACTTCATCATCACCTGCGAATTGCTCAGGGACTTTTATCCAAAAGTAGAAACCAGCCTCAGGCATCCGCAGCGTCAACAAATCACCAAGCTCAGCCATCCATAAGGCAAACTTTTCTTGATACAGCTGGCGGTTATGTATGACATGGCGCTCATCTCGCCATGCGGCGATAGAGGCGAGTTGATGCGGTATGGGCATCGCACAGCCCTGATAGGTGCGGTATTGCAAGTAAGCTTGCAAAATTTTGGCATCACCCGCCACAAAGCCTGAGCGTAGACCGGGTAAGTTTGAGCGTTTGGATAAAGAGTGGAACACGACACAGTTTTTAAAATCATGACGACCAAGCGCGGCGCAAGCCTGCAATAAGCCAATGGGTGCACTATCAAAATACAGCTCGCTATAGCACTCATCACTTGCAATGATAAAGCCGTATTGATCAGACAAGCGAATGAGATATTCCCAATCATCCATCGTCATGACCGAGCCTGTCGGATTGTTTGGACTACAGACAAACAAGAGCTGCGTGCGAGTCCATATCTCCTTGGGTATCGCGCGATAGTTGCCTTTAAAATCATTATCAGAGGTACACGGCACAAAGTAGGGCGTTGCCTGTGCAAGGATCGCCGCGCCTTCATATATCTGATAAAACGGATTGGGCATGATAACCGTTGGTGGCTGATCGGACACTGACAATGCATTGTCTGTTGTATCGATTGCTTGGTGATCAATCACCGCTTGCACCAAGCTGAAAATGGCTTCACGGGTGCCCATAACAGGCAATACTTGCGTCGCGGCATCGACATGATGTAAGAAAAACCGCTTCTCAAGCCAATGAGCGATGGTTTGGCGCAGCTCAAATATCCCATTGGTGGTCGGATAATGACTTATTTTGTCCAAGTTTTCCTTTAGCACGTCCAAAACGAAGGTGGGTGGCTCATGTTTTGGCTCGCCAATTCCTAGTTTGATTTCGCTATAGGCTATGGCTGGCGTGCTGTTCGCAAGTAATGTTGCCATCTTTGCAAAGGGATAAGGGTGTAGAGCAGCTAAGTTGTGATTCATAATTAGGGTAACTATAATAGACAATTAAATAATAAAGTTATAAAGAAAAGTTACATTCCAGCAGTGTGGCAATTCTCTTATTTTTTCTTTTTTTCTCATTGTAAGACTGTTTGTTGAACTATAAATTCTCATCATTCACTAAGTCACCATCGATCGTGTGGGACTTAAAAGCGTTGAATAAAGCTTATCAATTGATAACTTATATTAATATAAAAATCGCTGTCAGTCTTAATGATAAATCATTATAAGGGTAATTTGATATGCTTAGTGTTCCCAAAACTGACGAACCAGACGCCAAAAATATTGATGATAATACGGTTGATAGCGTTGACAGCCATCAGCATCATACTCAATTGTATGAGCTATTGAAACAACGAGAACAGTACTGGTGGCAGGCGCGTCAGCAGTTACTCATTTATAAAGAAAGAAAGATGGTTTGGTATAGTGAAAATAGTTTTATGATGTGGTTGCTTTGGCACTTGGTCGGTTATGTAGTAGTCGCCATGGTACTAATGCTAATTGGCAACCTGTTGGGTATCTCCTTACCTATGTGGCAATACATCACTTTATTTATTTTACAAACGGCTATTTTTGTCTCTATGCTGATGGCCAAAGGACGAACAGCGAGCCAATTACAACGCAAAATCGATAAAGAAGAGCTAGTAAGCGAAGAAGCATTTAATGAGATGGTTATATTGGCAGAGGACAGTCTGTTTCCCGATGTACATGCCAATGCCCCTATTTCTTTGCGCCAGCTGTATAACTATTTTGACGGACAGTTTCATCTTGCCAGTTTACACGGGTTACTACAAAAAGAAGTGGATGTAGGACGCTTGTTATTAACTCAGCAGCAGCTAGATGCAAAGATCTTACCTCCTGATCTTGCTGACGATGAACTTGATGAACATGCCAGTGAGATAATATATAAAAGCATCATATAAAAGAGATTGCGTAAAGCATAGCCTTATTCAAGAATGCTTTAGGCAATCCATCTCTTTTCCAATCCATTCCGTTGTCAATCAACGTCTCCGTTCATTAAAGCTTTGATAAGCCCATGCCGCTGCCGATTAAAGCTCTATCTATCAAAGCTTTTATCAACTCAATTCGATCTTTCATGAATCCCAGCTTTTACGAATCAATGTCTTAATGAATTAAAAACCTGTTTCATCAAGGCACCGATTGCTGATATCAGATTACGTTGATTTCTTTTTGTACACTCAGGCTGGCAAGTAGAGCTGATTTTAAGCTATTAAGCCTATCGCTAGATAGGGGTTCGTCATTTTGGTCACTGATGTAGAACATATCCTCGGCACGCTCGCCTAAAGTGGTGATACGCGCCGCATGGACTTCAATTTTTTCTTGCAAAAATACCTGCCCCACGCGTGCCAGTAGTCCTGGTTGATCGAGCGTCTCTAAACTCATGATGTGCTGATCTGACGCTTCATTAAACTCAAAACCAATCATCGTAGTGACCTCAAAATGTCTGAGCTGGCGCGGCATGCGCTTGTTGGTCAGCTTCAAGACCGTTGGGTCTTTAAAGGCATTGATCAGACGCTGCTTAAGCTCTTGCTGACTCTCTTCATCCACCAACAGCGTACCGCTAGGATCAAGAAGCACGTACGAGTCCAAAGCAAAGTCACGAGTGGCTGTAATGATGCGAGCATCCAAGACGTCCAGATTCATCTGGTCAAATACGGCCATCGTCACCGCAAATAAATTTGTCTGATCTTGGGTATAGACAAAAACCTGTACCGCATCAAGTGCCAGCTCGCGGTGCTCTCGCAACACAACCAATGGCGGACTATCAGCATTGGAAGCCAAACCAATGGGCGGATGGTTTAAGATGGCTTCGGTATGCCATAAAATATCTTCTGCAATCTCACGCAGAAAGTATTCATCGCCAAGATCATCCCAGAGTCGCAATACCTCGTCGCGATTCATGTGCTGATTGCTGACATTGTCGAGCATCTCTAGGGTTTGCTTGCGCGTGGCACTGATCATGTCTTGACGGTTGGTGGGCGCGTCTATATCAGCGCGCAAAATGCGCCGCGTTTGCGAGTACAACTGCTTCATAAGAGTGGCGCGCCAGCTGTTCCACAACTGTGGATTGGTGGCATTCATATCAGCAACGGTTAACACATAAAGATGATTGAGATGGGTCACGTTGCCCACTAAATTGGCAAAAATAGTAACGACTTCTGGGTCCGAGATGTCTTTTTTCTGAGCCGTCATCGACATGAGTAAATGATAGCGAGTCAGCCAACCAACCAGATTGGCATCTGCCAAACTCATACCATGTGCCAAGCAAAAATCAATCGACTCTGTTTGACCAAGCTCACTATGATTGCCGCCGCGACCTTTGGCAATGTCATGGAACATCGCGGCCAATACCAGAATCTCTTTACGCTCGATACGTTGAAAAATGGAGCTGACCAATGGAAAGTCTTCATAAAAACGCGGGTCAGTAAAACGGTGCAAAATTCGAATCAAGAACAGGGTATGCGCGTCCACCGTATACCGGTGAAACAAATCGTATTGCATCAAGCCTGTGACTTGCGAAAACGCCGGAATATAGTTGCCTAAGACACCATAGCGATTCATGGTACGCAGACGATGGAACAAATAATTTTGTTCTTTTAAATTGGCCAAAAACAACGCTTGATGGGCAGGATTGTCACGATACACCTGATCGATGCCGCGCGCCGCGATTTTGAGCGCGCGTAACGTATGGGTACGGACGTTTTTGATGCCGTATTGACCCATCAACAAAAACATCTCTAGAATCGATTCAGGATGCTGGGCAAATACCCTATGATGCGACATGGAAATCTGGTCGCCAACTTGGTTGAAGCGGGCATTGATTGGCTGTTTTTTCGGGCGCTCCTCATCGGGTAGATGCGGCTCGATAATCGTCTCATAGTAATGGTTGGTCAACATCTCAGACAGGGTTGAGATCTTCATGGCACAGCGATAATAGTCACGCATGAAGCGCTCAACCGCCGCATTGGGTTGATCGTCTGGCTGGGTCTCATAACCCATTAACTGAGCAATTTCACGCTGATAATCAAACAGCAACTTGTTTTCGTTGCGACCAGTTAAAACATGCAAGTAATGGCGTATTTGCCACAAATACCCTTCTGCAAAATTTAGCTCGTCGAACTCTTTTTCTGTCAAAAAGTTCTGCTGTACCAAGTCATAAAGCTTGCTGACGCGAAAGTAACGTTTAGTCACCCAGCCGACAAGGTGGATATCACGCAGGCCACCAGGCGCATTTTTGATATTTGGCTCAAGATTATATTCTGTGGCATTATGCTGTAAATAACGCTCTCTGGCCTCTGCGACTTTTACATCATAAAACGCACGGGGCGACCACTGTTTATTGACGATTTGAACGGGGACGTTTTGCAGCGCGTCATTACCTACCAATAGCCGAGCTTCTAGCTGGGCACTGGCAATCGTATGATCAAGAGCTGCCTCCAACGCATCATTCACGCTGCGCACGGAGAGGGCAGGCTCTAACCCAATATCCCAAAGCATCGCCACCAATTTATCGATCTTACTGCTCGTCTCAGTGTCTATCTCATTAGGAGAGAGCAGCAAAATATCAATGTCTGAATAAAGCGATAGCTCACCGCGGCCATAGCCACCTGTCGCAAACAAGGCCAAATCGGTCTTATCTAATTCAAACCAAGTAAACAAAGCGATGAGTAGCTCATCGATTGCGCAGGCGCGTGCCGCCACCAGTTGGCGAATATTGACACCGCGCTCAAGCGCCCGACTGATATCGTCATTGATTTGACTCAACCATTCAGGGATGCCCAATAGCGATTTTTCTGTCGCACTGGCATTCGCTGGTCGCGATGAGTCGATCGCGCTATCATTTGATAATAGAGGGAGAGGCGTTAGATCATTAGAGGCGACATCACAATTAAACATGAGTGTTATCCAAATAAGAATTTAAAAATAAAGCGTTAAAACTATAAATGTAAAGCTATAAATGTAAAGCTATGAGCGTTAAAACGATAAGCGTCAAAACGATAAGCACATGACGGACAATCAGATTGAGGTATAACACAAATCATCTTATCAAAAGTATAAAGGTAAACGCGCAACAAGCACAGCATTCAATATACACTGTTTGTATGCCAAGTTTATATGCCAAAAAAAAGACCGCCTAGGCGATCTTTTGATATGTTGCGATTACTGCGTCAAAAAGCTTAAGTCTTCTTCAGGTCGCGTGGTAAATACCTCACAACCATTGTCAGTCACAACCATCGTGTGTTCCCACTGAGCAGACAGCTTACGATCTTTGGTAATCGCTGTCCATTCGTCTGGTAAAATTTTGGTCTGCCACGTGCCTTGGTTAATCATCGGCTCGATCGTAAAGGTCATGCCTGTTTTTAGCTCAAAGCCTGTGCCTTTTTTGCCATGATGCATAACTTGTGGCTCATGATGGAACTCGTTACTGATACCATGACCACAAAACTCGCGCACGATACTAAAACGCTCAGGCTCAACCACTTCTTGAATAGCCGCGCCCACATCGCCCAAGCGTGCGCCGTTTTTGACCACACTCATGCCAGCATATAGCGCCTCTTGAGCCACTTTGCAGATACGCTGTGCCATGATAGAACCCTCACCAATGATCCACATTTTTGAGGTATCGCCATAGTAGCCGTCTTTGATAACGGTCACATCAATATTGATGATATCGCCATCTTTAAGCAATTTGCTTTCGGTTGGAATACCGTGACAGACCACATGGTTGACAGAGGTACAAATAGATTTTGGGAAGCCATTGTAGTTGAGCGGGGCAGGAATGGCTTTTTGAACGTTCACGATATAATCGTGGGCAATTTGGTTCAGTGCCTCAGTACTGACACCGAGCTTTACGTGCTCATCAAGCATCACCAGAACATCGCTGGCAAGTTTTCCGGCCACACGCATTTTTTCTATGGCTTCGGGGGACTGAATAAGGGATTTTTTAGTCATCATAATCTTACTTATAGTTATGGAATGAATGTGAGAGATTATAGCATAAATGTAGGGCTTACGGTTTTGAGAGAAGCACTGTATTTATCACTATATCTCCTTACTTTTGTGAAATTTTTCAATGCCTATATGGGTGTTTATATATTCGCAATTGTGACTATAAAGTCACTAAAATATTGAATATATTCAATAATGTGATTGTATATTGCAAATTATAAAAGTATGGTAATTCTAGTGGCTAAATGGATTAGCGCTGGTTTTTAGAGCTTTTTTGCGGTATGAAACAAATAAGCTCATACATAAAAACGACCAACCTCTAATGATAACAAGGATGTTATTATGATTCTCAAAGCATACTTCTCAAAGTCTGTATCAGTAAAACTCCTACCGACGCTAGGCGCGCTCAGCACAGGCGTTCTTCTAATGACCATGCAAACGACTTCTGCACAAGCAGCAGGCCAATATTATAATTGTGCCAATGCCAACGGTTGTCAGCTGGTTGACAGTCAATATTTTACCTCTAGTTATACTAAGACTCAGTATCCAGTCGTTATGGCTCATGGACTTGGTGGTTTTACGACATTCTTTGGACTTATCGATTACTTTAATGGTATTCCGGATGAGTTGATGAAAGGTGGTTCAACGGTATATACCACCAAAACCTCTGCCGTCAATAACAGTGAAGTGCGCGGTGAGCAACTGCTACAACAGGTCAAAACCATCACCGCCATTTCAGGCAAACCTAAAGTCAATTTATTTGGGCACAGCCAAGGCGGTATCGATATTCGTTATGTCGCTGGGGTCGCGCCAAAATACGTCGCTTCAGTCACGGCAGTCTCAAGTCCAGAGCAAGGTTCAAAAACAGCAGATTTTGTTAAAGCAACGCTTGAGCCGAACAATAATACAGACCAGTCAGCAAACATCACCACGGAGTTGGTCGCAGGTGTGTTCAACCTAATCGGTGGCTTTACAGATATTGGATCAGGTATCAGTTATAGAGATATCCAAGAGCAAGACGGCTGGCAAGCGCTAATGGCTTTATCGACCGATGGTGCGGCTAAATTCAATGCAAAATTCCCAGCGGCGATGCCAACCTCATATTGTGGCATGCCAACCAGCACTAAAGTAAACGGTATCAACTATTATTCATTTAGTGGGGTTGGACAACTTACCAGCGGACTCGATCCTAGCGATTATCTGTTAGTGGCGACGGGCGCACCATTTGGCAGTGATGCAAACGATGGTTTGGTTTCTGCTTGTTCAAGTCGGCTTGGTTATGTCATTCGTGACAATTATAAAATGAATCACTTAGATTCAGCCGATCAAGTATTGGGTTTGACCGCATGGGGTGAGTCTGAGCCAAAATCTGTTTATCGCACGCAAGTGAATCGTCTGAAAAACGTCAATCTATAATGCGTGTTCTGGATGCTATAGAAAACAGAGTCAACCGCGATTCTGTTTTCTATCTATTAACCCTAGATAGTTAATCCAAAATAAAAGTGGTATATACGGCAATCACGTTCTAGTGGTATTAACTTTCCTTGCTGGCTGTTCGCAAGCGTGACAGAGGCTTTGGAAAATCAATACCAGTAGAACCATACTCTTTTTACAGTAAATGAACGATATAAATTGACCCATCAAATAAGACGTTTTTGCTATGTCAAATAACCGCCGTTTCCCTATTTTCCCTATCATTATTATCGTAGTGATCATCGCGCTCACGATAGCGATTATTCTATGGTTTAAACCCAATGATAGCAGCGTAGCTTCTTCCGAGCTGGCGTCTACAGCAACGGATAACCAAGACAACAATAGCGCGCTAGACATGGCCAATCCTAATAACACGGCTACTTCGACATCTCAAAGTAATAAGCCGTTTGTCACGGGGCTAGAGAACCTACCGCGCTCTTTGCAAGGGACAAGTATCGATGGTGAAATTATCATTGATGAAAACAAGCAATTGGTCGTCACCGAAGGCTTACGGCGCTTGTTTGATTACTTTTTATCAGCGCTTGGTGAAGAAGAGGAGAGCGTTATCTACGCACGCGTAGAGAGCTATATTCGCAATCACACGCCGGAGCCGGCCGCCAGTCAAGCGGTTGCGATATTTAATCAGTATGTGGTGTATCTCAAAGCGCTGCAAGGAATAGAAAAGCGCTATGGCAATTTGCAATTACAAGCCACCAAAAGCGGCGAGTTGGATTTAAATGTCGTCGCGCAACAAAA
The DNA here is from genome assembly GCF_039680845.1 of Psychrobacter halotolerans. Lineage (NCBI taxonomy): Bacteria > Pseudomonadati > Pseudomonadota > Gammaproteobacteria > Moraxellales > Moraxellaceae > Psychrobacter > Psychrobacter halotolerans. Next base: position 170,055 of record NZ_JBDKWD010000007.1, on the reverse strand, counting down.
GCAAGATGTGACAAGATTACGTCAGCAGTATTTCTCAAAAGAAACCATTACTGCCTTCTTTGGCGCAGAAGATGACTATAATGAGTATAGTACCGAGATGATCAGAATTAACCAAAACGATCAGCTATCGGCGGCTCAAAAAGAAGCAGCTCAGCAAGACTATATCAGCCGTATGCCAGACAATGCTACCAAAGCCAATATCACCCAGCAAGCCAATCTAAACGAGTTGATAGATCGGACAGAACAGATGAAAGCAAAAGGTGCCACCGCTGAGGAGTTGTACAAAATGCGGCGGGATCTGGTAGGCGCACCAGCTGCTGCAAGATTGGCGCTAGTAGATCAAGAAGATGCCAACTTCGATCAACGCTTTAATCAATATCAAGCTCAAAAGCAGCGTCTTCTCAGTCAAGGTGCTGATCCGGCGCAAGCGCAAACCCAAATCAGCCAAATTGAGCAACAACTATTCAATGAAGAGGAGCGCAAACGTTTATCAGGTTATGCCGCACTGCAACAGCAAAAATCTACCACGCCTGATTAGGTGGTTATAAAACGGTAGTCGTTATAAAGCAGCGATCGTTATCAAACAGCGATTGTCAACCCAAAACAAAAGTGGTACATACAGTCCTATCCTCTACTGGTATAAACTTTTCTCACGAGCGGTTCTTTATATTGAGTAAAACCATTAAAGGAGTTGAGATGAAAACTATGACGAAAACCATGGGCGTCGCTATTCTTGCGGTTGGCACATTGGCTGCTGGTTGCCAAAGTATGCCTAGCATTACGTCACTAGTCGCCAAACCGGTAACCGTTAATGCCTTGCAAGCCTATAATTGGCAGCTGGTCGATGCCAAACGTACCAATGGTGATAAAGTCGATCAGCTGTTTATTAATCCTGCCAAACCATTGACGTTAAACTTCTCTAAAGACAACGGCAATAACCGCGTCAGATTTATGAATACCTGTAATAACATGAGTGCTGAATATACGGTAATGAATGGTACAGTACAGATTAAAAACGGCATTAGCACGTTAATGGCCTGTCCTGAGCCGCAAGCAAGCTTTGATAAAGCCACATTAGAGACGGTACAAGGTAAATACAGCCTTAATAATAACGTCAATAATATGCCTATCTTGACCATTAGAAATGACAACCAAGTCGCTTATTTTAAAGCCGTTGCTAGATAAGCCAATCATCAAAGATAAGAGCTTAAGACGTTCCGCTCATTTCAAATCTTATTCAAGATGCCTCACTAACAAGTGGGGCATTTTTTTGTCCAAATGAAAGTCCAATGTACGTTACACTGAATGCTTGTCACTACAAAAAAATCTACGATGGAGCTATGCCAATGCTGAAAGGATTAAATCATATTACAATAGCTGTCAGTGATTTGGAGCGCTCATTACACTTTTATACTCATATTCTAGGTTTTACTGCACATGTAAAATGGCAAGGCGGTGCATATTTAACGCTCGGTGAGTTATGGCTTTGCTTATCTTGCGATACGCCCTGTGCAAAACGAGACTATACGCATATTGCGTTTGATATAAGCAGCAATGATTTTGAAGCGTTTGTGATTAAATTAAGAAATTTTAATGTAACTGAGTGGAAAGAAAATAGCAGTGAAGGGCAGTCTTGCTATATTTTAGACCCAGATGGAAACAAGCTGGAGGTTCATGTCGGAGATTTACAGTCAAGGCTTCAAGCGTTAAAGCTACAACCTTATAAAGGGTTAGTGTGGCTATAATCTATAAAGTATTGTCTCAAGTAAAATAAAGACCGAAAAGCATTTAATCTTCTAGACTAAGGTTACTGTCTAGATAAGAAATTCTAAATTTGCAGTTATTTTATAACGCGTTTATCAACGTTCTACTGGAATCGCTCTTATGTTAAAAACCTCTGCACCACAGCCTAGTATAAGAATAATAAGTAGCACCATTGCGTTGGCATCCTTCAGCGTATTAACGGGCTGTCAAACGCTACCAAACTTGTCTGCCACTAATACTCATATAAAAACAAGCAGCAACCAAGTGAGCAATCCGCTGACGGCACGTATGTCCGCCATCGATCGTCAAGGACGTATTGCTTATGTAGAAGAACAAGGCGTCGGCACCGCCAAAATATCGACACTTTATAGTATTCGTCCGGATGGTAGCGATCGCCAACTGATTGATCAGCTAACTGGTTATATTTACGCGCCTGCGTGGTCAGCAGATGGGCAACAGCTTGCCTATAGCAAACAAGCCCCACGTGAGCACCCCAAGATTTATATCTATGATCGCAACCGTAAGACACAACAATTAGTCGTCAATAGCGAGGGCAGCAACCTGTCAGCGTCATTTTCACCTGATGGACAAAAAATACTGTATAGCTCAACGGTTGGTGGTAATGCGGATATTTATGAGAGACGTTTAAGCGACGGTAGTACCAAACAGCTCACCACCTTACCCAGTACCGAGGTGCAGCCAAGCTATGCTGTTGATGGCAAAAGCTTTGTTTATACCAGTGACAAAGTCCGTGCAGGTCGCCCAAGCGTCTATCGTTATAACTTTGCGACAGAGAGTGCGACGCTCGTATCGACGGGCAGCTATGCGGCCAGCCCGCAGCTTAGCTTAGACGGTCAGCGCATGGCATATCTCAATGGTCGTAAGGCGGCGGTCATGATGCTCGCTACTGGCCAAGTCATTAATTTGGCTGACACGGGACTCGATGAACCAGCACGTCTCTCACCCTCTGGACAGTATGCTGTCTATCCCACACGTAATGCCAATTTGGGCGGGCAAGTCGGTAGTCAAAACGGCGGCAGCTTGGTCATTCACTCGTTAACTGGCAATACCAGCTATGCCATCAGTGGTCAGGCAGGCGGGCTAGTGCGTTCACCCGTTTGGGGACGTTAATGGCAAAACCTATGTATTATCTCATGCAATGTATATATAATCCCCTATAAAGAAACATAAGTTGATTCTATCTCATAAATATTAGAGGTTGTTATCTAGCGATTCAAGCAGTTGAATCCAGTTGGACAAGCAAAAGGAGCACGCATACCATGCAAGAGTCTTTTTTAGTATTCATTACTAAAATCAGTTTATACCCGACTGTGGTTTTTACGGGTCTTGTGATGTTCGTGACTTTGTATTGGCTGGTGTCTTTGCTTGGGATGGCAGATATGGATTCTGTCGAGTTTGGGGAATCAGGCAGCGATGCCGATGTCTCCAACTTAACATCGACCGGATTTTTTACTGGCCTTATGCTCAAATTCGGTCTGTACGGCGTGCCTTTAGTTATCATTTTGACCTTAATTAGTTTGATTGGTTGGGTGCTCAGCTACTTATACACCAGCTTTTTACATCAGTATTTTGACTCAGGTCTTTTGTATTATGTATTTGGCACAGGTGCTCTCATTTTTGTCTTAGTGATATCGATGTGGCTTACCGGTCTTATTATCTCCCCCATTCGTAAAAACATTGCCAATATTCCCAAGCGCAATGCCGCCAGCAATATCGGTAAAATCGCTATCGTGCGTACGCTGAGTGTGACTGACAAACATGGCGAAGCAGAACTGCATGACGGCGGCGCTGGACTTATCTTAAAAATTCGCTCAGATGCTGATGCCAGCTTGCTTAAACAAGGGGATGAAGTGGTGTTGGTCGAGTATCTAGAGGCCGCCAATACCTATCGCGTGGCACCTGCTAAACACAAATAACTATAAAATTTATCCCAGTCGCCCTACAGTTTTAAAATAAGTAGATGACAGTTTAATAAAGCATATTAATAAGAGATTTAACTTTAGAAATAGTAGGAGCAGTTTTACATTTGCTTGGAATGTTTTCATTAAAGGAATGAACATGGATATACTCATTATCGTCGGCGTGGTTGTGGTGCTGGCGTTTGTTTTTATTATGGCAGCCCTACTCATGCTCAAAGCCTTTTACATCAAGGTGGAGCAGGGTACAGCACTAATTATTAACGGCGTTAACAAGATCGCCGTACGTTTTGATGGCGGCTTTGTTTGGCCAGTCATCAACAAAAAAGAATTGATGAAAATCTCGCTAATCACTTTAGAAGTGGATAGACGGGGCAAAGAAGGACTGATTTGTGCGGACAATATGCGCGCGGACATCACGGTCGCGTTCTATTTGCGCGTTAACGAAACCGAAGAAGACGTGCTCAAAGTGGCCAAATCGGTTGGGGTGGATAGAGCTTCAGACAAGGTCGCGGTCAATGAGCTGTTCAATGCAAAATTCTCAGAAGCCCTAAAAACGGTCGGTAAGCAGATTGATTTTGTCAAACTGTTCGAAAACCGCAGTCAGTTCCGCGACAGTATCGTCCAAGAGATCGGCAATGATCTAAACGGCTATATCCTAGAAGATGTGGCAATTGACTACCTAGAACAAACGCCAAAAGTATCCTTGGATTCCAGCAATATCTTGGATGCCGAAGGTATCAAAAAGATCACCCAGCTAACGGCTTTCCAAAACGTCATCACCAATGAGCTTGAACGTGATGAAGAGCTGGCGGTCAAAAAGAAAAATGTCGAAACCGTAGAAGCTATGCTGGAGCTGGAGCGTCAACAAGCGGATGCTGAAGCCAAGCAAAAACGTGAAATTTCATCAGTCATTGCCCGTGAGACCGCTGAAACACGTAAGATTGAAGAAGAGGAGCGTAAAAAGTCCGAAACTGCCATCATCATGGTTGAGCAAGACCTAGCGATTCAGCGCGAAAACCAACAGCGTGAAATCGAAGTCGCGGGTCAGAATCGTCTGCGTGCTGTGGTTATCGAAGAAGAAAAAGTCACGCGTGCTCGCGATTTAGAAGTCGTCTCGCGTGAGCGTGAAGTTGATCTGCAACGTATCGAAGCTGAGCGTGCGATTGAGCTTGAGAAAAAAGAGATTGCCAATGTCATTCGTGACCGTATCGCCGTAGACAAAACGGTCGCGCAAGAAGAAGAGCGTATCAAAGAAGTTCGCGAAGTCAGCGAAGCTGAACGTTCTAAGCAAACGCGCGTACTGGCAGCAGAAGCGGACGCAGAAGAGATCAAAGTGCGTCAGGTCAAAAAGGCCGAAGCAGAAGAGCTGTCTGCCAAGCACAAAGCGGTTGAGATTACGACGCTTGCCAATGCCAATCTAGAAGCGGCTGCCAAAGACTCAGAAGCCAAAATTAGAATGGCGGAAGGCATCAAGGCAGAAGAGTCAGCGCACGGCTTTGCTGAAGCGGCGATTCAAGAAGCTAAAGCATCTTCTTTAGAAAAAGAAGGCATTGCCAAAGCCAATATTATCAAAGCGACTGGTCAGGCAGAAGCACAATCAGAGCGCGAAAAAGGCATGGCAGATGCCGAAGTCATCGCCGCTCGCGGTGAATCTAACGCCAAAGCTGAGCGTGATATCGGTCTGGCGAATGCTCAGGTTATCGCGGCGCAAGGTGAATCCAATGCTAAGGCCGAACGCGACGTTGGCTTGGCCAAAGCCGAAGTTACTCGCGCGCATTTCCAAGCCGAAGCAGATGGTCTGGTCGAGAAATTCAATGCGATGGGCAGCATGAGCGTCGAGGCACGCGAGCACGAAGAGTTCCGTATGGGTCTCGAAACGGCCTTGCAAGAAGCCATGGCATCGATTGACGCTGGTAAAGAGATCGCCAAAGAAAACGCCGAAGTCTTGGCAGTGGCGCTCCAAAAAGCCAAAATCGATATTGTGGGCGGCGAAGCGCACTTCTTTGATAACTTTGCCAAGTCACTATCGATAGGTAAAGCCATTGATGGCCTCGCTGGCAAGTCAGACACGTTGAGCGGTCTTATCAATACTATGATGGCCAATCAAGTTATGACTAAAGCCAATCAGTCAAATGACGACAAGCCTGCTTAAATGACGCGCGACTGGTATAAATTTTCTTTGCTTGCTGCTAGCACAGAGGCTGCAAAAAATTCATCCCAGTCGCCTCGTAATGCTCTCGAGGTGAGTCAGCTATATAAATAAGCACTCTGCCGCTTAGGTGGCAAAGTGCATTAGGCAACCTATTAATCGTATTACCAATATAGTCAGTTCGAAATAAGATCGATACGTTAATAGTGATAGGCTTCTGGTATAAATTTTCCTTACTTGCTGTTCAACATAGGCTGCGAAAAATTTACCCCAGAAGCAATCATCCCAGTAATAGAGTAACGGCTCTAAAATGAATCAACTATGATCATCGCAACTTTAATAATTTGGCTCATCTAAAAAAATCCGCTGTTGTGACTGTTTTTTTAGATGAGCTTCTTTTTTAAACTTTCTCCTATTTTCTTTATTGCTAACAATAAACACGGACGAGCAACGATGGCGGATACGCAAAAACCAACCGATTCGGCTAGCAAAAACACTGACCACCAAGCTGAGCAAACCGATCAGGCGGTGGCATCAGGTAATGCTTATGAGCTGATAAAAAAACGCCTGACCGAACAAGGCAGCCGCTTAGAGCAGCAAACGGCCAAGCTCAATCAAGCGCGTCTGACGGAATTTGGTAGCACGCAGATGCAAGTCATTGCGCGCACGCGGATTCGTACCGAATACAACTGCGTGGCGCAGGACATGGTGCAAGTCGGCGGCTATTTGTTGTTTGGCTACAACGTGTTTATGGGTCTCAAACGCGCAAGCAACATCAAAGACGTGTTATCGCTGTATCGCTTGGTCGAACCTGCTGACCCACAAAACGAGCGTGAGGTAAGTGCTGACCGTAGTAGTGAACATATCAATGAAAACGATGATAGCGACGATCATATTAATGAGCAAATCGCTAAAACATCGGACACAAATGACATTAGCGACAGCGTAAGCAGCAACGAGCAAGACTATCGCTTAGAAGAAGTGGATTTAACAGACACCTTTTTAGATCAAGAGTCGTTCGTCCAAGATTTTAATGAGCTGTATCGCTATTACAAACAGACGCGCCTGATTCAGTTGACGGTCAAAGACAGCAAACTGCTCTTGGCGTTTCAGATTGGTGAGCGCATTACCGATATCCGCGTTTTTCGTTTTGCGCTGGATTTTAGCCAAGGCACGCCAGAATCTGCGCAAGTCGCCTACGTCGACAATCGCGGCGAGCGCGACATTGAGCTGCCGCCTGCTTATGATTTCGACTGGATTGACACCACGCGCGATCAGATGATCAATGGTAAGTATCCGCATATGAATATCTTGGATACGATATTCGTAGAGACCGTGAATGGTGACTTGACCATTAAGATTGAGGATAACACGCAATCGGGGCAGGGCATTTATAGCGAACCTGTCAATGACCGCACTCAGTCGCTGACTGATGCTGAGATTGCTTATGCCAAAGTCGGCAGCTTAATATTGCTAAAAATACGGCCTTATCGCGAGGACAGTTATCGTTATTTTGTTTATAACACTTTGACCGAAGCGGTGCTGCGTTTGGATGCGATTGGTCAGTCATGCGTGCAGTTGCCCGAAGATCACGGCATTATTTTCCCAGGTGGCTATTATCTACAAACAGGCGAGTACAAGCTGTTCGATGCCAATCATGCTGGCGCCAAAGACTTAAAGTTCAAATGCAAGATTGTCTCGCCAAATGGTGAGGACGTGTTGTTTTTGTTTTATGACATAGCGCTGGGTATCACAGGGCTATTCCCTTACAACCTCATCAAAAAACAGTTGGCAAATCCCATTTATTGCAACGGCATGGCGCTGGCAGACAGTGGGCGTTTGGTGCTGTTTAATGACCAAAGCGAGCCGTCGCGCATTCATCCCATGCAGATATGGCACACGCCTTATGCTTCCTCTGAGTACGTCAGCGAGCTGCCAGAAAGCACCAGCTTTTATGGCAAAATCGGTAACAAAGAATTGGTACGCGGTATCTCCGACCTTTATAGCATCGCCCGCTTAATCGACAATCAAAGCGTGTCACAGAAGCTCTATGAAGAGCTGGCTGATAATACCAGCCGTCTGTTTGATAGCTATTATTGGCTGTCTGAGCCGGATTTAAGCGAGATTGCGAGTAGCATCAAAGCCGTCACCGCCACAGCCGAGCTGGTCATCGATGAGTTTGCCAAAGTTCAAAGCATTCAAAAACAAACCCAAACCGCCATTAGCGATGCCGAGACGCAGCAAGATGAGATATTGCGGCAAATACGTGTCACCACTTTTGAGTCGGCGAGCGACTATGTGGAGCAGCTCTCAGCATTAAGGCGACAAAAAGGCCGCTTGGTTGGGCTAGAAGAATTGCGGTATTTAGATGGCAATAAACTACAAGCGCTGCAAACCCAATTAGAAGCAGCAGAGGGCGAGCTTGCCGAAAAAACCGTGGTGTTTTTAAGCGGCGACACGGCATTATCGAGCTACGAAGAGATCTTGGCAGATGTGAGTGAGCGCTTAAATGTAGCGGAAACCAACGCCGAGTTAAAGCCTGTCTTGGATAAAATCGATGAGACAGCGCAAGGTCTAGATTTACTGACCGAACTGCTCGGCACGTTGGATGTGGCTGATGCCACGGTACGCACGCAAATCATTGACGACATCTCGACCATTTATGCCAATTTAAATCAAAGCAAAGCCAAGCTCAATCATAAGCGTAAAAACTTAGGCTCAGCGGAAGCGGTGGCGCAGTTTGGCGCGCAGTTTAAGCTCTTGGGTCAGTCGGTTGCTAATGCTTTATCCATTGCCAATACGCCTGAAAAATCAGACGAGCAAATGGCAAAACTGCTGGTGCAATTAGAAGAACTAGAGAGCCAGTTTGCAGATCCAGAAACCAGTAACGGCGATCAGTTTTTAGCAGACATTATCAGTAAGCGCGAAGAGATTTATGAAACCTTTGAAAACCATAAACAGCAATTGCTCGATGCCCGCAACCGCAAAGCGCAAAACTTAGGCGATGGCGCATTGCGTATGCTTGAGAGTATTAAAAAACGCACGCAAAGCACAGGCGTCACAGGTTTTAGCGAGGAAGAGGCGTTAAACACGTATTTTGCCGCCGATGGCCTCGTTCAAAAAGTACGTAACATCGCAAAAGAGCTACAAGCCATGGGCTTTAGCGTCAAAGCCGATGATATCGATGCGCGCCTAAAAGCCATTCAGATTGAAAGCTATAAGCGTCTCAAAGACAAGTCTGACATGTTTGAAGACGGCGGACAAATCATTAAGCTTGGCAAGCATCGCTTTTCAGTCAACACTCAGCCGCTAGATTTGACCTTACTCAGTCGTCAGCAGACCGATAGCAAGCGGGTACTTAACCTACATCTGACAGGGACAGACTATTATGAAGTGCTCGATAACGCTGAGCTAAATGCTTTGCGTCCGTACTGGGAGATGAACATTGCCTCCGAGTCTCATATGGTTTACCGTGCCGAATACTTGGCGTATAGCATCATTGAGAGCGCTAAACACAACCAAGACGGTCTGAGCGAAGCTGAGCTGTATCGCGCCTACGACGAAACCGTCAGCACGATGAATGTCAGTATTATCGATGCCAATAGCAGTGGCAATGACGATCTCGATAGCAACAGTCCGCTTGCCAAGCTGGTCAAAACCTATGCAACCCCGCGCTATCAGCTCGGTTACGAAAAAGGCATCCATGACCATGATGCCGCGCTGCTATTGATGCAGATATTGCCAACGCTGAGAGAAGCGGGCTTGTTAATTTATACCCCACAAGTTCGCGCGCTGGCACAGCTCTTCTATTGGCAAGTGAGCCTCGTACAAGCGCTCGGTTTAGAGCCACTGCGTCAGTTCGGTTATGATACTTGGCTAAATGAGGCGGCCCTTATCCGTATCAGCAATTGGCTGGATAGAGCCGTGACCGCCGAGCAATTGCGCCGTACCTTGGGTAGTGACACTGCCAAAGCGCTACTGGTTGAGGACATGACCCACGTCATGCGTGGATTTGTCGCCGCTTACAATGACGAGCCGTTGAATTTAGAAACAAAGCAGAGCAATACTGTCTTTATACAAAGTAATGTCCAGCTTGCTAGCGAATATCTGGTAAGCGTGATGGGACAGGCTGCAGCATCTGATGCGGATGTGCATAAAACGCTCAATTGGCAGACCAGTCGGCAGGCCGAGCAGCTATGCGAGCAATTGACCAACACCTTGAATAGTCCTTCTGGCAACTTACAACAGACAGCGGGTTTTGAGCAACTACAATCGGCTATCAGTAAGCTTGGCTTGCAACCCAAATCCGCTTATGAGCTACTCGCAACCTGGTTTTATGCGTTACTCGATAGAAACTATAACAACGAGAGCAGCAACGAGAGCAGCAGCGAGCAAATGGCTAGCACGGACAATGGTAGTGAGCCGCTGAGCGAATCAGCGCTTGCTGACATTGAAGAAAAAGCGGCGCTACGCAAGCAGGAGTTAGACAGCGGTCGCCATTATGTGCCCGAAGCGATTGCTATCTTACTAACGCAATTGAACGATGCTCAGCGTGATGCCTTGGTACAGCGTTTGATCGATGCAGGCGCAAATATTGAAAAAGGCGGCGCGAAAAAAGACGCAACTGGCGCATCGTCCACTTTGTCATTCTCCTCAACGTCCGCGCTAAGCGGTATTAACAATCCGCTTAATCAAGTAACGAGCTTTGAGCGTAGTACGGGTAAAGTGTCACTTGAGATTCAAGTACACAATCTACTAGGCGAGCATGAGCGCATTCACCAGCAGACGCTACGCTTTTCTGTCGATGATTTTTTAAACCGTTTGCATCATCACGACACGCAAGTGATTCCTGCTTATAAGCGCTATCTTGCCATGCGCTCAGAGATTTTACATGAGGCAAAAGACGCCTTGCGACTGGACGAATTTATGCCGCGTCCCTTGTCTTCGTTTGTGCGCAATCGCTTGATCAACGAGAGCTATTTACCGCTCATCGGCGACAATCTTGCCAAGCAAATGGGCACAGTGGGTGAGGACAAGCGTACCGACTTGATGGGTATCCTCATGATGATATCGCCACCAGGTTATGGTAAAACGACCTTGATGGAGTACGTGGCCAACCGTCTCGGCCTGATTTTTATGAAGATCAATTGTCCTTCACTCGGTCATGATGTTACCTCGTTAGACCCCGAAAAAGCGCCCAATGCCACTGCACGCGAAGAGTTAAATAAAATCAACTTAGCCTTTGAGATGGGCAACAACGTCATGCTCTATCTCGATGATATTCAGCATACACACGCCGAATTTTTACAAAAATTTATCTCGCTCGGTGATGGCACGCGCCGTATCGATGGCGTTTGGCAAGGCAAAACCAAAACCTATGACATGCGCGGCAAAAAGTTCTGCGTGGTCATGGCGGGTAACCCATATACCGAAAGCGGCGAAGCCTTTAAAGTGCCAGACATGCTCGCCAACCGCGCTGATATCTATAACTTAGGCGATATCATGAGCGGGATGGAAGAGATCTTTGCGCTCAGTTATATCGAAAACGCGTTGACGTCTAATGCGGTGTTAGCGCCGCTTGCCAATCGCGATCTTGCCGATGTCCATCGTTTGATTAAGATGGCACGGACGGACAATGCCAATGCGATGCAAGCGCAAAGTAGCGATCTGACCTATCCGTATAGCAGCTCAGAGATTAATGAGATTACGGCCATCTTGCGTCATATGTTTGCGGTGCAAGAAGTAATCCTCGATGTCAACCAAGCCTATATCGCGTCCGCCTCACAAGATGATAAGTATCGTGTTGAGCCGATATTTAAGCTACAGGGCAGTTATCGTAATATGAATAAGATGACCGAAAAGTTATCGGCGGTCATGAACGACAGCGAGCTGAACCAACTTATCGACGATCACTATCTGGGCGAGTCGCAGCTCTTGACTCAGGGCGCAGAGAGTAACTTGCTTAAGCTGGGTGAGATGCGCGGAACATTAACGCAAGAAGAGTCAGAGCGCTGGGCGCAAATCAAAACCGACTTCTTACGCAATAAAGCCATGGGCGGCGAAGATGGCGACACGGGCGCGCGCATCGTCGCGCAATTGGTGGACTTGGCGAATGGTTTCAATGCGATTAGCAGTCAGTTTGATAAATACTTGACGCAAAACGACCCTGAACAAATCGCCCGCTTGCGAGAAGCAGGACAGCAGGCCCAGTTAAAGACGCAGATAGAGGCGCAACTCGAATCCCAAAAAATCCTCGCCGATAGCTTTATCAACAATGCCAAAGTCGTCAGCGACAGCATCGACCATGGCTTTGAAAAAAGCATGACTCAGCTAACACAGCTCTATAAGCACGACCATAAAGCAGAAGGCGAGTACCTCAAACAAAACCAAGAGATGCAAAAACAACTCATGGTACAACTAGTCGGCGCGGTTGAGCAACTGGCACAAAAGATGGCTGAGAGCTTATCGGACAATCAGCTTTATCGTGAAGAGAGAGACGCGCAGCGCGCTGTAGAGATGGACACACCTGACGCAAATGTACCTGATATCGCTGAGCAAACCACGCTCATGGCAAACGCGCTTAAGCAAGCATTAGAGCCGCTGACGATGCGTATGGATGAGAAGCTCGCCATCGATACCAGCACCGATCAATCTGGTAAGCTGATCGTCAATAGCTTGAACAGACTTAATAAAATTTTTGATGATTATGATTAGTATTTTCGACTAGTACTTAAAATTAGTACTTGTGACTAGCAATTGTCATTAGCACCGTTCTACTGGTATAAATTTTCCTCGCTGGCTGTTCGGGGGCGTGACAAAGGCGTTAAAAAATTTAGCCCAGCAGAACGGTATTCAGTTTAGAATGGATGGGCTATGGTTCGTACTTCTAGTCAATAAATCGTAGCGACACGTTATGTATGTAGTAAATCAACCAATGAGAAAATAATGGCGCACAAAAAGAAAAACGTCCGTAAAAAACTCTGCCCCGTCTGCGAACGCGAGTTTAGCTGGACGAAGAAGCTGGATAAAAACTGGGAAAGCATGGTCTATTGCTCAGACCAGTGCCGACGGATTAAGAAGTATGAGGGCGTAGAGCATCAGAAGTAGACAGATTGATAAAGGTTTATAGAGATAGTGGGTTTGTAAAAAACAGATACGTTAACAGCCCCGTGCTACTGGTATAAATTTTCCTTGCGTGCTGCTAAACAGAGGCTGCGAAAAATTCATCTCAGTAGCACGATATCGGTTTTGCAGTAAATCTACTATACAAGGATAAGAAAAATGGCACATAAAAAAGTAAACTTACCGCAAAAAACCTGTCCCGTCTGCCAGCGTCCGTTTACGTGGCGCAAGAAGTGGGAGAAAGATTGGGAGCAGGTGATTTATTGTTCTGAGCGGTGTCGGCGTGGGAAGGGTAGAGCAGATTGAGCTGAAATTTAGAAAATAAGCATAGTCTATTAAATAAGCAACGTAGTTATATCAACCATTATAGATAGGTCAAACATTAACTAGAAATAGAGATTAAACGTGCATATATCAAAATTTTTCATTAGAAATTTTCGAAACTTCGAATCTGCTCAATTAAATTTTTCCGAAGGAGTAAATACAATAATAGGTGAAAATGGCTCAGGTAAGACTAATTTGTTCTATGCACTTAGACTAATGTTAGACGATACACTACCTCGATACCTTAAACTTACTGAAAACGATTTTAGCAGACAGTTATCTGATTGGAGAGGGCATTGGATAATACTAACTTTAAATTTCCAAGCACTAGGTTTCGATGATGCTACTCAGGCGCTTAGTATTCATACTTGTGGAGATATAAGTAATAGTAACGAACGAAATCAAACTCAAGGAAGCTATACGCTTTGCTTTCGTCCTAAGCGTCATGTTAGACAGGAAATTTATGACTATTCTCAAGAGGTGGATAGAAACAAAGATGGATTACAAGTATTGTTAGATAAAATAACCATTGATGATTATGAAACAGTTTATCTATGTAAGGGGTCAGCACAATGTAGTGAAGATGACTTTTATGATCAGTACGTTGGTAATTTTGAAGAAATTATATTCCCAAATCCTAATCAAGCTGAAACACAAGTTTATGGTGTTTATTTACCTAGAGAACTAAACTTATACGACGAAATATCTTGTACTTTTATTAAAGCATTACGTGATGTAAGTAGTGATTTACGCTCTTACTCGAAAAATCCACTGGTTGGTTTATTGAGAGGTAAGGATAAAAAAGTAGAAATAGGTATCCAGTTAGATTTAGTTAATAGTATAAATGAACTTAATGAAAACATTTCAAAGCTTGAGGAAGTATCTACTGTGCAAAAGGGAATTGATAGTAGCTTAAAACAAGCAGTTGGTACAACTTATGCTCCCAATATAGAAGTAAGAGCTGAACTACCTAATGAAATGGATAAGCTGTTACAGTCTTTGAAATTATGGGTAGGTGATTCAGATAACGAACATGTAGGTAGATTGTCAGAGTTGAGTCTAGGTGGTGCTAATCTTATTTTTCTTTCTCTAAAACTATATGAATATGAAAAAATAAAAACAGATAAAGTAGCTAATTTGTTACTAATAGAAGAGCCTGAAGCTCATATACATACTCATATTCAAAAGACGCTTTTCGATAACTTGGGTAGACATGAACATAAGCCACAAATATTCATCTCTACCCACTCTACACAAATATCTTCTGTAAGTAGAATTAGTAGTGTCAACATCCTTAGTCGTACAGGCAATGGTTCAGTAGTGTTTAATCCCACGAATGGATTAGAGGCTAATAAAATAAAGAGGATTGAGCGTTATTTAGACGCTGTTAGAAGTGATCTACTATTTGCTAAAGGTGTAGTACTAGTTGAAGGGGATGCGGAACAAATTTTACTTCCAGTAATATTTCAAAAAGTATTTGGTTTATCTTTGGATGAGATTGGAGTCAGTGTTATCAACGTTGGAAGTACAAGTTTTGAGAACATTGCTAATATATATCATCAGCAAAGAGTTAATCGAAGATGCGCTATTCTTACAGATTTAGACGAGGCATTCATTCAACTCCCTAATTTAAATTCTGCTAATACCACGGCTCAAATTAAAGCTAGAAATTCACAAAAGAGCGGTCAAGAAAGAAGAGAAAAGCTTGAAGATTTTTGTAATACAAACGAATGTATTAAGACTTTCTATGCTCAGCACACATTCGAAGTCGATTTAATTAGTAATGACAATAGCAATATTTTTGTACCAGTCTTAAATGAAATCTATGAAGAAACGTCTTTATCGGCTATTGCGTCCTCAAGAAACCAACTCGAAAGTTCTGATATAGAGATTCAGGGTACAGAGGTACTAAGACTGGCTAAGAAAGTAGGTAAAGGCTGGTTTGCTATCGCAGTCGCAGATCACGTGACTGAATATGTAAATATACCTGACTATATTCTGGAAGCAATTGCTTGGGCCTCACCTCATTTGAACTTATCTTCCAAAGTTAAATCAGCAGAGTATAGATTAAATACACGTTATGAACCGACGCATAAAGATTATATGGATGGAGGAGAGTTGGAATACAGTGAAGAATGGGAGTGGTGTGAAGAGCTAAAAGATGATGAAGAGTTTTTTATAAGTAATTATCAGAAGGAACTACCAGCAGATCCATTGACAAAGTTGTTAAGTTTATATGATTTTTAATAATCTCACGCCTGAACAAATAGTTGCAGTTAGACAAGAAGGCCATGTCTTACTATCTGCTTGTCCTGGTAGTGGTAAAACTAAAACGATTATTCATAAATTAGCATATGAAGTTAGTAAATTAGATGATCTAAGTAAGAAAAAAGCTATTGCTGTCACTTTTACTGTTCGAGCAGCTGAAGAGATATTCAAGCGATTAGAACGTATGGGCATAGATAGCCAAAAGGTTTGGTCAGGGACGTTACATTCTTTCTGTTTAGAGTGGATTATAAAACCATATTCTTGTTATTTAACTGAGCTTCAAAATGGTTACACTATTGCTGACGAATCCTTCAAACTAGCATTATTAAGTCAGCTGAAAAGTAAGTATGGGGTTCGAACCTTTGAAGATATTAATACTCGGTTTAAACGAGATGGGAGCTTTGCAGAACTAAAAACAATAAAGAAGTTAATACTAGAAGATTATCACGCAGAGTTAAGAGTTCAAAAAATTATAGATTTCGATTTAATGCTTTATTATTCATATAAATTACTAACAATATATCCTAAAATTGCAAAAGTCATATCAAGTTTGTTACATTTGATATGTGTTGATGAGTATCAAGATACTCAAGATTTATCCTATGCTATTCTTTGTACAATAATAAATGCAAGCAATGATAGCACTTCATTATTTTTAGCTGGTGATATTGATCAAGCCATTTACCATTCATTAGGCGGAATTGCTAAAGATAAAACTAAGATTGAAGGTGAGCTACAGGGGAAGAGGGTTAGTATGCTCCCCCTAACTGGTAACTTTCGCTCAAATCAAAGAATTATTGATTATTACAACAGCTTTCAGAGTAGCCCTATACAAATAGTCGCAACAGGTACTAATGCCAAAGAACGAGGTGTTATTACCTATAACAATAAAATACACAAGGATGATTTAGTAGTTGAGATTGCTAGACTAGTTCAAGAAAGTCTTTATAAAGATATTCCTGAAAATGAAATATGTATATTAGTTCCTCAGTGGTGGCTTGTGACATCAATGACGAGAAAACTAAAAATGATGCTACCGAATGCAAGTTTCGATGCTTCTAGTCTTGCTCCTATGTCTAAAAATAGAGATAATTTTTGGTACAAATTATCTCGACTATTTTTAACAGAGCCTAGTCCTACGATTTATTCTTTGCGATATAAATGGGCAGGAGAATTATTAGATAAATTTCATGAACATACTGGTACTAAATTTTCTGAACCATACAGTGTTGAACGTAATATTTTACGCTTAATTAATACTATTTCTTCTAAAGAAACGGAAGCAATACTTTATCTTGAAGATTGCTTTAAACAATTTATCAGTAGGTTAAAATTAAATCAGAATGATCTAGATATCTTGAAAGATAGTTGGGATATTTATTTTAGGAACATTAATAATAGGCTTAGTGACCCTGAATATGATGTGCCGAGCGATATTGTGGCTTTTAGAAACCTATACAAAGAAAGCAAAGGAATTGTTATCAATACATGTGTAGGTATTAAAGGAGAAGAGTTTGAAACAGTTATCGCATTCGGTTTATTAGAAGGTTTTATTCCACATTGGAATGATATTTTTTCTACAAATACCAATGAGATGGAAAGCTCTAATAAATTAATGTACGTAATTTGTTCTCGCGCCAAAACTAACCTTCATTTAATTAGTGAGCTAGGAAGAACAACTAGAAGAGGTGTTGCCCTTAAAGTCACCCCTATATTAAATAGTAAAAACTATACTTATGATAATTAACTGCCAAATTTTTTATACTGATTTATCTATACTATCCCTATAAGACATGTATACCTACAAGTTGAAATTTAACTATTTTCAATCTTTTCCAGATACCAATCTTTGTTTTCAACACTACCTTTCTCAAACTTAAAGTATTAACGACTAACCCAAAACCTATAAACCCCTACCTACCATCTCTCTTCGCAAAAATATTCGCAACCAACGCACCACTAAAGTTGTGCCACACACTAAATATGGCACTCGGTAAGGCAGCGACGGGGTTAAAATATGTCGCGGCAAGAGCAGCGCCCAGACCAGAGTTTTGCATGCCCACTTCTACCATAATGGCGCGGCGCTGTCTCTCCGTAAACCCAGACAAGCGCGCGATCACATAGCCTAAGGTATATCCCAGCATATTGTGTAGAGCAACCACGATAAAGACGATTGCACCGCTATCTAAGATCGTCGCTTTAGACACCGCGACCACGGCTGCGATGATAATAGAGATACCCAATACCGACACCATTGGTAATACTTCGGTGACGAACGCGATCTTGCTACCCAAAAACTTGTGGAAGACGACACCCAATAAGATAGGTAAGATCACAATTTTAGTGATAGTCACCATCATACTCGCCAAGTCGATATCGATCAGCTGACCGGCAAACACGTTTAATAAGATAGGCGTTAAAAAGGGCGCAAGTAGGGTAGAGATAGACGTAATTGCCACGCTCAGCGCTACATCTCCTTTGGCCAAAAACGTAATCACATTACTAGACGTACCGCCGGGGCAGCAACCGACTAAGATCACGCCAACCGCGATTAAAGGGTCAAGGTTAAAGATAACAGTTAGCAGGTAAGCAATCAGCGGCATCAACGTAAACTGTGCCAACAATCCCACCAACACAGGTTTGGGACGTTTAACGATCTCTAAGAAATCTTCCGTTCTAAGCGTCATGCCCATGCCAAACATAATGATGCCAAGAATTGGCACAATCAAAAACGCTAACGAGGCAAAAAACTCAGGAAAAACGAAACCTAAAATGGCACTGACCAATGCCCAGATTGCAAACGTTTTGCCAATCCAACTAGAGAGTAATGCAATCTGATTCATAGCCTGTCTCAAAATAAGAAAAATGAAGTAGGCAATAATTTAGCACGGTTATTGGCAGCAAATGATAAAAGTATTTTGTGATACGTGCAGCGATAAGTTTACTGAGAGCAGACAGAAGAGGGCGCAATAAAAAAGGCCTACTCATGTTAAATGAGTAAGCCAAAGGATGTAGTCATTAATAAGGATAGTAAAGCTCAATTTTATAACGCGCTACTAGGATGAATTTTACACCTCCTCTATCTGCCCAAACACAGGAACAGCAAGCACGGAAAATTGTACTAATAGTGCATTTAAACTTATATATAGTCGATCCACTATAAAAGAGATGCAGCAATACTGGTGTACATTTTGCGCCGCCTCTGTCTGCGCAGGCACAGCAAGCAAGGAAAATGTACACCAGTATCGCACGATCATAGGCGTATCTTTTTTATTTAGGAATGACTATAGCCGTTAACCAATTTTTAAAAATTTACAAATTCGGATTTAACCATTTCTCTGCCGTTTTTATGTCCCAGTCTTTACGCTCAGCATAGCTCTCTAACTGATCGCGGCTGATCTTACCGACGTTGAAGTACTCACTATCAGGATGCGAGTAGTAGAAACCGCTGACCGAGGACGCAGGCCACATGGCATAGCTTTCGGTTAAGGTTGTACCAATCGCCTCGACTGTGCCAAGCCAATCAAACAGTTTGCCTTTTTCGGTGTGCTCAGGGCAGGCAGGGTAGCCAGGCGCTGGACGGATACCGACGTATTTTTCTTTGATCATCTCATCATTGGTGAGCGACTCAGTCGGTTGGTAGCCCCAATAGTCTTTACGGATTAGCTCATGCAGATGCTCAGCAAAGGCTTCTGCCAATCGATCAGATAATGCTTGTACCATAATGGCATTATAATCGTCGCCCGCTACTTTGTACTTTTCCGCAAGCGCTTCTGTGCCAACGATGGAGACAGTGAAGCCGCCCAAGTAATCCGTATAAGCATCAGACGGTGAGATAAAGTCTGCCAAGCTTAGGTTTGCCTTGCCGCTGGCTTTGTCGCTCTGCTGACGCAGATGCTCAAACTGATGGGTCGGCTGACCGTCTTGTTGCGGGTCATTGTCATAGACGGTGACCGTATCCGCGCCAGTACGGCGCGCAGGCATGAGCTTAAACACACCTTTGGCCACGATTGATTTTTCCGCAATCATTTTGTGTAGCAAGTCTTCAGCATTGGCAAACAGATCGCGCGCCGCTTCGCCCACTACGTTATCTTGCAATATTTTTGGATATTTACCCGTTAATCCCCAAGAGATAAAGAAAGGCGTCCAGTCGATATAAGGCAGCAGATTATTGATGGGATAATCATCAAATATCACTTGTCCCAACTTATTGGGTACAGGCGGTACGTAGTTTTTCCAATCATATTTAAAGCCAATCTTGACCGATTCGGCATAGGTGATTTTAGCGGCTTTGGGTTGACGTTTGGCAAGACGCTCACGTACTTTGACATACTCTTCGCGCGTCTCATCAATCAGCGCTTGTCGGTGTTCTTTTGAGAGCAGCTTAGTGACCACGCCCACGGAGCGCGAGGCATCGGCGACATAGATGACGCCATCGTTTTGATATTGCGGCTCGACTTTGACCGCCGTATGCGCTTTTGAGGTAGTGGCACCGCCAATCATCAATGGCAAAGTCATACCGCGCTCTTGCATTTGCTTGGCGACATAAACCATTTCATCAAGGCTTGGGGTAATGAGGCCAGACAGACCGATGATGTCTACTTTTTCCTTAATGGCAGTATCAAGGATGGTTTCGCACGGCACCATCACGCCCAGATCGACGATGTCATAGCCGTTACAGCCGAGTACCACACCGACGATGTTTTTGCCAATATCATGGACATCGCCCTTGACCGTCGCCATCAGAATTTTACCTTTGACTTCGCCTTCGACTTTTTCCGCTTCGATGTACGGGTTAAGCCAAGCAACGGACTGTTTCATCACGCGCGCTGACTTAACAACCTGCGGCAAGAACATTTTACCCGCGCCAAATAGGTCACCGACGATGTTCATACCATCCATCAATGGCCCTTCGATGACTTCTAGCGGTTTGGGGTATTTCTCCCACGCTTCTTTGGTGTCCGCTTCGATAAAGGTCGTGATGCCTTTGACCAACGCATGAGCGATGCGCTCTTCTACCGTGCCTTCGCGCCAGCTCATATCGACGGTGCTGTCTTTTTTCTTACCGCCGTCTTGGTAGTTTTCAGCAGCGCTCATGAGTCGCTCGGTCGCATCTTGTCCCGTCTCACCTTGATTGCGGTTGAGCATCACATCTTCGATGGCATTACGCGCCTCAAGAGGGATGTCGTCGTACAATTCAAGCATAGAAGGGTTGACAATACCCATCGTTAGACCGTTTTTGATGGCATGGAACAAAAACACAGAGTTGATGGCTTCACGAATCGGGTTACCACGGAAACTAAATGAGACGTTAGAAACGCCGCCGGATACCATCGCATTTGGTAAGTTTTCGGTGATCCAGCGTGTGGCATTGATAAAATCCGCGCCGTAGTTATTGTGCTCAGGTATCCCCGTTGCGACCGCAAAGATGTTGGGGTCAAAGATAATGTCTTCAGACGGGAAGCCCACATCATTGACCAACACATCATAGCTGCGCTGACATATTTGGATTTTGCGCTCGTAGGTATCCGCCTGACCATCTTCATCAAAGGCCATTACGATAATAGCAGCACCATAACGCATACATAATTTAGCGCGTTCAACGAACTCATCGTAGCCTTCTTTTAAGGAGATGGAGTTGACGACCGATTTGCCTTGCGTGCGTTTGAGACCTTCTTCGATGATGTCCCATTTAGATGAGTCAATCATCAATGGCACACGGCTGATATCAGGTTCACCAGACACCAAGTTGACGAAATGAATCATTGCTTGCTTAGAGTCCAGCATGCCTTCGTCCATGTTGATATCGACGATTTGCGCACCGCCTTCGACCTGATCGCGCGCCACATCCAGCGCTTCGGTGTAGGCTTCGGTTTTAATCAAGCGCAAGAACTTCTTGGAGCCTGTGACGTTGGTACGCTCACCCACGTTGACAAACAAGCTCTCAGGCGTGATGGTAAAAGGCTCAAGTCCCGATAAGCGGCAGGCAGGTGGTATTTCAGGAATAGTACGCGGCGCGTAGTTCGCTACCATCTTAGCGATTTGGCGAATGTGCTCAGGCGTCGTGCCACAGCAGCCGCCGACGATGTTTAAGATGCCTGCTTTGGCAAAGCCTTCGAGTAGGGCAGCGGTTTCTTCAGCCGTTTCGTCATATTCGCCAAACTCATTGGGCAGACCCGCGTTTGGATGCGCGGACACATAAGTATTGGCAATATTGGACAAGGTTTGGATATGTGGGCGCAGTGCATCGGCACCAAGCGCACAGTTAAAGCCAACGGATAAAGGCTTGGCATGGCGTATCGAGTTATAAAAAGCTTCAGCCGTTTGGCCGGACAATGTCCGACCTGAGGCATCGGTAATCGTCCCTGAAATCATAATCGGTAATTCAAAACCAATGTCGTCAAACACACCCGTCACCGCAAATATCGCGGCTTTGGCATTAAGCGTATCAAAGATCGTCTCAATCAAGATAAGATCGACACCACCTTCTATCAATGCCAGTGCCGCTTCTCGGTAATTGAGCACCAACTCATCAAAAGTGATGTTACGAAACGCTGGATCATTGACATCGGGCGATAGTGAGCACGTCCGGGAGGTTGGGCCAATGACCCCAGCGACAAAACGTGGCTTATCAGGCGTCTTGGCGGTGAACTCATCTGCCGCTGCGCGTGCAAGCTTAGCTGCCGTCTTATTCAGCTCAGGCACCAGATATTCCATCTCATAGTCCGCCATCGACAGGCGCGTACCGTTAAAGGTATTGGTCTCGATGATATCGGCACCCGCTAACAGATGATCGCTATGAATCTCTTGGATCATGTGCGGCTGCGTGAGTACCAGCAGATCGTTATTGCCTCTGACATCTTGGTCGATGTCCGCAAAACGCTCACCACGATAATCAGACTCTTCTAGCTTATAGTTTTGAATGTGCGTGCCCATCGCTCCATCCAGCATCAAAATTCTTGATGCCATCTGTGCAGTGATGCGGTCACGTACGGTCAGTTGCTGCGCTTTGTAAGGAAACTCAGCAGGCGGCGTTAAAATAAAGCCACTCGTAGAGTATGAAGGGTTTGAGGTGGTGTCAGTATCAGAAGCGTTTTGCGTAGTCATCGTTTGAGTCGTCATTTGAGTCATAGGAGCGCTGCTTATATCATCAATATTATAAAAGAGAGGAATAACAAATCGGATGCCTATCTTTAAAACTATTAGGCTTTAAAAAGAACTAGGCTTTAAAAAACAGCCAAGATTTAAAAGGCAATCAGGCAAATTCGTATTATCTTACCATGAAAATTATGATGTACTGCGGGACGTCCTTATTCTGCTTGGGCAATACAAAATGCTTGACGTCTATTCACTTAACATCTGTTAACTCTGCCTTTATATTAGACGGATTTACGATAGTTGATCCTAAATAAAATGGATACAAGAAGGGATAGAGCGAGATTGGAAGCAATCTTTCTTTCTTGCTGGCTGGCTTGCTGTGCCTCCAGTGGCAACGTCATCAAAAAATGAGTTTCATTCTCGCTGTGCCTTTTTTATATTGGATTGACCATACATAAGATCTAAGTACGAAAATGACTATTTTAGCGCCTAAAGACTACACAACTTGTCGCTTTGGTAAATGAAAGCAAACGCTTACTTGTAAAAGGTAGACGCAATTTACATCGCTACTACAAAAAGTAGCGTAAAGATAGATTCATAAATTTTTATATATGTTAATTTGTTTTCAGAAGGATTGGTTTTCCGTAAGCAGTACTTACTAATACGACATGACTAAATGGACATGACTAACTGACTGTTTTCACCCGCAAGATTTATTCATGTAGTCGAAAAGCAATATGCTGACAGAAAAGCAATTCGACCTGTAAGACCATAATACGTTATTCAATAAATAATTAATCATTAAGGACAATGTTATGAAAATCTCTAAAATAGCGACTATTGGTACGCTAGCGATCTCAATTGCTGGCCTCAGTGCTTGTAACAACATGATGCCAAGCAAAAGCGCAGACATGAAAGCACCTATGCACAGCCAGTCTATGGCAAAAATGAATGTGGTACAAGTTGCCCAAAGCAACCCTGATTTTTCAGTGCTAGTAGAAGCCATCCAAGCAGCGGGTCTAACCAGTGCATTGGCCAATCCAAATGCGCATTACACCGTATTTGCGCCAACCAACGAAGCATTCATGAAAGCGCTACAAGAAACAGGTATGACCAAAGCGCAATTGTTTGCGAACAAGCCATTATTGACCAAAATCTTGGGCTACCATGTCATCAGCAGCGATATGGCCATGTATAAAAAAGATGTGAAGCCAGGCAACGTCATGACATTGAGCAAAGACACGCTAATGGTAACAAACCAAGGCAAATTGATGGATGAAATGGGACGTACTACCAACATCATCAAAACGGACATTCCAGCCAACAATGGTGTCATCCACGTTATCGACAGAGTACTAATGCCTAAATAAGTATTAGGACAAGAATAAGTATTAAGACAAG
Organism: Psychrobacter halotolerans; assembly: GCF_039680845.1. Classification (NCBI taxonomy): domain Bacteria; kingdom Pseudomonadati; phylum Pseudomonadota; class Gammaproteobacteria; order Moraxellales; family Moraxellaceae; genus Psychrobacter; species Psychrobacter halotolerans. Next base: position 145,989 of record NZ_JBDKWD010000007.1, on the reverse strand, counting down.
ATAGTTTTTAATACAAAATCATTCTAAGTAATATGTATTGTTTTATATAGTTTGTAAGACGATAGCTGGTACTGGTGACGATGCCCATTACTAGCTATCGTCATTCATGGTCTAACCATTAGACGAACGCTGTTTTATTACGATGCTTTATGGTTGCTTTATTTTTAGAAGAGTCGCTTCTTGCACCAAGAGCTTTTTAAACGAATAAACTTTTAAACCAATCATCGTTCTACAGTGTTATTGTTTATTTACTTCATCTCCTATTTCAGGCTTCTGAAATACGTTCTCAACGCTTTTACTCCATTCTATCAACATCTTGATGTGCGCTATACAAACCAATCACGTGATTGATACAGTGTCGCTACTTAAGTCGGCACCAATTAAAAATGAATCAGCTACAATCGTAGGCATTGATATAACAACACTTATATCATTGAACGGCATGACTGATGGTGCTTTCAATTTTTAAGCCATTTGTTGTTATGTATTTTTGTTGAGGATGGTTTGTATGACAAACGGTTCAACTCATTGTTTATTTATAAGGAAATACTTATGTTAAAGAAAAACTTATTATCGATCGCCGTTGTTACCGCTGCTATGTCATTGGCTGCTTGTAACGATACCGAGACTGTTGCTGAACCTGCGCAGCCTGATACCACCACTGAAGAAGTCGTTGCAGAGCCAGCTGTTGGCACCGCGCCAGTTGCTGAAGCCGAGCCAATGGCTGACCCAATGGCAGAAACAGATGGCATGGCGACTCAAACAATTGCTGAAATAGCCGCTGGCAATGAAAACCTAACTATTCTGACCGCCGCGCTTCAAGCAGCAGGTTTAGATACCATGTTGATGGAAGAAGGGACTAAATACACCGTATTTGCGCCAACAGATGACGCTTTTGCCCCAGTACTAGAAAAATTGGGCGTGACCAAAGAAGAGTTGCTAGCGAACACGGAACTATTGAAAAAAGTCCTTCCTTATCACGTCGTTCCAATGGAAGTGAAAGCTGCTGATATCCCATATGGTACTGATATTACAACGGCTAACGGCGCAACCATTTCTATTAGCGATGCTAATGTTATTACTGACGCGACTGGTGGCACAGCTAACATCACTGGTACAGATATCATGGCAACCAATGGTGTGGTTCACACTATCGATGCGGTACTAATGCCTGAATAAGTGATTCTTATAAATAGATTGTTGTCATAGATTCATTATAGATTTATGGATGACACAAAAAAGCCCGAGACCATCGTCTCGGGCTTTTTGATGGTACTGGTTATCTATCAGTAATCAGATAACCAGTATTAAGATTTAAGATAATGTTCACTGCGTAGACGAGTTATCTAACGTCTTTACGTAGTGGATCTGCGGCCATTCTTTGTTGCTCTGCTAGATGACGCTCTTCCCAATAAGGGGCGTTTTTGATACCGAATTTTGCAGGATCAAAACTATAGCGGGCAACACCTGCTTTACGCTGAGCTTCATAGTCTTTAAGCATGGTAAGCGTTGGGCGTGCGACCACGAAGATCACAAGGATACCAACAATGTTCAACCAAGCCATGAGACCAACACCAATATCACCGATAGCCCAAATGTAACCAGCTGAGTTTAGACCACCATAAGCAACCATCACCATGATAAGTACTTTCACTAAGAATACACCCGTCTTATGTGCATTACGACCAAGGAAGCGAGTGAGATAAGCCACGTTTACTTCAGCGATGTAGTAATAAGCCAAGATAGTGGTGAAAGCAAAGAAGAAGACAGCGATTGCGATAAAGATGTTACCAAATGAGCCGTATACAGATTCCATTGCCATCTGCGTAAAGGCAGGCGCATTGATTTCAGTGGTAGCGGCAACGTTTTGTACGATGAATTGACCATCTGGTAATGTACCTTGGATGTTGTACATACCCGTAGATAGGATCATGAAGGCAGTCGCCGAACAAACCAATAACGTATCAACGTAAACTGAGAATGCCTGAACAAGACCTTGCTGTGATGGATGCTCAACTTCAGCAGCGGCAGCCGCGTGAGGGCCTGTACCTTGACCTGCTTCGTTTGAGTAAATACCACGTTTTACACCCCAACCGATAGCGGCACCAAAGCCTGCTTGTGCGGTGAATGCATCACTGATGATCAAACCAAATACATCTGGAATCAAACTGAAGTTACTGAACATGATGATTAAAGCTAAAGCAATATAACCGACTGCCATGAACGGAACGGCAAATTCAGTAAAGGTTGCGATACGCTTAATACCACCAAAGATGATGATACCTAAGATGACCAAGATGATGGCTAAGCCGACCAAACGCATAGAGCCAACTTCTAGGCTACCAATGTTCATGATCGTGCCTTCACCCATTACTTGAGCGAATGCATTAACAACACCGTTTGCCTGTACACCGGGTAAGAAAATACCACAAGATAAGATAGAAGCGAATGCGAAGAGGATGCCGTACCATTTTTGACCAAGTGCCCGCTCAAAGTAATAAGCAGGGCCACCGCGGTACTCGCCAGTGAGAACGTCTTTTTCTTTATAAATCTGTGCAAGTGTAGACTCAACGTAGGCGGTAGACGCACCTAAGAAGGCCACAATCCACATCCAAAACACTGCACCTGGACCACCGAAGCCGATAGCAGCAGCTACCCCAGCGATGTTACCCATACCCACACGTCCTGCGAGAGAAACGGCAAGTGCTTGAAATGATGAAATACCTTGTGCACTAGATTTACCAGTGAACAGTAATTTGGTCATTTCGCCGAACAAACGCACTTGTACAAAGCGCGTCATGATGGAATAGAATAAACCTGCGCCCAAACACAGATAGATCAGTGCGGGGCTCCAGATAATTCCATTTACTAAGTTAACTAAACCTTCCATATTTATCTTCCTAGTACTGTCTCAAAGTGGCGCTGTATGCTAGGAGTAAGCTAACTGGTTAACTTACTTATTTTAAGTTAAGCAGTTAAATTAGCTACATTGACTCTTTTATCCGTTGAGTCTCATACGTGCTTAACCACTAAGAATGGACTGTGGTTGTCTGTATTTATCCGCCAATCTCGCTCGCAACATTAACCGTTTGCATCGCTGTCACTCTTACTATTTATCAGCTTAATGCACCCGTCTTTTGCTACGTGCATCACTCCAATATCTTATTATGACGTCTCAAGATACCGAAGCGGCGGATAAAATAGGCGGTTATATAGTCAAATACCTATTCGTATTTAACCCACTAAAAGCGATACCAATCGAAGACATAATTGGCGCGGCTGACTAGATTATGAAGCCCACATATAAAAGTGTATGAACGCCTTTATATAAAAAAACAATAGCCCACTAATACTAATCAAAATATAAGTCCACTACCAAATGTATTCAAAACGTACAGCTTAGTAACTGCAATTTGCCATACTTTTACAGCAATTACTAGAATTTTCTTTGCATATACAAATATTTTATTTATCAATACTGTTGCGATGGATATCGTAAAGATTGAGAGAAACACAATCAATAATATTGAGCAAGTAAGACAATGAGACAAATGGGATATTTTTTTGCAACCTACAACTTGATGGGTAAAACCTTTATAAGATCTTTGACTTTTAAAGCACAAGCCAAGTCAATGAACGACTTTTGCGGTTGTGTTTTGGTAACGATGAATTGTAAAAGCGCCGTTATAACGCCATTATTGCAGAATGTCTTATAGGTAGCTATTTTGTAGGTGTGCATATTGAAGAGAGATGAATAAGACAATCAATGGATGCTCATTTATCTTGTCTTAAACGTTGTCTCAAATGTGGTGTTTATATGTTGCGATATAAACAGTATAAAATAAACAATACCAACCTATCAGACCCCAAACTGGTTTAAAAAAGCATTCATAAGTTAAAACGCCTCAAAAAGTGTATGACTGGCTATTTGTTATTTAATATGATTAGGAGAAACAACGATCATGCGTCAATCCATTGTAAAACCTTTACTGTTGGCAACCGTGTTAGCAACGTCTACCGTCGGTTTGAGCGGTTGTGGTTACAACAACCTGCAAGCACAAGACGAGCAAGTCACGGCCTCATGGTCAGAAGTGGTCAACCAATATCAGCGCCGCTCTGACTTGGTGCCAAACTTAGTCAAAGTGGTACAGCAGTATGCGACGCAAGAACAAGAAGTCTTTACCCAAGTGGCGGAAGCTCGTTCTCGCGCTGGTGGTATTACTGTGACCCCTGAGGTGCTTAATGATCCAGAAGCGATGGAGCGTTATGCCGCGGCTCAAGAGCAGATGACGGGTGCTTTGTCACGTCTAATGGCAGTGTCTGAGCGTTATCCTGATCTTAAGTCAGATGCCCTCTTCCAAGACTTACAAGCCCAGCTTGAAGGGACGGAAAACCGCATTGCCGTCGCTCGCAATCGCTATATTCAAGAAGTTCAGGGTTACAACACAACCGTTCGCCAATTCCCCACCAACATCACCGCAAAAGTTTTCGGGCTTGATGCCAAGCCAAACTTTAGCGTCGCCAATGAAGATGCCATCTCAACGGCACCAAGTGTCGATTTTGGTGGCAATGACGCAGCGACCGCTGAGTAGGCTGGATGAATTGAGTAGAAAAGTAGAGCGGTGGTTGCCGCTCTATTTGTTTGGATAACCCGTTTTTAGATAACCGATTTTTGGATAATAGGTTTTTAAATAATCGATTTTTGAATAACCAAGCCAGATTCGTCTTGACATAAGCGTGTTCCCAAACTTGTTGTAAAGGTGGTTAAGGATAGAAGCACCTATTAATTTAGTACAGAGGTCACTTGAGGTGGTATAGATTAGATGAATAATTCAAAAGCAATCTTATCAACATTATTGTTTACGCTCAGCATCAGTGCAGTGTCTATGCTACACGCCGCGCCTGCTGATTCCACTGTAGCAACCGATAATACCTCAAGCATACAAGATCATAGCGTTGAGGATATGGTGGCCATTGCCAAAGCTGGCAAGTCTAATGAAGCCATCAATGATGCCGTATTGGGCAATGAGGCTTTCAATGGTGCCATACTGGGTAATGAGGCTATCAACCCCAACGCGGATAGTAACAGTAACGATGAAGTCACTGCTACTGCGTCAACACCCGATCGCCCGCCCGTACAATCAGATGCGCCTAGTGTAGATGCAGACAAGCTGATACTGAATGAGCCAGTCGTCGATCAAGCCAATATCTTAAACCCACAAGAAAAACAACGCCTAGAAGCGCAGCTCAGAAGTATTTATCAACAAGGTCTGGCGCAAGCTGCGGTCGTTATTGTACCCACGACCAACGGTATGCCTATCTTTGACTATGCCCTACAAGTCGCTGAAAAATGGCAACTGGGTGATGAGGATATCGATGATGGCCTGTTAATGGTCGTGGCGGTCAATGACCGTGATATGTATGTTTTGACTGGTTATGGATTAGAAGGCGTACTACCCGATGCCGCGGTCAACCGCATCATTCGTGAAGACATTACCCCGCTGTTTAAACAAAACAATTATGGCGCTGGGATTATAGCTGGCGTGGATGCGCTTAAAACTCGACTCACAGCCGATCCAGAAGTGTTGGCGCGTGCCGATGCGCAAGCAGAGGAGCGCAGTACCGAGCAAGGCTCAGATGAGCTGCCAGCTCCTATTTTCCTATTTGTTATGTCGATGATATTTGGTAGCTTTATTACCAAAATATTGGGTCGCGTGTTTGGTTCTATTTTGACTGCTGGCGGATTCTTTGCAGGCTCATTGGCACTCGGTGGCGGCTTTTTCATGACCTTGATCATGGCGATATTTATATGGATGTTCCTGATTTCACGCGGTAGTGGTGGCGGCAAAGGCGGCGGCGGTAAAGGTGGACGTAGAGGCGGTGGCATGATTTTCCTCCCTGGTATGGGCGGCGGTAGTGGTGGCGGCTTTGGCGGTGGTGGTTTCGGAGGCGGCGGCTTTGGCGGTGGTGGTGGCGGCTTTGGCGGCGGCGGCGCAGGCGGCTCATGGTAGACCCATCCATTAAATGACTATCAGCAATGACGTATTTGAGGAAATAATATAATGGCAGAAAACAACGCTTCACAGTCCAGTTTGGCCCGCTGGTGGCGTCAGGTCTTGTTTGTCCCTTTATTACACAGCAAGTGGCTGACAGCAGAGGCAAAGGCACGGTTGACAGAAAAAGTAACCAGCGCTGAGCGCGGGCATCGCGGAGAGGTGTTTTTAATCATAGAAAACCATCTACCCATTCAAGATGCGTATTACATCAACTGCCGTGAACGCGCGATTGATTTATTTAGTGAATATCATGTGTGGGATACCGAAGAAAATACTGGTGTCTTGGTCTACGTCAATATTTGCGAGCATCAATTAGAGATAGTGGCTGATCGCGGCATCAGCGCCCACGTTAGCCCAACTGTTTGGCAAGCCATGTGTGAAAAAGCAGTGTCAGGCATTGCCAACAAAAAAACAGAAGAAAGCGTGGGGGAGTTGTTGGCTGAAGTCGGGCAGGTACTGCGCCAGTATTATCAGCTCGAAGACAATCCGTCAGGCAATGAGTTGTCCAATACGGTGGTGTTTTTAAAGTAGTGTCGTTGAGATTCTACGAGAAGGTTAATACCTAAAGCAAGAAGTGCGACAAGAAGCAAGAAATGCGACAAGCCATTTCATTAATGAGATATATAGATTGGTATGGTTTGTTTTAGTCTATGGGGTTTTGCTAGCAATTCAAATATAATAGCGCCTCTAGCAATAGCGCGTGGCTACTGTATCGAGCCTCTGCCTTTGTTTTACTAAAAACTTCGTACTGGAACATCCTCGTACTGGAAAACCATTTGGAACATTATGATTGATCTGATAAAAAAATTGCCAAAAGCCGAGCTTCATCTGCATATTGAAGGCTCATTGGAGCCTGAGCTTATGTTTAGACTGGCCAAAAAGAACCAAGTAGAGATTCCTTATAAAGACATAGAAGACGTACGCAATGCGTATAATTTCACCAATCTACAAACCTTTTTAGACATCTATTATGCAGGTGCCAACGTTCTGCTCACTAGAGACGATTTTTATGATCTGACGTGGGAATACATTGTTAAGTGCGTCGAAAACAACGTCATTCATACTGAGATATTTTTTGATCCACAAACGCATACCGCAAGAGGCGTGCCTTTTGACGCGGTGATTACCGGTATCAAAGACGCGCTACAGGATGCCAAAGCACAATATGGTATTACCTCTTGCATTATCATGTGTTTTTTAAGACACCTATCACAAGAAGACGCCTTTGAGACATTGGAGCATGCGTTAAAGTATCGAGACGATATTATTGGCGTTGGTCTTGATTCTTCTGAGCTTGGTAATCCGCCTTCAAAATTTAAAGACGTCTTTAAAAAAGCAAAAGAAGCGGGCTTTAAATTGGTTGCCCATGCAGGCGAAGAAGCCGATTTTTCGTACATCTACGAGGCATTAGACTTACTGAGCATTCATAGAATCGATCATGGCGTACAGTCTATCAAAAGCGCGGCACTCATGCAGCGACTCAAAGAGGAGCAAATGCCGCTGACGGTATGTCCCAACTCAAATATTGAGCTCAAGGTTTTTGAAACCTATAAAGAGCATAATATTAAGGAGCTTTTGGATTATGGTCTAAATGTCAGTGTCAACTCAGACGATCCTGCCTATTTTAAAGGCTACATGAATCAAAATTTTATCAATTTACACGAGCATTTGGACTTGTCAGAGGAAGATATCATCACCTTGGTCAAAAACTCTTTTAAATCGGCATTCATCGATGACGAATTAAAGACGGCGTATTTAGCAAAAGTTGATCTTGCGCTGCAATAGGCTTTGACTAGAGTATTATCTAACAGATTACGGTCTGGTAGACACGGCTCAATGGTTGTAGTAACCATTGGGCCTTTTTTATATTGATTTAGTCATATCCAAACGTCACTGTATGCCAAGCCACCCGTCCATTTATCACGACAACTCAGCCATGTGTTTCATCAATAACGGCATGACCACGCCGGCTTTTTCTGCCAATGTGATGTCAACGATGGTGTTCGGCGTCGGATCAGGATTGATCTCAATGATTTTAGCCCCATTTTGTTTGGCCAATTGTGCAAGGCCTGCGGCTGGATAAACAAGACTTGAGGTGCCAATACTGATAAATACGTCACAATGAGCGGCAGCATCTTCAGCCGTTTGCCACGCCTGTGCGGGTAATGATTCTCCAAACCAAACGATATCTGGTCTGATATAACCGTCGCAGTGCGGGCAGGTGAGTAAGGATTCATCAAAGCGAATATTACTATCACTCATACCTTGTGCCTGATCCTCATAAGGTGCTTGGCATTGACTGCAACGATTGCGCCACAGATTGCCGTGCAAATGAGTCACAGTACTGCCAGCTTGCTCATGTAAGTCATCAACGTTTTGGGTAATGAGCGTCAATTGCTGGTGGTTTGACGCGCTCTGCTGCCACTGCGCTAAGGCCACGTGTGCTGGATTGGGTGTTTTATCCGCAACCAGTTGTCTGCGCCACTGATACCACGACCAAACCAGTTCTGGATCGCGAGCAAACGCATTGGGGGTTGCCAAGTCTTCCGCGCGATAATTCTCCCATAGGCCCGTTTGCTTGTCGCGAAACGTAGGAATGCCACTTTCTGCTGAAATGCCCGCGCCTGTCAAAACACAAATACGCTGCTGCGCTGCCAATAGTTTGGCCGCCTTCTGTACGTGAGCTATTAACGCTGGTGATAATTCTGCTAACATGAGCCAACCCTTGCTGATAATGGATACCCTTTTTATGATAGACGGAATTTGGTGGCTTGTCATATTGTTCGCTGTGATTGTAGTGTTATGGCTCTTAGCAAAGTCGCGCGGTATAAAATCGGGTGACGCTTCTCATCGTGGGCAGTCCAAAACGCCTACTAATGATAGTTTGCAAAAGACGTTGGCCCTATTAAAACAGCACTTTCCTGATTATCGAGTCACGCGTAAAACAAACCATTTGTTGCTGAGCCAGCAAGACAAAAAAATTGCCATGATTACCATTGATAAAAAAATTGCCACGGGTCAGCGGCGTCTTGGGAATGTGCCTGTGATTAATTATCACTATGTTCCAAGTCATGCTCAACTAAGCGAGTTGCTCAAAAATCCGACATAGGTTTATATTTTTAAAATAAGAGTGGGATAGAAACAGTATTAAACAGGATTGACATTAGTTGAATATGTAGACAATGATACGAGCATAATACTATAGTTTTTGCAACCGTAATTTTTTATTGGCCGCATTATGTTTTTATGAACTATTTTATTTAGCCGATTTGATGTATTTTTTCGAACTAAATATAAGCGTTAAGAAACAAAAAAATGATAAAAATTTATAATAAAAATCTTTTCTAAATCAAAAATTTACTCATTTTTTTGATGAGATTTATTCTTTCATAAAAAATTGTTTTTTAATTAAAAATATTGTTCACATTTATGGTGTGAACTCGGCAGGATAAAATATAACTATCAATGTCATTTTAAAATGGTAAAATTGTATTTAATAAACGTAAAAAAATGTTGCCAATTGATAAAAGGGAGTTTTTTAAGGAGCTGCATAGGATCATAAAAAATTAAGATTTCTGTATACAAGTGTTAACTGATATTTTTTTATATAGAGCTGTGTTTTATAGGCTCTTTTTTTATTGGTTTCGAAAATTTATGTATATGGTTTCTATTCAATTTGAATACGAGTGGTTTTTTATACGGGATCTATTCCATGCATCATAGTGTTAAAAAAAGTCTTAATAATCAATCAGGCTTTACTCTTATAGAGTTAATGATTACGGTAACAATCATAGCAATTTTGGCAGCGATTGCGCTTCCTGTGTATACATCATATATCAAGAGAACCAATATTAAGGCGGCACAAACCGACCTAATATCGTTAGGTCTGGTACTCGAAAATCATTATCAACGTAACCTCTCTTATCCTAATCAGGACTACGTCTCTACAACCACTCTTTCGGCTGCTTTTCCCCAGTGGTCGCCCAGTAAGACGGACATCTTTGGTTTTTCAAGCACCAAAATAGGCAACGGAACAGGTTATACGCTCATCGCTACTGCTGATACCGCCAGCAACCTTAATGGTTGTATATTGACGCTTACCAATAATAATATCAGAACGGCCACCTCAAGCTGTGAAGGTGGCAGTGCATGGTAAGCATCAATGAGAGGGAGGCTGGGGTAAGTCTGATTGAGCTCATGATCACTATTGCGATACTGGGTATCTTGGCAACAGTTGGCATTTCTTTGACCAGTGTTTGGTCTAAGCAGATGGAATTAGACAAAGCGGCAATGTCGATAAAAAGTGCCATGTCGTTAGCCAGGTCTACGGCAATGCGTAATGAGTTTCCCAAACAGACAGCTGATATAGCAAGCAAAATTTGTTTTGACAAAGCTAACCACGTACTTTCAGTTCACAAAACGACGGCAGCAGATTCGGCCAGTTGTTTAACCCCTATTGTATTCAAATATGTATTTAGTAGCACAATCGAGATTAAAAATACGGATGCTACTGATTTCGCTTGTTTTTCTTTTAACCACTTTGGCCAGATTACAAATGACAGTGGAAGCTGTGGTCTGAATTTATCACTTAGATTAATTAATGGGTCTATCGATGAAACACTCAACCTCAGCTAAGAAAAATCAAGCGGGTGTCGGTTTGCTAGAAGCCCTTATTGCTGTAGTGCTCTCAAGTATTGTTATTTTGGGTGCAGTCTATAGCACCAGCCGAATGCTGGCCAGCCAGCAGCAAAACAACCTTCAGTATATCATTATCAATGAATTGAGCAGTAAGCTACAGATGGCAACGACAGAGCAAAAAGCTGATTGGTGTGCAGGTAACTCAAAACCCACAATAACACTTCCCAAGGAAAATGCGGCGACCGATATCACGGTAAATTGTGGCACCGTAGACATTAAAGTTGTTGGTAATACAAGTAATCCCACTTACCAGACAACGTTTACGGAACAGCAGCCAATTAGCTTTGACATACAAGTACCGACGTTAGGCGGAAAAATTACCGTAGGGGAATCATTATGATGAGACACCAAGCGGGAGCAACGCTCATTAGTCTATTGGTCGGTATGCTCATATCCATGTTGTGTCTTCTTGGAGTGCTGAGTGCTTATCGTACGATGGTTAAAACGGGTGTGGTGTCACGTGTTGCAGCGACACACGATGCTGAATTACAAAACGGTTTGACCACATCACACTTGTATGTACAGAATGCTGGATTTGGTCTAGAAGGACAAAACAACTTACTGATTGCCACCATCTCTATCAACTCGCAAAGCACATCCGCATTATTATGGCGTTACAAAGACAATGGTAGTATTGTCTGTCAAGGTCTTGCCGACATCCAAAGTACAGACAGTAAAAGAAACCTCATCCTTCTTGAAAACAATACTAGCTGCAACAGCACTCAACCCCTCAATGAAATTACTTGGCTCACAAAAAGTACATTGGCACATTTAGAAGACTATTCATCAGACCACTCAAATCCTCAGCAAGTCAATTTTGTAGAACACCCCTCTGCTTGTACGCCTTTTGGCGCGTTAACACAAGAGAATCCTGAGCTGCATCCTTTGGTCACCATCTCTGCAAAAACAAGCACACAGAGTATTGCGGGTTTGGATTCGATCCAAGTTCCCTTATGCCTTTTGAACATTACCTCTTAGTGAGCCATATTTATGTTAATAGATAGTCAACAGAACCCTAGTACACAGTCTGGCTTTGCAACTATTCTTATGGTTCTACTTATTGGGCTGGCGGTGACAGCGTCGGCTGTGGGCACTGCCTATTATATTAATACATCTCAAAAAGGCTTGGTATCGAGTCATGCGTTGACGAATGTGGAGTCTGGTGCTTGGGCAGGGGTGGAAACCTTTCGAAAATACTTAAACAATCTCAATCCTCAAGATATTCAGGATTTAAACGGTCAAAGCCTAATACTTAAAATATCAGATGACCGTGAAATGAAAGTAAATAACATTTCTATTGAAAAAATAGGAACAGACAATCAAAAATATTATGTCACTACAAACATTCAAAACATCAGTGAAAAAGCGAAAGCCGCTTCGACATTAAAAATTGTGTATGAGATATCTTTTGATACAGATAGCTCAACAGCAACCCCAGGTTCAGAAAAGGTTGTGGTGTTTCCAAATGCAATGAACTTTTATGGCGACCTTATTGCAGACGGAGGTATCGAGTTTTCAGATAGTGTAAAAAACGCAGTGGTCAGTGTTGATGGGAAGTTTAGTACCAGTTCAGGGCTCAAAGGTGTTCGTGAGCTCAAAACAACAGACGATGTCAGTATTAGTGGCGGCGGTGCTGAAGGCTTAGAGAACATCTATTCAAATGGTGATGTAGAACTAACAGCCTCCGGCAGTTATTCTTTGGTTTCGGCAAAGGGTAAGGTGAAGACCACAGGCGGTGTGTCTATAAAAGATATTTATGCCGATGGTAATGTGGATATTAAAAGTGGCGGTATCTTTAATAGTATCGATACAAAAAAGTCTATCAAAGTTGAGGCAGGTCCCACTATTACTAAGGCAGTAGCAGAGAAAAAAATTGATGTGAAAAACGGTACTATCCATCATGCTTTTGCAAACTCAGATATTGACTATGATTTATGGAATACAATAAAAACAGCCGAAAGCGGCGGTACTTTTAAGTGTGTCAGTGAATACTGGAGTAACTACGAAAAAATATCTGCAGTGGATTTTAAGTCCTGTCCTAGCAATAAAGGAAATCTTGTTACGCTTCCAAAAGGTGCAAAAGTAGCCTCTCCAACAGGTGCGCTAGTGGAAGTGACGATAGATAAAAAGCCAATGGTTAATGCCTTGGCGTATGAAGAATCTGCCAACTATGTTTTTAGCGTTGATAATCGAGATAGAATCAAGGTTTATGTCAGACAAGTTAAGGGTATCGCCGAAGATAGCTATTATCTTGGAAAAACAAAGGTTAATTATTCCCAATCATGGGGTTACCTATGCAAGACCGTAGATAATGAAGGTTATTGTACAAGCAAAGTCGTTGGTAATTTTGCTAAAAACTATAGCTGGATAAATCAAATCATTACTTATAAAAATAATGAATGGTTATTAAGAGACACACAAAACAGTGAACTTTCAATCGCCAGTGGTGTGCTGTTTTTTAAAGGCAAAGTCAATTTGAGTATGGGCAAATATGCAAATACAATCATTGCAACAGATGATATCGATTATGGTGGTAGCATTACCTTGAAAGCACCCAACCATGCTGGTGCTCAGCAAACATGTGGTTCACAGTATTTCCCAATGCCAACCAATTTATGTACGCCAGATAGAAAATTAAGCTTACCTACTATAGGTAATATAGCGTTACTGTCAGGGTCTTGTAAGAATGCTACGTCGATGGACAAATGCTCTAAAAATTACGATGGTGGAGATATCAGACTTGGTGCTCAAGCAACGGTTGAAGGCAGTATTATTGCTGGGAATAAGCTAGAGTCAAGCGGTCGGACAGTTATTAAAGGCCCCATCTTGGCAGCAGCAATGTCAAAATCCCACGGAGGTAATGACTCTAAATTAGGTGGCTCAACCAGTATTGATTTTAATGGTGTTGATGATGACAGCACGGTAATCACACTACCAAGTGGAGAAGATGAAGAAGACAGTAGTGCCAGTACGACCCAAAGAGTAAAAGTAAAATGGGCAAAATACGTTTAAAGCAAGCAAACACGAGGTTGCATTTTGATATGCAGCCTTGTGTTTGATACGGCATACTATATTAAACTCTATTCAATGATATCTAATTTCCCATCGCTATTTTTAATCAATGACGCCACGAACGTGCACCTATGTCACTGCTTCCTATCTATTTGTCTGATTTAATCTAACTATTTACCCTTACCTTTCCCTCTATTCTCAATCTGATTATCAACGTTTTGTTGTTAATTATTCAATATAATTGGTCTTACTCTTTTTTAACGTTGATAGTAAAGTAGGTTCATGCCAAGTGGCTAACCCTTTTATCTTAACTGAGCGTTATGGAGTAATCACAAATGAACAAATCACTATTGAATAAAATCTTAGCATCGAAAGCTGGCTATGCCGCTTTAATCCTGCGTGTACCAGTGGGCTTAATTTTAGCCGCTCACGGCGCGCAAAAGCTGTTTGGCTGGTTCGGCGGCAATGGCTTGGCAGGTACAGCAGGCTGGATGAGCAGTATCGGTATCGAGCCTGGTTACTTGATGGCAATATTGGCAGGCAGCGCAGAGTTTTTTGGCGGTATTGCGCTAGTACTTGGCTTATTAACACGTCCTGCTGCTGTAATTGCTGCTTTTACCATGCTGGTTGCTATTTTCTCTGTTCATATCAGTAATGGATTGTTTGCCTCTAATAATGGCTACGAATACGCCTTAACCTTGATGGTGGCTCTAATCTCTTTGTCGATACAAGGCGGCGGTTACTTAAGTATAGATAAAGCGTTGTCAGACAAATCTCACCGCGTTTAATAGCAATCGTGTCTTATGATAGGCAAACCCAACACTGTATTTAATCGTTAGGAGTATATGATCGTGCTAATCAATGGCGAATGGACAGAAGACTGGCAGCCAGTACAAAAAGAAGATGAAGCGGGACGTTTTATTCGCCAAACCTCCTCTTTTCGTCACTGGATAACCCCAGATGGGCAACCAGGTCCGACTGGTGTTGGTGGCTTTAAAGCAGAAAAAGGTCGCTATCATTTATATGTGGCACTGATCTGCCCTTGGGCATCACGCACCTTGGCCGTACGCCAGCTAAAAGGCTTGCAAAAGATGATTGAGGTCACGGTTGTTAATCCAGCGCTTAGCAATCAAGGCTGGCAGTTTGGTGGGTTTGATGGAGCAGATATCGACACCATTAATGGCGTTCAATTTGTCCATCAGCTCTATACCCAAGTAGATCCTAATTTTAGCGGACGAGCCACCGTACCCGTATTATGGGATAAAAAAACGGGCACTATCGTCAACAATGAGTCCGCTGATATTTTGCGAATGCTTAATACTGCTTTTTCGGAGTTGGTGCCGAGCGAGATTGATTTGTACCCCAGTGGGTTGGCTGCTGATATTGATGCCCTAAACGCGATGATATACACCAATCTAAATAATGGGGTATATCAAGCTGGATTTGCCACAACGCAGATGGCTTACGAAGAAGCTTATCAGCAAGTGTTTGCAACGCTCGACTCTCTTGAGCAGCGCTTGAGTGATCATCGCCGATACTTATTTGGCGAGCAATTGACCGAAACTGATATTCGCTTGTTAGTGACATTGGTGCGCTTCGATGCCGCTTACTATGGTTTGTTCAAATGTAATCGCAACTTAATCAAAGACATGCGTTATCTTCATGCTTATATGTTACGACTACTAGCAATAGATGGTATCGCCACGACAGTAAATTTAGCTCATATTAAGGCGGGATATTATTCTATCAAGGCGCTCAATCCGAATGGTATTGTTCCATTAGGTCCTAAAAACATTTAGCTATTTGGCATTCAATTAGCTAAGAAGCAAGAGATTAATAGATCACTTTTAAAACTTAATATTTTTAACGTTTAATAGTTATATCTCTCGCTATTTTATTTATCGTCCACATGAAGAGTAATGAGGTAAACGCCATGAGTCATGAATCAACATCAGTCACACAGCCTGTATTTTTTATCCCTCATGGAGCTGGGCCTTGCTTTTTTATGGATTGGCAACCTGCGGACACGTGGACAGAGCTGGGCGATTTTTTAAAAAGCATCCCAAGTCGTCTGCCCGAGCGTCCGAAAGCGATTTTGATCATCAGCGCACACTGGCAAACGCCAACCTTTAGCATCACCGCTAGCAAGCAACCTGATCTAATTTATGATTATTTTGGCTTTCCTGAGCATACTTATGAGCTGACTTATCCGGCACTAGGAGCGCCACTATTGGCTGAGCGTGTCGGTAAGCTGCTCGCTGAGGTAGGTTTAGACAATGAGCAAGATGCGGCGCGGGGATTTGATCATGGAGTGTTTATCCCTTTAAAGATGATGTTTCCTGAAGCCGATATTCCGATCGTGCAATTGTCATTGCGTCAAGATCTTGATCCCAAAACGCATCTGTTGGCAGGCAAAGCCATTGCTTCTTTGCGCAAAGAAGGTGTACTGATTATTGGTAGCGGGATGAGTTTTCACAACATGCGCGGTTATGGTGATGCAAATTTCACTGCGCCTTCAGAGCATTTTGATAAATGGCTGACCAAAACAATCAATGCTGATGCGGACAAGCGTAGTAAGGCACTTACTGAATGGTCGCAAGCGCCATATGCTTTGGACTGTCATAAATTGGGTACAGAAGAGCATTTGCTGCCTCTGATGGTAGTGGTAGGCGCCGCAGGTCACGATCAGGGTAGTCAGATTTATTCGCAGCAAGTGCTTAAAACGCAAGTATCTGCTTTTAAGTTTGGTTGATTGATCCAAGCAGGCGTGATAATTGTAAAGGGCTTTATGAATATGAGGTAATACTAGGGAAGGAGTAAATACAATGATTGGTGCGCTCGGCGGGAGTCAATCAAGTAACGTAAGACATTGATAAATAAAGTTAATTAAAATATATTTATTTATATGAACAACAGTATGTACAACATTTTAGTATTATTACTCTCTGCTTATGACGTGGAAATTTACTCATAGCTGTTTACAAAATAATTATGTTAACGAGAATAAATTAACTGACTTTAAGCAGATATCATTAGAGTTTATGGAAGTTAGTCTTATCTAGAGACGGAATAACACTACTTACCTATTTTGATAGATAAGTATAGAGATGCTATCTTGAAAAATTTTGGTGCATCAGCATAACTCTATTTCAAATGGCCGATGGTAGGTTTTTTCTCATTATTCTATAACGGCAAGTTACATTTAATCATTCGCCTGTAATTAAAGCTTTTACTATAGAAGTAGGATTTTAGCTCTAACTATCTTATAACATTATCGAAATATTGTATTATGACTATTTAACCGAAACGTCTATTGAACTCAGATTCATTCATAAATAGAAGAATTATTACTTCGAAAATAGAGATTATCGCTGGTATAAATGTCCAACAGAATAATAGATACAAAATACCCCAGAGAGTTTGACCTAAATAAAATTTATGTATTCCAAAGCCTCCTAAGAATAAAGCTAACAATGCTGCAACACCTTTACTTTTACGGTTTACATGTACGATTGTGGTGTAGTTATTGGTAGGCAAAGGAGGCGGAACAGCTTTAAACGGTGCAATATTAGCAATAGGAAAGCCGCAATTAGTGCAGGAGATACCTTGATTACTAATAGACTCAGAGCATTCAGGACATTTCATTAAAAACTTCATTTTAGAAGTTGGAAACCCGCAATTAGTACAACAGACGCTTTGGTCGCTAATTTTTTGTGTGCATTCGGGACAATCAATAATGGCCATATATTTTCCGCTTCTTATAATTTTTTAGTGATCGTTTTAATATCAATCGTTACTTACGCTGTGTTCTTCTCAATGTGAGGATAATCCTAAAAACTTTGTAAAATGTGGTGAATATCTTCTTTAGCTAGAAAGTAAATGATAATGCAGCTAATGATAAACATATTTGTATGATTGAAAATTCCGTAGTCGTCAGGTTTCCCAACTTTTTCAAGCTTCTTAAGAAGATTAAGCTCTTTAAGTTCCTCGGGTGAAAGTTGAATATCTTTAGATGGTACAGATTTCACAAGAGGAAAGCCGCAACTGGTACAGGAGTTGCTTTGATTACTGGTGAACTCAGAGCATTCAGGGCATTGAATAGAAAAACTCATTTTAGAAGTTGGGAGCCCACAGTTAGTACAAGAGACGCTTTGGTCGCTAATTGTGTGTGTGCATTCAGGACAATTGATTAAAGCCATATTTCTTCCTATTTGAAACTTATTTGTCCATAGTTTAAGAAAGCTATAAATTTCACTTAAATTTAGGAAGATGGTTTCACACTTGCTCGGTTAAGTTATTAGCGGCTATTTGCATATGAAATTAACAATATCTTGATCAGTCCAATCTGGTGTTGGTGTATACCAATCCCCTAAATCTGCTGATGGTAAGGCTTTTAAACTCTCGGATGAGCTTTTTCTTATCTCATTACTTTTGCAGTTAATTTGCATCTGCCCATAAGCGTCACTTTCTTTCCCTCTGCGTACATAATCAATATGTTCAAGTTCATAAGATGTAGAATGAGAGATGAGGAAATAGCGCCCATCTTCACCTGAACCAGAAAGTAACATTGGTATCTGTGTTAATTCAGAATCAAGTAATGATTCCTCGACTTCAGATGGTTCTGATTGCTCTTCGCTGTATTGTCTTGCTTTTTCTGTGTAGCTGTCATAACTATCCATAAGCCAGTAGCCGATAGCAATTATAATAATGAGCAGGAAGATAATTACGCCAGAACAGCCACTATTCTTTTGTCTTTTACGGTTACCTGCTACTGAATTACTATTATTGTAATTTTTCTTTGATAAAGGAGGTGGGACATGGCTATTGAACGTCTCGGATTTAGGAGTAGGGAAACCACAATTAGGACAGGAAACACTTTGATCACTGACGCTTTTAGAGCATTCAGGGCAACTAATTAGAGCCATGTTATTCTCTACTTCAAGTTAATGTATTCAAACACTATTGTTACTGTATTGTACGGGTTTTAATAAATAAATCATCAGTTATTTTTATAGGTAAAAATAATATTATTTAAATCACCATAAACTGACACGGAATTTATAATGATCTAATCTCAGAAATAAGTGTTCTATAAGCTGACTCAATCCATGCTTGCTCACTAGCATAGCCATTTAATATTGGATCGAAGTCAAAGCTGTTACTTTCGAAAGTTATTTTTGCAAGACTGTTCTCTAGTATATATTCAAGGTCTTGAACTAAACTGTTTAAAATCTCTGTGTTCTCTTTAATTACAAAACGCATGAGTACGTCCTTATCATTCGCTTTATGTTCAGAATACTCCGCCCACCAGTCTTGATAGAAGTAGGCATTCATTAGATATATAAATGTATTGATCATAATGTTTCCCAGTACATAATTCTTTTGGTCATACGTTTTCGCGTAATACAGAGTCTTTTGATAGTAATAATTAAAGATTATAGCTATCTACTTTTCGCTCCTAAATTCATGTAATGTTTAGGACGCAAATTAGCTTACACAGAATTGCTTATAAACAGTATACTTTTGGCTCGTTCATAAACAAAAGTGGAAAAAGATGAAAGTATGGTTAGTCAATACGAATACGAAAGGAGAGAATGGCAATCCTAACGGCTTCAAGTATATGTTAAGACAAAATAAAGCCTCTGCCTATTATGATCGAGCTTCGGAAGTAGATAAGATTAAGAAAAGCGATCTTGTGTTGTTGTACCATAATGAGAATCGAATTATTGCGGTTGGTGCTGTCGTTAATCATTATGAAGGTCATGACTATAAAGTTTTGAACGAAGTAGAGCATTGGGTGGATGTAAACTGGCTATGGAAAGCCAGTTTTGATGATAACTTCATGCCAACTAATTCTATCAATAGAAATAAACTTGGCATTACGATGGTAAATGGAACAGTGATTAATGTCACTGATCAAGTTGGCTATAAGGCTTTATTCGAAGAAATAGCCATGAAGCAACAATTTTAAATATCAGTACACGAAGTTAATGGTTGTAATGAAGCCGAGATATGATGTAACCCTATAAGTGTCAATTTAGATACCTATAGGGCTTTTTATTGTGCCCGTTAAGGAGTAGTCGATTGCTATAAACTATCATTACTCTAGCTATATATGGCATTTAATAATTATCTCTCTTCAACACCTGCCATGTCTGTAACTTACCTATATACCTGATATAATTTCGAGAACTTTACCAAATTTTTATCCTTGCCCAACAAAAAATAAGACAACTCCATGACCAAAAACTTCTCTCAAACAGCGGCTTTCATCTGGTCTGTCGCTGACCTGCTACGTGGTGATTTTAAGCAATCTCAATACGGCCGTATCATCTTGCCATTCACACTACTGCGCCGCCTAGAGTGCGTATTAGAAGAGACCAAAGCCGCTGTCGTCGCTGAGAACCAGCGTATCGCTGATATGGGTCTGCCAGAGGAAGCGCAAGAAAAGTTCATCATTCGTGCTAGCAAGCGACCGTTCTACAATATCTCGCCGATGGATCTAAGCAAGATGGGTCAAAGCGATATCAAAGACAACCTCAACACTTACGTGCAATCCTTCTCTAAAGATGCGCGCGAGATATTTGAGCACTTTAAGTTTGAAGAGTTTGTCGGTCAGCTTGCAGACGCCAATCTGCTTTATAAAGTGGTGCAGAAATTCGCCAATACTGATCTCAGCCCTGAGGCTATCTCTAATCATGAAATGGGTTTTGTCTTTGAAGAGTTAATCCGCCGCTTTGCTGAAAGCTCGAACGAAACGGCAGGGGAGCATTTCACCCCGCGTGATATCGTTCGCCTGACGACTTCACTGGTATTTATGGAAGATGATGACGCACTGACCAAAGACGGCATCATTCGCACCATTTATGACCCTACAGCAGGTACGGGCGGCTTCCTATCCTCTGGTATGGAATACGTGCTAGAGCTTAACCCTGATGCGGTCATGCGTACCTATGGGCAAGAGCTCAACCCTGAGTCTTATGCCATCTGTAAAGCTGACATGCTGATTAAAGGGCAAGAGGTGAATAACATTAAGCTAGGTAATACCTTGTCTAGTGATCAGCTGGCAGGTGAGAAGTTTGATTACATGCTATCGAATCCGCCGTTTGGGGTCGATTGGAAAAAGATATCAGGCGAGATCAATGATGAACATACGCAAAAAGGCTTTGACGGTCGTTTTGGCGCTGGCTTGCCGCGCGTGTCTGATGGTTCGCTATTGTTCCTGATGCATTTGATTAGCAAGATGCGTCCGATCACTGATAATACTAAACATGCGGATAGCAGCAGCACTCAAAATAGCAATCAGGGCAGCCGTATCGGTATTATCTTAAATGGGTCACCGCTATTCACAGGTGGCGCAGGGAGTGGCGAGAGTGAGATTCGCCGTTATATCCTTGAAGCAGATTTACTAGAGGCAATCATCGCCCTGCCTACTGATATGTTTTACAACACGGGTATCGCTACCTATGTATGGGTATTAAGTAATAAGAAAGCGTCTGAGCGTAAAGGTCACGTGCAATTAATCGATGGCAGTAACCTATACAGCAAGATGCGTAAGTCCCTTGGTTCAAAGCGTAACGAGATGAGCGATGACGATATCAAGACCATTATCCGTAGCTTTGGTGACTTTGAGGTGGTTGATGCGCGTGTGCTCGATAAGCCTGAAGAGGTGAAGTCTAACCGTGGCCGTCAGTCTGCCAATCCTAAAGCTGAACCTGCTAAGACCTTTGCCAGTAAGATATTTGCCACTCATGAGTTTGGCTATCGCCGTATCACCATTGAGCGTCCGCTACGTCTATCGGCTCAGTTATCTGATGATGCTATCGAAACCTTACGTTATGCCTCTAAACCATTCGATATGGTCATGCCAGCGCTATATGAGGCCTTTGGTGGTGACTGGACAATGAATAGCGAGAATAATAACTATGGTGACTTATCAGCGGTCACGTTAGAAGCCCGCGCGATGATTAAAGCCGACTTTAGCGAGCTAAAAGAAAAGCAAATAAAAGACGTGATCGATGCCAAGATTTGGCAGGATCAGCTTGAGATCATGAATAAAGCCAAAGCCTTGCAAGCGGCTATCGGTGAAAACCAATTCGATGACTTCAGCGAGTTTGAAAAAGTGCTCAAACAAGCGTTAAAAGATAGTGATTTGAATCTTGATGCTAAAGAGAAAAAGCAACTGATGGATGCCATCACTTGGAAAAACCCTGAGGCAGAACCCGTCATCAAAAAAGCGGTTAAGGTTGCCAATCCGCTTTATGGTGCGTTTAGCTATACCGACCCTGCTAGCAAGACCAAAATAGTTGAGTTCCAAACGGACAGCGACCTACGTGATTATGAAAACGTACCGCTTAATCCTGAGGTGACGACCACTGAGCTGATTGAAAGTTACTTCGCCCGTGAGGTACAGCCACATGTTTCTGATGCGTGGATCAATGGCGATAAGACAGATGCCATCGATGAAGAGATTGGTATCGTGGGCTTTGAGATACCGTTTAACCGTCACTTCTATGTGTATGAGCCGCCACGTCCGCTGGCTACGATTGATGCAGACTTGGATGCGGTCAGCACTGAGATTATGCAATTATTGGGCGAGGTGCATTCGTAATGGCTGAATTGGTAATGAAGTATCGGCAATATGAGGGATATAAAGAATCAGGCGTTGAGTGGCTTGACGTTATACCAAGTCATTGGGTTATGAGTAAAATTAAGTATATCTCTCCATTTCAAGTAGGCTGGACACCCCCTACAGGTAATGATTCTAATTTTATAGGTGAGAATATTTGGGCGAATATATCTGATTTGAGAGGGAAAATAATTACCGATACCGTAAAGAGAATCTCAGATAAAGCCGCTGAAGAAGCCTCTATGGATATAACTCCAAAAGGCTCATTACTTTATAGCTTTAAATTATCTGTAGGCTCTGTATCTTTTGCTGGTTGTGATATGTACACGAATGAAGCTATTGCATCTTTCACATCAGATTCTTTGCTACCACTTGAATATTTATACTATGTTTTACCAAAATTCTTAATTGAAAATGCATCTACAAATATATATGGAGCAAGGATTCTTAATCAAGAGTTGATAAGAAATGCGATTATTCTTAAGCCTACTTATGAAGAAGCTGAAACAATCGCCAACTTCCTCGACCATGAAACCGCCCAAATCGATACCCTAATCAAAAAACAGCAAACCCTTATCCAACTGTTAAAAGAAAAGCGACAAGCGGTGATCAGTCATGCGGTGACTAAAGGCTTAAATCCTAATGCACCGATGAAAGATTTGGGCGTTGAGTGGTTGGGAGAAGTGCCTGAGCATTGGGAAGTTACTAAATTAGGTTTTCATACCTCGAAAATTGGCAGTGGTAAAACACCTAGAGGTGGAGCTGAGGTTTATCAGGAAGAAGGTGTTTTGTTTATTCGTAGTCAAAATGTTTATGATAGTGGTTTAAGAGTCGATAAATCTGAGAGTGTGTTTGTCTCAGAGATTATTCACGAAGAAATGAGTAATACTAAGGTTCAAGGAGGGGATATTTTATTAAATGTCACAGGCGGCTCAATAGGACGTACGTGTATAGTACCGAATAGTTTTATTGAGGCAAACGTAAATCAGCACGTTTGTATAGTTAGGTTGCCTATATCAATGCGTTACTTCATCGCATTTGTATTAAAGTCATCTCTAGTTAAAGAACAAATAGATTCTATTCAAACAGGTGGTAATAGAGAAGGTTTGAATTTTGAGCAGATTTCTAAGTTTATAATCTGTCTTCCACCTGAAGAAGAGCGCGCAGACATAGTAAGTTATATTGAAAGAGAAACTAAGAAAATAGATAGCCTTCTAGAACAATCAAATAATGCTATCCAACTCATGCAAGAACGTCGTACCGCTTTAATCTCTGCTGCGGTTACGGGCAAGATTGATGTGAGGGGCTGGAATGGATAGGAGTGTTTACTACTTATTTTCATGAACTTAAGGGTTATACTCATGTCAATCCGCCGTCAACAGTTAATAAAGAATATAAATCGTTTACTGTCAATGTTCATCGATGAGCTAGCATTAGATAATGGAGCAAGTTATTTCGATTCTAATATAAGTTCAGAATATTTCTTTATTGAAATTTTAAATGTAATTTACGATTTAAATTTAGAGGATATTAACCAACTTAAGAAGAACTACCCTGCTATCGACTTAGTTGATAAGAGTAGAAAGACTAGCTTTCAGGTCACTTCACAATCAGACCGTAAGAAAATTAGAACAACTATAGAAAAGTTTAAGAGATACCGACTTCATGAGCATTATACAAATCTCAAGTTCCTGATTTTGTCTAAAAGCAGCACAAGTTTTTCTATAGTAGATACTGATTTCGATGTTGAAGTAATTGATCTTTCAAAGCTAGGAAAAAAGATTAGATCGCTTGACTCCTCAAAAATAGAAAGCTTGCATAGCTATATGATTAAGGAACTAGATTATACAAATGTAATTGAACCTAGCAGTAAACTGTTTGCCTTAAGACCATTACAAGATAGTGAGATCAATGCAACTAATTTTTTCATCTATTGGAAAATTAATGATGAAAAAGAAAGAGATGGTTATATTGAAGATTTTAAGTTATTGCGAAGAGTGATTCATGAATTAAATGAAAATCAAAGGGAGTTTTTTTGGTTCATTGTTGAAAAAAGTTATTCCGATAGATTAGAAAGTAGTTTGATATTACATCCTCAGGAAATTATGAATATAGCACAATACCAAGGAATTATAGATTCATTAGTATTAAGGAAGTTGCTGCATGATGATAAAGAGCCAATCCCTATGCTTGTTCCGCATTTCTTGACGCCAAATAGCATTGATTTAGATATAATTTATTTGATCAAGTTCTCTTCTGATTATTTGAACCTAAGAAAAATTATAATAGATTGTAATTTTTCAAATGTGTAAAGGTTGTACATTCTCATGATAAGAAATATGTTGTTTAATTTATATTATTACAGCTATTATTGCTGTCAATTTATTTTGAATTTTATCTTTGATGCACAGGTTGTTTGTAATAATTAAACGGACTTAAAATGACTAACGCACATAACGTCACCTACGAATCAGTCTTTCAAGCCGATATTGTCAGTTAGATCAAGCGTAAGGCTGGCTAGTAGCTCATACCAGCGTCTATTAGATAGCGGTGTTATTGTTTGGTAGTTATGAATGATTAATCCAAATTATGTAAGACGCTGTACTGCTTTAATATCTGCTGCTGTCAAGGGCAAGGTTGATGTTAAGGGCGGAACTGCGCCTAAGGATATAATTATATTATCTATTTTATACGTTATAATTCCATAGCATAGATTTTTTATTCTTATATAAATGACTATTGTCAGCTAAATCTCCTTTTTGAATATAGGTGCGAAACATTATTTAATAATTCATCATTTGGATTTCTTATTAAGGATTTGTCTAATAACTTCTTAAATTCAGCTTCTTTAATTATTTTGAATAAAGAACTTGCGTCTATAGACTCAGATTCAAAAGGACCGAAATCACCAATAAAAATACTCAAGGTTTTCTTGAATGTTCTTTCATCATTTAGTTGTACAGTAAAAAAAGCTTTAGCATACTTAGGGTTATGTTTTTGGAAAAATAAATACATTGATTTACTGTATTCATCAGTTATAAATTTATCGTAGTCCACTCGGATATAGTATTCTATTTTATTTAGTGTTGACTGTATTATTTCAGAAATTTGCACATCACTAAGCCCATATTTATATTTTTCTAATGAATTTATTAGAAAAATAATTACGTAGGGATGTATATCGGCATGATTAAGGTTATCGAACGTTGTAATTTTTATATCAACATTATCTATACTGCCGATTATATTTTCAACAAGTACCAAGAGGTTCTGTCTCTCTGAACTAATAGACAATGTATTGTTTGTCTTTTGGAAAAGATGACTTAAAGCAACTACGAGATTACTTTTCTCAATATTGTTAAATTCTTTAGCTAGCATATATATCTGTGCTAGCAAACTGGTTCTTTTTGTTGAAGAGAAATAATTATCGATAATGGTTACTGAGTTAGTATCGCTAGTCAGGTTATTTTTTATTAACTCTGTATCATATGAGCTGATCTTAGTTTTTGAAGTACTATAAATAAAATAATTATCGAATTTCTCAGCACTTGAAATTTTTAAGTTTTTTAATGCAGTTCTATCTGAGTAATCGGTAAGTATTGGGAACATGTACTCTAATAATGTAGCATTTTTCAAAGAAATGTTTCTTTCTTTAAAACTATCTATCTCTTCTTTTACCTCGTTACTCTCCGCTATTCTTCCTGTTCTTTCAAAGTAAGGTTGGCCCGTTAGAAAACTACCATTGGATTTAATACTTTCAAATAGTTCTGGTTCGAATAGTCTAATTGTTTCTAGTGCCATAAAATCTATAGCATTTACTTCGAGGTGATTATTGTTGATTAAGCTTGCTAGATTAAAGCGATAAGAGTTAAAGAAGCGATATATTGCTCTCATGTCTATTAAATAGTTTAGGACACCATTAATAATTCTTTGAAAGTCTTCTGGGTTGGCTATATCTTTCTTATTTTTAATATTTAAGGTATTCATAAACATGTCAAAATTATTTACAATCACTTGTCGTAGTTCGAAACTTTCAATTACTGGTGTGGCAACTTCATATTGAATAATTTTTTGTAGATAGTCTACTCCTTTCTGAGAACTATCAGTTAGCTTTTTTTCTACAACTTCTTTCGAATATAATAGAAAAAATATTAAATTATTAAAATCTAAATTGGATTTTATTAACTGCATGAGCGATTCTAACTGAGATTTGTTTAGTCTATCTAAGTCATCAAAAATTATTAAAATAGGGTGTTTTATGTTTATCAAAGATTTGCTTAAATTATTTTTATTATCTCTTAAACTATTTGTTTTTGCATAAAAGTATTGATAGATATTGCTAATTGATCCAAGTATAAATAAAGATAAGAAAACATAAAGAAAGTGCTTTTTGAGACTATCATCAATTATAGGTGAAATAAGAATCCCTGTACCGAAAACTGGTAAGAGTTTTATAATTGGTTCGTATAGAACGGTAGAGATATTATGAAGAGATAGAAGTATAATTTTAATAATATTTAAAGGGAGATTTTTAATTTTTTTTAATTTTTTAAGATCTAAAAATTTTAAATTTCTAACGTTTGATTTTTTTAAAGTAAAATTTTTATAATCTACAAAATCAAGAGCAATTTTTCTATTTTTTATAATTAATTTTTTTTCAAGCTCATCGAAAAACGCTTGAGTGATGAGATCCTGTGAAGACCATTCCCATGGCGAGAAGTCTAATATTATCATGTCTTTATTTTTATCATTGATATGCTGGATGACAAGGTTTTTAATAGAAGTTTTGCCACTTCCCCATTTTCCAGTGAGAGCTACCACCCAGCTCTCTTTATGTTTCCAAGACAATATTGATTTAGCTAAATTTTCTGAAAAATAATTTCTACCTAAAAAATCATCGGCTTTAGATGAAATAGGTTTATCTTGATGAATAAAACTTTGGTTATCTGTCATATGATGTATTTACTTAAGTAACTATTTGAGGATAGGATAATATGAAAAAATTGCATATATGTAATAGGGTTTTTTAGTTCAATTTGAGGTTATATTATATTTTCTAACTATGCATCTGATAACAGCATTATAGTAGGTCTTTATTAAATTATTATAAATAGTAGCCGCTTATATAATGCCAAGACAATCTAGCATTTATTTATTATTATCAATTATTGATTTAAAATTAAATTAGTCACTTTGGAGTTCTGCGCTGAACTCACGGTATATTGATTCTGCTGAATATTAATTTAACATACATTTATAATACTAACATTATCAAGTGTATGAGCTTGTATTTTATCTTTTATTTAGATATTTACTGCGACAGTAAATAAAGTTTACATCGAGCTTATCTTAGCAAATTTAAACACGATTTGAACTGAGAGTAGAACTTCCTATGAAAAACAACGCTATAAAATACCGAAAAATAAGAGGCATCAACCGCCGTAAGCGTGCTATTGAGCAGTGGGGCGAAGTTAATAAAGTTCTTGATGTCGATCTGTTAAACCAAGACAAGAGAGATTACGTTGAATTCTTGGTAGATCCATGGTCACGCTTGTCTTTGATTAATAGTATCTATCCTGAGCCAACGAGCGACTGCGAATATCTATTGATTAAAAGTGTGCAAAATATCTATCAGTCATGGAAAGATTCGCTAGAAGCGTTGCAAACCCCTTATTACTTGCAAATATGGCTACGTGAAAACTACGTCAGCCGCTCACAAGTGGTTTGTGCTATCGATGAGATGAAAGATTTCTACGATGATACCTTTGAAGCGATAGATAAACAGCCCAAAAATGGTATTCAAAGTTCTATCCACTATAACTCAAACACGGCTGAATACTTAGATTGTTTTGAATGGAAGCTATATCGTTGTGTTCAGGCATATGACTTAGCTGATCCTTGGGACGCTGAATATGTCCAGAGCTTAAATAGCCAGCAACTATTAATAAAGCAAATCATAGGGCAAATAGAGTATCAAATTGTCGAGATTGATAAAGTTTGGTTGATCTGTACCTAGCAGACGTATTCTCATTATTTTTTCATTGACTCCATCTATCAAAGTCGCGCTCGGCGAATGATTTTGGGCGGATACCGACTTTTCGTAAAGTCTCCTTAAACCACCAGTCCTCATCAACTTTGATATATTGCGGCAGCTGGTCTGCTTGCGCTAAGATTCGGATTACTGAACGAAGCAATTTGGCCTGTTTGAGCTTATCAAGAGCGAGAAACAAATACAGTAATGCTATGAAAATATAATATGCGATATCAGGTATGCTGAGATTTCTGTAAAAAAATAAAGGTATGTAAAAGCATAAAAGACCAATTGCGCCTAAGAAAAACGCAAAAAATATATTCAGTTTTTTAAAAAAATTTATCCAAGGTCTATATTCTATAATCATATAACTATCTTTAAATCTTATATGAAAGAAAGATCGCCTAATATCTTCAAAGTCAATATTGATACTGGTTTGATTGGCGATACTTATTACAAGGTCTCTATATTTTTTATTTAAATTAAATCCATGTATTCGTTCAAATACAGCCCTATCTCTAGCATCAATAAGACTATCTCTAAGCTCTGGACTAAGGGTGCTTTCATAGTCTTTCGTATTGATAATTTTTCTAAATCTTGATACCTCAAAATCAATAAAAATTTCTTTCAGAAATTTAAGCAAAGGTATTAGCGATATGATGACAGCCACTATTATCAATATAGGGTTTGACGGGAGTTCACTAACAAGGCTTTCTATATTCATATATGCTTATTAACCAGAAAATTATATTTAAACAATAGTTTTGTATTATAACGTGCTTTTATGATAAAAGCCCCAACGTCTAGCGTAAAAAATGGCTTTAACCATACTGTTATAGTATCGTACAAGATATAGCGCCCACCTAACAAAACTAAAAATAAGATAACGCCATGAGCCAAAGCGCCACCTACGAATCTGTCTTCCAAGCCGATATCGTCAACCAAATGCAAGCGCACGGCTGGAAGCTGGGTAGTTCTAGCGGCTATCAGGCTGAGACCGCGCTCTATGAGCAAGACGTGCTGGACTTTGTACAGACGACTCAGCCGAAGGAGTGGGAGAAGTTTTGCCGTACTTTTCCTATCGACTCAGAGCGCCACTTTATCGCCGCATTGGTTAAGCAGCTTAATAAAGCCGATGAGCACGCCACCGATAGAGCGTCGCGCACTTATGGCACACTTGGTGTATTGCGCCATGGTCTCAAGATTCGTAACGCGCGTTTTGACTTATGCCAGTTTAAGCCTGAGCATAGCCTCAACTCTCAGACTATGGCACGCTACAAGGCCAATATCTGCCGTGTTGTACCTGAGGTAGTCTATAGCCCTCATGCCAGCTTAAAAGGCAGTCCAAAAGGCAAAACAGACGGCAAGGTTGCTAAGCGTAACCGTATCGACATCGTGTTATTCGTCAATGGCTTACCTGTCACCACGATGGAATTAAAGTCTGAGTTTAAGCAAGCGGTACAAAATGCTATTACTCAGTATAAGAAAACACGACTATCTAAAGATCCAGACACTAAGAAACCTGAGCCGCTACTAACGTTTAAACGCGGCGCATTGGTACATTTCGCGGTCAGTCAATATGAAGTCTATATGACCACGAAGCTGGATGGCGCGCGTACTTATTTCTTGCCGTTCAACAAAGGTACTATTGAGGGCGGCGCGGGTAATAGTATTCCTAGTGATAGCAGCCGTTATGCTACCGATTATCTATGGAATGAAGTGCTTACGCCAGAGAACTTGCTTGCGATACTTGGGCACTTTATGCACTTGCAGATCGACGAGGAAGAAGACGCAATTGGGCGCAAATCCAAGCGCGAAACCATGATGTTCCCGCGCTATCATCAGTGGGATGTGGTGACTAAACTGGTTAGTGCTGCCGTTACCGAAGGTGCTGGGCAAAAGTACCTCATTCAACATAGTGCAGGCTCAGGCAAGTCCAACTCTATCGCATGGACGGCGCACCAGCTCTCCACCTTATATAGTGATCAAGGCGATAAGCAGTTTCACTCTGTCATTGTTATCACTGACCGTACCGTACTTGATGACCAATTACAGGACACCATCTATCAGTTTGAACATGCCGATGGTGTGGTCGGTAAGATCAATAGAAAAGAAGGTGACGGCTCAAAGTCGGAACAGTTGGCTGCCGCACTAGTAAACGCACAACCGATTATTATCGTCACTATTCAAACCTTTCCGTTTGTACTCAAAGCGATTGAGGATTCGAGTGTGCTCAAGTCGCGCCGTTATGCCATCATCGCCGATGAAGCGCATTCCTCGCAGACAGGATCTACCGCACGCCAGCTCAAAGAAGTATTGGTTTCAGGCGATATAGAGTCTAGTGAAGACATGCTAGATAGTGTACTAGCTGCACGCCGTAGTAATAAAAACTTAAGCTACTATGCTTTTACCGCCACGCCTAAGCCGAAAACTATTGAGCTGTTTGGACGTTTGCCTGACCCTAACTTACCAGCTGCTAAAGATAACCTGCCAGCCGCTTATCATGTCTATTCCATGCGCCAAGCGATTGAAGAAGGCTTCATTCTAGATGTGCTCAAAAACTACACCAACTATAAAGTGGTCTATCAGCTCAAGCAAACGCTGGCCACGAAAGATGATGAAGTCGATGAACGTCGCGCTAAAATCAAGCTCAATAGCTGGGTGCGGCTGCATGAACACAATATCGCGCAAAAAGTAAAAATCATTATTGAGCATTTTAACGACAATATTAAAGGCTTACTGGGTGGGCAAGCCAAAGCGATGGTAGTGACAGGCTCACGTAAAGAAGCGGTACGTTACAAAATCGCTTTTGATAACTATATTGCTGATTACGGTTATAGCAACATCAATGCTATGGTTGCGTTCTCAGGTGAAGTAACCTTTGATGATAATGATCCTGATAGCAGTATATTGATTGATAAAACATTCACTGAATACAATATGAATATCGGGCTAAAAGGGCGCGACCTACGTAAAGCCTTTGACAGTGATGACTATCAAGTGATGCTAGTGGCTAACAAGTTCCAGACAGGCTTTGACCAGCCGAAGCTCTGCGCCATGTATGTGGATAAGAAGCTAACAGGCGTAGATTGCGTCCAGACCTTATCACGGCTAAACCGCACCTATAAAGGTAAAGCAGAGAGTGGCACGTTTGTACTCGACTTCTTTAATGATCCTGAGGATATTCTTGAAGCATTCCAGCCGTACTATGAGACCGCACACTTAGCAGATGTGTCGGATCCTGATCAAGTATTTGACCTCTCTGATAGGCTACGTGCCAGCGGTATCTTCTTATGGCATGAGGTTGAGCAGTTTGTTGAAGCGTTCTATAGTAAGAATAAATCTAATGCCGCTATTAGTAACATTTGCAAGCCAGCGGTCGAGCGTTGGCAGAAACGCTACAGCCAAGCACGTGAGCAAGCACAACATGCTAAGGCGATGCTTGAGCGTACCAAAGCGACAGGTGACGTGGTACTGATTACCAATGCTGAGAATGACTATAAAGGCTTTAAGACTGAGCAGGATGCGCTAGAAATTTTTAAAAAAGACTTGGGTACATTTACTCGCCAGTATGAGTTTATGTCGCAAATCGTCGATTATGATGATAGGGATTTAGAGAAGCTTAGCCTATATGCGCGTAACCTACAGCCACTACTACGTGAAAGCATAGATAATGAGGATAATATTGATCTGAGTAACATCGTCATGAGTCATTACCGCGTCTCAAAGTTACATCAGCAAGACTTAAAGCTACAAGAGTCCAAGACTGAATATCAACTAGATAATGGCAGCAGTGCAGGTACAGCGAAACCAAAAGATCAAAAAGAAGAATTACTATCAAAAGTCATTAATAGATTAAATGAAGTGTTTGCTGGCGAGGACTTTACCGAAAGTGACATGATCAATTTTCAAAACACCATCTGGGATAAAGTGACTGAGAACGAGATTGTGGTCAAACAGTTCACTAATAACAGTACGGATCAGATTATGTTGGGTGGTTATCCTGATGCCGCTATGGATGCGCTATTTGAGAGTCAAGAAGCGTATGAAGGTATGACTATGCACTTATTGTCTAATCCTAATCAGTTTAAGAAATTTATTCGCTTGATGCTTGATACGAAGTTGGGTGATAAGGTTTCAGGATAGGTTATACAGAGAATAAAGGGTACATAGCATGACGGATAAGAACATTAATCTTTGCGACACTGAGAATGAAATACAGCGTTATGCGTATAGTATGTTGCCTACTTATCTCTTGACGAAAGGTACATCTGAGGTCAAAGGTTTTATAAGGAAAGCAACCAGAGACTTACCTAAAAAGCCTTACAAACAGAAGATTCATTTTGCTCAAATTTTTAATGAATTAGCGACCACTCAAACCTATCCAAGTATTGGTATGAGCGACCTAAAAACCGAAGTAGGCGAGCTATCCAATCATCCTTATGAGTATATATTACGCTCATTTGGTGCTGAAAAGGCAACTGAGTTATTGACGCATACTAGGGTTATAGATGCGTGCTTAAGTCAAAAGTTTAATGAGCAGCTTATCATTAATTTCAAAAACCATTTGTCTGACACTTTTAATCACACGGACAATGACCTCAATGACAGTATGACAGCCAAAGATTTTTATGATTACTTAGCTGTCAGCTTTATAGCGCATCTCGATGCTTATATCCATAATACTGCTTATTCAAAAGCTATCACTCCCATAAGCTTAGGGTGGCTTTTTATGCATAAGCTCAACCCTGAAAAATGGAGATATGATAATAAGAGTGAGAAGTATCATTTAGTGAATAAAAACGGAAGCCCTTTTACTTGTACATCGCGCTCGTTTATTCATTTCT
Organism: Psychrobacter halotolerans; assembly: GCF_039680845.1. Lineage (NCBI taxonomy): Bacteria > Pseudomonadati > Pseudomonadota > Gammaproteobacteria > Moraxellales > Moraxellaceae > Psychrobacter > Psychrobacter halotolerans. The sequence goes on along the minus strand of NZ_JBDKWD010000007.1, from coordinate 112,716 downwards.
TACTAACAATTTTATACTCTCAAACGCATAGCAAAATGCCTGAAAGTTTATATGGTATTCGTGATGATATTAACTGGTGTACAGATGATAAAGAAGGGCGTTTATACGATTTTCTAGATACAAAAAGTGAAAGAGACCCTAAGAGAAATTGGGTTAGTCTTGAAGATCTATTTTGGTTGTTAGGTATGGAAAACTCTCAGGGAAACGACGCTAATGAGGCGCTAGCCAGCTGGCAAGTTTCGATGACTACCTATATAAAGACTCAAAAAATAGATGATCTTAGCGGACTTCCTATCAGTGTTGAAGGAATAATATGGTTCATCTATGCTTTTTTTCAGAACATATATGAGCAAATAGATAATCTTAATAAAAAAACCAAAGAACAAAACTTTTTTATTTATGATGAATACTATGACTTGTGGGAATCAATGACGTATTACTACGAATCAAAAATTAGTGAAGAAGCTAAAAATAAGCGTGCTGAATGGCCAGAATATTTAAAGAGTCAAGCCACACGTACTGAACGCATGGCCTGAGCTAATTTTTTTAGCTAGAATCTGCTAAGGTTTAGGATTGTTGCTTCGTTTTTTACCAGATATTTTGTCTTTTTTCTTACTAGGTTTGTTTTCTGGGTATTGAACATGAGGTTTTGTATTTTTAGACATTGTGGTCACCTTTTTATTGACTGATTTACTTGCTTGGCGGATTGTTATCACGACCACCACCTGAAGGGTTGCCTGTTGTGCTCGGAAAGCCTGCACCTTGACCGCCATTACTCATATAGATTTTCATAGTTGTTACTCCGTTAAAGATTTGGTTTGTATAGCCAGTTATTTACTGTCTATGGTTAACAGAGTAATGCTTAAAATTAATAAGATCTCCCACCAAAACGAGAATTTTGGTTAAAAAATATACAGTTGGTTAGATACTATTAAAAATAAGTAGGATTAAATAAATAATATGACCTTTACTACCAAATCAGAGTCATTTTATTAAATCTATTAGACTTATGTTTAATTAAATGTTGAATATTTAGAAATAAATCAGGTATTTTGAAGAGGTTTTTAGGCATTGTATAACATTGTGAGTAAATCGATTTTTTCAAAATTGCGTGTTTCCGTTTCCTCTTCTGTTTCCGTTTTTGTTTCCATCAAATGGCTTGATTTAGTTGGCCTAAGAGTCAATTTTTCTTGTTTCCATTTTACTTGAGGGTAGGGTATCTTGTTTCCATTTTTTCCTGTTTACTGCGTTTTGTTTCCAAGTCTGTTTCCATATATTTGGTAAAAGTCTTAAGGTAAACAAAGAAAAAATATAATTTCATAGTTATTTATTTGCTATTTAAACCAGAAAAAAGTTGTGTGTAATAGCATATAACTCTTGCCTTTAAAATACAGTTCAGCCATCTCATAGCCTATACTTATAATCTAAAAAATTTACCACATTACTGAGTAGTAGGATTTTGTCATCAGAATGATTTATAAAGTTTCCTAATTTTGCTGCGTTTCGCGTTTTTACTTAGGACAAGCGGGACGAACGGGACGAACGGGACAGCCCTCGTAATTAAAGGATTCTAGCTATTCCATTTAGGTTTTTAGTACTGGGACAAGCGGGACAGAAAAGCTAAAATATAAAATTCTGTCCCGTTCGTCCCTTTACAGTTTGTGTGTGTAGAGCAGTGCCATCTACTGCTGCATATAGCCTGTCCCGTTCGTCTCGTCTGTCCCGTCTTTTTTAGTAGGTTAATAAGAAAGTATGTCAGCAGTAACTGCGTAAACAGATGGGCGTTGCTTGCCATTAAACAAAGTATCAGGCGTTTTATAGATTTTACGGTCTCCTTGATTGAGTAGTAGCAAGTTGGCTTCTTCTAACACGTGCAAGACTTTCTTTTTACTAAAAGAAGCACATACGCTGTCAAAAGTTTCTTTAGAAAAGTAATAATCTCCCGTGTCCATATTGCGATATCCTACGCGGTTTGAAGTTTTCTCCTCAAAGTCTAAGCGCTTGCTCCTATAGCAAGGCTGAAAACGACTTGATCCATGTTGTTCAATAAACGCCTTTATATGCTCTATGATTTGGCGCTGCTCATGCTCACCATCACGCCCATAGTTATCAAGCCAGTTATCCAAGCATGTCATCACGGCTTTGGTGGCTTGTCCCGCTTGCCAGCCTGTTATACCTGCCTGTGTTGCCATTTCTCCAGCTGCTGCCACGATAGCGAACCGTTTAGCCACTCTATGCGCTTGCGGTGCAAGGTTGCTATAGTTACTCATAAAGTCGCTGACAGTCCGCTTAGCGGTGGCTGTGGTTGCTGCTTTGTCACTGGTGATATGTTCTAGCCATGGTATGCCAGCCACGCCATAGTAAGCATGTGACAGCTCTTTGATCTTATCGGCTTGAGCTACGCTCGTGGCTGCCAGTACCAAACTATCAAAGGTCTTTAAGTTTTTGCCAGCATCAGCATCAATATGCGCTACTCGAACCTCAACACCTGCATTGGTTTTTTGTCCTGCTTGCGCCATAAAGTTTTTTAGCGACTCCTCACCATTAGATAAAAAGATAATACGCCATGTTTTGGCGATGCGATTGTGTCCTGTGGTGGTGCTGCGTCCCTTACCTTGACCATTAGCCAGCATGTAAACGGTTTTACCCACTATCTTGGGATCACACTCACTGATCTCATCAAGCGGTAAAAAACTGTCGTTATATTCGCTTGCTGTGCTCTCTAATGCATTGTCAGTGCTGCGCCATGTCTTAACATACTTATCAGGCTTGGCCCATACGCTAGATGCTACTTTAAGCGATAATGACTTACCCATGCTTGATGAGCCTAAGAGGTGAAAACCGCCCCCATCATCATCAAGTAATTCTAGTAATTGACCTGCAAACGCGCACGCAATAGAGAATACAAAACGGCTTTGTTCTGCTAACGGTTTGCATAGCTCATCACGCCACTGACTAAGACTGCCTTTTTGCGTTAAGGTGTTATTTACCGCATTGGCATGTTGATAAATAATCAGTTCCTTACCCTCATTACCTATTGTCCTGTCAGGTAAGATATATTGCTTATCATGCCAGCCCAGTTTATCCACACATAACGCCCGTTTGTGAATAGGGTAGCTTTGAATATAGGTGTCTAAGTAGCTACGCTGTTTTGGGTTGGTAGTAATATTCAAGCCTTGACTGGCAAGCTCCTTACGGTATTCCCTTGCATCACCATGTAGCAGTGATAACGGCATTGACCACGTATGCAATACACCATCATCATCACGCCATTGCAATAATCGCCCCCATGTACCGCTGTTTGTGTCCCGTGTCTTAGCGATAACTTCAAGCGGTGAACAAACAAACGCCTTAGAATTGAACGTAATGTTTGATGGGTCATCATCGTTATACTTTACGAAAAATAACCCATCGTGATATAGCTCAAAACGTCCATCACTGTAGGTCATCGGTTCATTCAGCTGGGGATCATCGCGCCATTCAGGATAATAGGCAGTGTCTTGTAAGTTGATAAGCTGGGTGTCATCAGCTGCCAGTATCGCCTCATAGCTGTCATCTTCTAGCATAGTGACGATATGAGCCACCGTAACCAATGCTTGCGCCTTTACACCTGCCAATAGGCTTATTAAGCCCTTATCATCAAGCGTCATTGGTACGGTAACAAGTGATCCGCTGCTCCAGTGCTGCACCATCTTTTTAAGGCATTGCTTTGTTTTATGAGGGCTAATGATGATCGTTTTATCACTGCTCATCAGGTAGCTGTAAACATCAATACCGCTATCAAGGTCATTAAAGGCTATCACCTCATTGGCTGTGCTTGGCTCACCAATGACGATAGCGCTGTAACCTGTAGGATCAATGACAATGGGCTTTGCTTTGCTGTTTGGTGTGTAGAATACCGCGCCTACTATATCGCCTTGTTTATCAGTGATTGCCAAAGCTATAGTGCTAGCCGTGAGTTCAGTTTTGCCAATTTCATCGCCATGATATATAGTAGTATTGTCTGTAACGGATAGTAGCCGTTCAGGTTCTAGTATTTCATAGAGTTTTATTAAGAAAGTATCGCCCCCTAGTTGCTCAAGCGTAGCTGGTTGGTAGCCTTGTAAAATATTAACATCGCCCGTGTTCGCATCACGGGCTTTTTCATGGGTGGTGGTTTGTGGTCTAGTTGTCATCTAGTCCCCCTGATAAACGATTGGACGTAAAAGAGCACCACGTACCTTGCGTATTGCGGTCATTATTTTTCATCAGTCACCTCATTACTAGTAATGGTGACTGGTTGCTCTATCCAATACGATTTATATCGCTTACCGTTTTTCTTAATTATTTCATCTTGAATGACTATACCTTTGGCTCGTAACTCACTAATGCGTTTCAAGCAACAAGTCATACCGTATAGGTCATAGGCTTCCATATTTGAAAGCCTTTTACCTGCCAGCAAGTGATTAAGTATTATTTGGCTGTAGGTTTGCCTTGAGGTAGTCATCGCTTATACCTCGCTACTGTTAGTAGTATTGTGACTATCTAACCAGCTATTTATATCAGACAAGCGCCACAAGCTGGCACGTCCAATTTTGATCGGAGCGGGGAATTTATTTTCATTAATCAGATGGTAGATGTGCTTTGCAGAAAAGCCAGTGATACCGCGTGTGGCAGCTTTGGAAGTGACAATACGGTGCTGACCTGATCGGGTAGTGTAGGTTTGAGCTGCTCGTTTGGGCTGATTGGCAAGATCTGCCATTCTTAGGTATTGATCATTTAATTTCATTGTTACTATCTCCATAGCATGGTTGGTTATAGCCAGTAATGGCTGTGCTATGGAGTGACTATACTGTCTGAGAAATAGGGTTGAAGGTCACATGACCGTCATGTGACCCTAAAATAATTAGTATAATATTATTTTATACTGTCATTTTTAGCTTGATTAGCCAGCTTAATCCATTCTGATATAAAGTTCCTACTTACCGAAGTACCATGTGATTGTGATGCTATTTCTATTAATTGATTGGTTTTTCCCTTTGGTGCTGATAAGTCGTACTTGTGTTCTACCAAAATTGCGTAGAGCATCCTAGCTACGGTCATTTGTGATTTGTAAGTTAACTGCTTATCTTTAGTTGGCTCTTCTAAATGTGATCTTAATTTTTCTTTAAGCTCATTTATATCTTGCTCTTTCTGTTTGATTAGACTATTAGCGATTGCGAGTTCTTCAAGCTGCTGTATTAGGCTGGCGTTTTCAGACTTTAACTTTTCGTTCTCGGACTCTAATTTTTCGATTTTAGACGATGATGTTTCCATTTTGGTTTCATTCTCCATAGCCTCAATATCTTTTTTCTTTAAATGCTCTTCTAAATCTACCTTAAGTACACCGACCTTACCCTTACTCTTACTACTATCCTCTTCAAATATGGTGGCCTTATTAGTGTAAACGTCTATAAATTTTTGATAGGCAAATATGGGTGCACGCCCACCAGTTTCAAATAAAATATGATCTCCTTCTTTAGGTTCAAGACCGTCAAGGGGATTATGGCGGATACGGTTAAGCTCATTAGCGTTAATATAGTGTGAGTCCAAACGATAAATTCTGGCTTCCCCTAACGATATATTATTTAGTGAACCTCTAAAAAGCTTTCTGGCGTAAATAACATATTGGATATTAAAATAACCTTTTAATTTTATATTAAGCGACTGATATTCGCCTTTATTTCTAAAGTTCCATGTTCCCCATCCTTCATATTCAAAAACTACAGGTATATTTCTTTGCTCTATGAATTTGATGACTTTACCTTGATCGAATTTTCTTTCTGTATTTTTATTTAAATACTCAATCACTTCATCAATATCCATTAAATGACTATATTCATCCATAATTATGCCTCTACACTTATAAATAAGAAAGATGCAAGGTATTAACAGCGTAGGGATGTGATTGCTGTCATTCGGCTTATTAATCCTAGCCTTGCGATTTGATATGACAGCGATTGATGCTGTCAAGTCCAACTTTTCAGTCTAATATTGCACATACTAATTATATTTGCTTGGCAAGCTCTTCCAATAGCTCAGGTGATACACCTTGTGCTTTTAAACTATTTATCAAAATATCTTTATCTTGCAGCGCTATGTCAGTCGCTTGCTTGTTCCTACTATTTATTTCTTTAGTGACTTCATTAGGTGTTAATAAGTCAAAGTTAACTCCCTTGTCGGCTCGTAAGTCATCTAAATAGTCGGCCCATTGGTTCATCATTACTTGTCGTTCAAGTAGATGAAGCGATAAGTCGTAACGCTTTTTAACACTTGTTTGTTCAAGGTGGGCAAGCTGCATTTCAATTATATTCTCAGGGAACCGCAACTCATGTAATCCTGTGCTGGCAAGCTGTCTAAAACCGTGGCCAGTCATTTTGGGGTAGGGATCACCTGTATAGCCCATTCTATTTAACGCCTGATTAAACCATGCTTCACTATAGGGTTTGTTTGATTCAAAGTTATAGAATACATAACCAGTAGTTTCTGTCAGTGGTCTTAAATGCTCAATAATCTTCATAGCTTGTGGTGACAATGGAATAATATGGTCTTGGCGCATTTTCATTTTCTTAGCTGGTATACGCCATACGTTTTTATGATAGTCAATTTCTGACCACTCAAAAAACCTCAGCTCTTTTGTTCTGACAAAACATAGAGTCATGAGCTGCAAGCCAGCAACCGTTTGTTGATGTCCGTTGGGATGCTTTTCTATATAGCTGTCAATATTTCGAAGTAGTTCAGGGAATTGATGCGGCTCAACGGCTTTCATACGCTCAGCTTTATGAGGTCGTAATGCTTTATTACGTCCGCTGGCAACATTAACTATGTTATAACCTAGGGTATTGATAGCATAGTCAAAGATTGAGCTGATCAGCCCCATACATTTATGAGCAGTTTCTGAGGTATGTTTACCTTGCTCTTCAAAGTTCTTCTGAATGGCTAGTCCTGTCCGAATAATATCCTGTGCTGTTATTGAGCCAATGGGGTACTCACCTAAATGATTCAAAATATGATTATCTAGGAATCCTTGTAACTTTTGCACATTTTTTGATGTGGTTTTTGACTTTTCAGACATGTAGTTTTTAGCGATTATCTTGAATAGATCTTTTTGCTCATATTGGTTTTTGGAACGGTTTTTATACTCAGTAGGATCAATACCATCATTAATTAGTTTTTTGGCACTATCACGCGCAAGCCTTGCTTGTTTCAAGGAAACCTCAGGCTTAAAGTTAGTATCAATCACTTGTGAAGAAAGCCTGTAAGTACCTATATGGTAAGTTTTCTGCTTTGGCTCAATATCTTTGTCAGATTGGTAGCGATAAGACATTACCCAATAAAGCGAGCCTTTAGGATCATGAATTAAGGAGAGGCTGTCACCGTCACTATGTCTGGTACGTTTAATAGGTGCTGACTGTTTGGCTATTGCTTTTACACCATTATCAGTTAATAGATAGTTTTTGCGCTTATTCATCATCACACCTCTGAGAACCATAGAATAGCAATGTTGTGTATGTACAACAGTATGTACAACATTCTATAGGTGCTACTAGGTAATGACAAGTTATATCAAAAGACATAAAGTAAGTAATATAAAGGGCTATAGAGGCTTTGGGTAATGCTAAGGAAGGGGTAAATACGGTGATTGGTGCGCTCGGCGGGAATCGAACCCACGACCCTCGGCTTCGGAGACCGATACTCTATCCAACTGAGCTACGAGCGCTTGATAACAACGAATAACAATGACTTTAATCAACACGCTATTTAAACGAGTGTTATAAACAGTATGGCGTGTCGAAAAATAAAGACGGCCTAGTCTAACAAATAAAAGCCACAAAGCCAATGAATGAAGCCAGTGATTGAGGTTTTTTAAGAAAAAACAGGATAGTCATTAAACAGGCATGGCAATTTACCTGCCTTTTCCCTTATAATGACAAGGAGAATTTATATTTATAATCACCGATTACAAGTGTACCGACACGCAAGATAACTGTTTGCTATTGATGACGAGTGCTCATCAAAGGAGGACAGACAGAATGTCTGATACGTGTAGGTCTTTGTATATGTAATAAGAGAACGTGACGAATGAGAAAAGTAGTTATGTTATCGGCAGCTGCCATTCTAGGAATCGCTAGTATCGCGGTGAGCCAAGCTGAAGATGTTGCAGGCACTTCTACCGTAACCGTCGCTGATGTGGCAGAAGGGCAGGAAGTTGTCGAAAACCTCCCCGAAAAGCTGGGTGATGAGCCAAAAGCAGCCGCTGTTACACCAGATAGCGATGCGCCTACTGACGCAGCTGCACAAGCAGACAGCGTCGCTGGTGAAGAAACTGCCGCCGCCGCCCCTGCTGCTGATGAAGAACCCATTCCGCAAGACACGCCGCAAGTACAAAAGCTGATTGCTTTATATCCCAACTTGATTGCTCGTATTCAGCCGATTGCCAAGGTTTGTTTTGAAGAAGATGAAGTGTGTGATGTGACTGCACGTGTGGCAGGACCTGCGCCAGGCGATGGGCCTCGTGATGGTAAAGCGGTATACAATGCGGTATGTCATACTTGTCATGCGGCAGGTTTGCTTGGTTCTCCCATTTTCGCAGATGCTGGTGCTTGGGGACCACGTATAGCAAAAGGTAAAGACACTCTATACACCCATGCTATCAATGGCTTTGGTGCGATGCCTGCCAAAGGTGGAGCGGATATTCCTGATGAAGAAGTCCAAAATGCCGTAGACTATATGGTTGCTGAAGCAAGCTAGTATTCAATAAGACAGTTATTAAAGACAGTTATTAAGCTTTTTGCGATATACCGCTATTGAGCGCCTATTTCATTCGATGAAATAGGCGCTTTTTTCATGATAAGTAATATCAATATGGTACTTCTGATACATTACAGTTGAAATTCATCAGTGATAGCCTCACTTTATGACATGACGTTGTCCCTTCTAGGTTGTCCCTTCTAGATAGTAGGGCATGTTGAATAATCATGATCGATCACTGCTAGTGATACGCTTAAGTGTTTAACACGCCCTAGTATTCCATAACCGTATTCCACAAATTTTTTTATATTGATTCTTAACAGATAAAGAGGTCTTCATGCATGAGGTACCAGCATTAGCTATCGAAAATTTGTCCAAAACCTATAGTAATGGGTTTTCGGCGCTAAAAGATGTCAGTTTAACCGTTCCACAAGGCGGTTTTTTTGCGTTACTTGGACCAAATGGTGCTGGTAAATCGACGATGATTGGCATTATTAGCTCATTGTTTCAGCCCACTACCGGTAGCGTCAAAATATTTGGCACAGACTTATTAGAAAACCCTTCTATTGCCAAGCAGTACTTAGGGATTGTGCCACAAGAATTTAATTTCAATATGTTCGAAAAAGTTGAAGATATTTTGATTACGCAAGCGGGTTACTTCGGTATCCCTGCCAAAGAAGCGCGGCCACGAGCGAAACGATTGCTGACAGCGCTCGGGTTATGGGACAAGCGTGGTAGTAAGGCGCGTGAGCTATCGGGTGGTATGAAACGCCGCTTGATGATTGCGCGTGCGCTGATTCATAAACCAAAGCTATTAATTCTTGATGAGCCGACGGCTGGTGTAGATATTGAACTGCGCCGCTCTATGTGGGAGTTTATGCAGCAGATCAATATCGAAGAAAAAACCACGATTATTCTGACCACGCATTATCTTGAAGAAGCGGAGCAGCTTTGTAAACGCATTGCGATTTTGGATCATGGTGAGATTCGTATTAATACCGAGATGAAAGACCTATTAGCGCAGCTATCGGTTGAAACGTTTGTATTAGATTTGGACACACCGCTTGTCGGTCAACTGTCTTTAACTGGGGTTACTGATATATCTCAGCCCGATGACCAAACGCTTGAAGTAACCTTGACAGAAGGTGAGTCGCTGAATGGCGTGTTTGAACAGCTGTCTGAAAAAGGCGTGACGGTGGCGAGTATGCGTAATAAAGCCAATCGCTTGGAAGAGTTGTTTATGCGCTTAGTAGATAAAAACATTCAAAGCACAGATAGTATGAAGGAGGCCGGATTATGAGTCAGGAAATTGTAGGTCATAATAAGACCGACCTTAATAAAACCATGTCATGGAGCAAGAAGTGGATTGCTTTTCGTACCATCTGGCTAAAAGAGATTCGCCGGATTTTGCGCATTTGGCCACAGACCTTACTGCCACCTGTGATTACGATGAGCCTTTATTTTGTGATCTTCGGTAAAATGATCGGCTCGCGCGTGGGGGAGATGGGCGGAGTGCCCTACATGCAGTTTATCGTACCCGGCCTGATTATGATGTCGATTATTACCAACAGTTATTCCAACGTGGTGTCGAGTTTTTTTAGTGCCAAGTTTACATCTAGTATTGAAGAGCTTTTGGTATCGCCTGTCTCCAAACATGCGATTTTGATGGGGTATGTCAGCGGCGGTATTTTCCGTGGATTGGCGATTGCTGTTATTGTCTCAATAGTCGCGCTATTCTTTACAGAGTTAGGCATTGAGCATTTGTTTGTGACGATATTTACCGTCCTTGGCACCTCCATTCTGTTTTCATTGGGCGGCTTTATTAATGCCGTGTTTGCAAGATCGTTCGATGATATCTCCATTATTCCAAGCTTTGTCCTAACACCACTGACGTATTTGGGCGGCGTGTTTTATTCAATGGAAAATCTATCACCTTTTTGGCAAAACATATCGCTTTTGAACCCCATCGTTTATATGGTTAATGCCTTTCGTTACGGTATTTTGGGTTATTCTGATGTGAATGTTTGGTATTCAATGATCGCCATCTTTGTATTTTGCGTGATATTTTACGTTATATCTTACCGTCTGCTGGTTAATGGCTCGCGTGTACGGTTGTAAACCTCATCAGTTTGATTTGCTGAAGAATGTCGTGTGGCATAGATAGCTTGTAATCGATAGACTGATACCTTTATTATAAAAGCCTAACATTGTTGGGCTTTTTTTTATGTTTAAAATCTCATTAATACATAAGTTTTTTATAGTCGCTGCATTAAGTGGTGTTTCTATGACTGCTACCGCTGAGTCGTTTGCGACTATGGACGATTATGATTGGGAAATTATAGAAGAACCCACTTATCCTAATTGGAGAGAGGCTTGCGTTGATGAAGAACCATTGATATATGAAGATTGCTTAGATAAAAGCTTGATTGCTTACGAACAAGCACTAATTACGAACAAGCACTAATTACGAACAAGCACTAATTACGAACAAGCACTAATAAAGAAATGGCAGTTATCAAAATAATGCAGAAAAAAGTTGGCTTTACTTAATTAGACAGGTTTATGAGACTGACAATACGGTAATGGTTGACTTAGAGTCAGGTTTTATACAAGAATTTGAAGGTTCATATTTAGACTTCTCACCAGATATGAAATATGCTGTGACTGTCGTTGCTGAGTTCCCAGGAGAAGAAAATATCATCATATGGAAGAAGAATAAGTATGGTAGATACCAGTTTGATAAAGAAAGCAGTAGCAATGACAATAAATTTCGACAACACTTAAACTTCTATAATGCCAGTAAAAATGAGCCAGTAATGGTTCATCAAGTAAAGACTGAATGGATTACTAATGAGAGTTTACTAGTAGATTTTTACTTTAAAATGAATGAGGGCGATACTGCTGCTTATCGAGTGCGTTTTAACTATGTAAAATCATATCCTGCGTCAGAGTGGCAAATTATTGTTATGTAAGTCCAAAGAATTAACAAGGATAAAGTCAGACTATCAATTGCGAATAATCCTCATTAGCATTATACTTCTCACCCTTTGAAATGAAAGGTAGCTTAAGGCTGCCTTAGTAATTGAGATACAAGATGACCCAATCCGTCAGCGAACAAATCATTCGACAACAACGTCGAATAGAATCAAAACGCCGAGTGGTCTTATTGGCACTTGCAGTGGCATGTTTAGTGGGTCTGGTGCTTGATGTGATGACAGGGCCTTCCATGCTACCGGTGGGGGAAGTCGTTAGATCTTTACTACAGCTCAGCGGGGTGGATGATACCTCACTGACGATTGTGTATGATCTGCGGTTGCCGATAGCGTTCATGGCTTTGCTGGTAGGGGCGTCGCTCGGTGCAGGTGGTGCTGAGATGCAGACGTTACTTAATAACCCGATGGCAAGTCCTTATACGCTAGGGCTGGCGGCAGCAGCAGGGTTTGGGGCGTCACTGGTCATTGCGTTTGGTAGTTTCGGCGTGCCGCTGCAATATGCTGTGCCTATTGGGGCATTTTCGATGACTATGATAGCCTCTGCGGTGCTGTTTTTGTTTGCGTCATTGCGACAGTTTGCCGCCGCTACCCTGATATTAGTGGGTATCGCTCTGTTGTTTATCTTTCAGTCGTTGTTGTCATTCGTGCAATTTACCGCATCATCCGAGGTCTCACAGCAGATTTTGTTTTGGCTATTTGGTAGTTTAACCAAATCCACTTGGACAAATGTGGTGGTGGTCGCCGTCGTGAGTGGCGTTTGTATTACCTTGCTGATGCGAGACAATTGGCAATTAACTGCGCTACGACTGGGTGAAGAGCGCGCGTCAGCACTTGGTGTCAATCTGACTCGTTTACGCATCAAAACTTTGATTTTAGTGGCGATGATGACGGCAACAGCGATTAGCTTTGTCGGCGTCATTGGCTTTATTGGTTTGGTAGCGCCTCACGTCGCACGTCTACTTGTTGGTGAAGACCAACGTTATTTTTTGCCCGCGACCATGCTTGCGGGCGCAGCGTTTTTATCATTTTCATCGGTGTTGTCGAAAGTCATTATCCCGGGAGCGTTGTTTCCGGTTGGGATTGTCACCTCATTTGTGGGTGTGCCTTTTTTATTTTGGATTATTTGGAGTAAGCGGTGAAAAACTGGATTCGCGGGACAGTGGCAGCAGGTTGTTTAATATTAACGACGTTAAGCGCTCAAGCAGAAATTAAAACCATTAACGATGTGCTAGGGCGTGATGTACAGGTCGATGTACCGGCTAAGCGAGTGGTATTAGGGTTCTATTATCCTGATTATATTGCTGCAACAGGGGCGGACAACTTTGAGCAAGTGGTTGGCATTTCACGAGAATTTTGGGAAAAATTCAATCCTGGTAGCTGGGAGTTGTACAGCCAAAAATTACCCAGTCTAAACAATATCAAAGATATTGGTAACGTAAATACTGGAACGTTTTCTTTTGAAAAAACCTTGGCGATGAAGCCTGATGTCGTGGTATTAGCAAAATGGCAATATGACACATTGAAGGCTGAAATGCCGCGTTTTGAAGCGGCAAACATCCCCGTTGTGGTCGTCGATTACAATGATCAAACGGTGCAAAACCATACCAAAAGCACCCAAATTTTTGGTCAACTGGCAGGTACTGAGCAACGTGCTAATGAAGCGGCGCAAGAATACGCTGATGGCATAGCGGACATTCAAAAACGGGTAAAAGCGGCTCAAAGTCCCAAGCCCAAAATCTATATCGAATTTGGTGATAAAGGTCCGCAAGAGCACAGCTTTACCTTTGGTAAAAACATGTGGGGCGCGATTGCCGATACGGTAGGCGGTGATAACATCAGTAAACCCTTTGTAGAAGAGTGGGGCCCTATTAACCCTGAGCAAGTTTTGGTGAGTAAACCTGACGTCATTATTATCTCAGGTACTGAAGTGGGCATGAAACAGCCCAATGCCATGGCAATGGGGATTGATATTCCAGCTGACGAAGCCCAGCGCCGCTTAAAAGGCTTTACCACCCGCAATGGTTGGGACAATCTGCCAGCGGTGAAAAATAACCGTGTGTATGGTATTTATCATGTCGCTTCTCGCTCGCTCTCAGACTTGGCAGCGGCGCAATTTATGGCAAAAGCCTTATATCCTCAAGCCTTTGCCGATGTTGATCCTGACAAAACGTATGCTGCATTTCACCAAAAATATCTACCGATTCAGCCCAAAGGTACATTTTTTATTCAATTAGGCTGTGGGGCAAGCGTTTGTGATGACAATGCCAACGACCAAGCTAACGATCAGGCCAATGACCAAACTAAATCAGCGACAGCCACGACTCAAACCGATTCTGATTCTGCTGTCAATACGTCTGAAAATGTAGCATCTGAAAATGTGTCTTGGTTCACCAAGCTTGTGAACTGGTTCAAAGGTTTGTTTGCTTAATTGGTTTTTGAAAATTTGATAGAAGAAGTCGCTATGCTCAAGCTTGACCGTTTAATGATCCAATATGGCCCGCTCGCCGTTGCTAAGGATATTGATGCCCAGTTTCAAGCGGGCAACATTTATACCATCCTAGGGGCAAATGGGGCGGGTAAGTCAAGCTTGCTCAAGGCGGTTTTTGGTGAGTTGGCGTTTTCTGGCGCTATCACCTATCAAGACGCTGTACAAAGCAAAGCCCATCTGAACGCATGGCGAAAACCCATTGCTTATATGCCGCAAGACAGCCATACCGACGCTGAGCTCAATACCCTTGAAGTGGTACTGCTTGGCCGTATGGATGCCTTGAGCCGCCATATCAGCGATGAATTATTAACAGAAGCCGTCGAGTTATTGGCAGAGCTGAATATTTCCCATTTAGCCCATCGCTCTATCCGCTCATTGAGTGGCGGACAGCGACAGCTGGCGATGTTTGCCCAAGCCTTACTGCGTCGTCCCAAGATTTTACTGCTGGATGAGCCTGTCTCAGCACTTGATATGGCACATCAAATCAATCTATTGGACAAAGTTCGTCATTACACCAGACAGCACCAACTGATTTGTATTATGGTATTGCATGATTTGAGCCTAGCCGCTCAATTTTCGGATGAAGTCTTGTTATTAGCTGATGGTAACATTCAAGCTCAAGGCATTCCTAAAGCAGTATTAAAATCTGAGATTTTACGCAAAGTGTATCATGTGGATATCGAGATTCTAACGAGTCATCAAGGCTCACCAGTAATTCATCCGTATCGCAAACTACCATCTAACGTCTAACTCTTTTTCGGTCGGGCACGCTGCTAACAATCCCTGCCAAAATGACCGCCATAATACCCAAAATCTCTAACCAACCAATGTGTTCGCCCACAAAAATCACCCCATAAATCGCTGAAAACACGACCGTTAAATAAGACAATGCCGCGACCGTGAATTTTTTGCCCACGTGATAAGCATGAGTCATTGCCAGTTGCGCGAGCAATCCTGTCACACCAATGCCTAAGATGTAAGGTAAACTCTCGCTCGTCAAACGACTCCAACCAAACCAGGTTGCCGCGATGGCTGAGACAATGGTCGCCACTGCCGAAAAGTAAAACACAATTCGCCACGCAGGTTCTCCCATCAAGGATAGTTCTCGTACTTGCAGGAGCGCAAAAGCCGTAAAAATACCGCCACTTAGTGTAATCAAAGTATCTAATAATCTGTCGCTGGCGAAAGCAGGTTTTAACATCAGACAAATACCAGCCAAGCCCATGAGCAAAGCGACCCACGTTTTTGACGATGGTTTGTCTTTTAGCCAAAAAATGGACAGCAAGGCAATAAAAACAACAGAGGTATAGTTCAGCGTCACAGACGTGGCTAGGGGTAAATGGCCCAAGCCATAAAACGCCAATAACAATGCCGTCGTGCCTGCCAGACTACGCTGCATATGACCCCAAAAGAACGGCGTCTTAAGGGTTTGTTTGCGCACAAGTGTCGCACCAAAAATGGTTAAGGCAGGCAATAAAGAGCGCCAAAAGGCCAATTCATATTCATTCATGTGTAAATTAGTGGCAGCATTTTTGACCAAGATATTCATCATGGCAAATAAGAATGCTGCAATAATCATCCAGCCTGAACCCAAAGGAAATCTTTTTATCATAGGTAGCGTCAAAAAAAAGAGGCAATTGTAACACTCCATGCGATAGAACTCTTGGCTAATTTAGGGAATGAATAAGAATGGCTTTAGGGAACGAATGGTGATGACATGTGCAGGTGGTTTGACTATCAAAAGGCGCACACAGATAGGTTGATTGCGGTAAAATAGCAACCATTAATACAATTCACATTATTGAGTAATAAAGGCAGTTTATGAGTATTCACGGTATTTTAGGAGAACAAACCACGGACTATCCAACCGAGTATAGTCCTGAGACGTTATATCCCATTGCACGTAGTATGGGGCGTGATGCAATCGGCTGGCAGACTGACAAATTAACGCTTGGCGTTGATTGGTGGCAGGCTTTTGAGATGTCTTGGCTCAATCTGCAAGGTATCTCGCAGGTTGCTATCGCACGCTTTAGCATTCCTGCCAGCTCGCCGTTTATCGTAGAATCAAAGTCCCTTAAGCTGTATTTGAACAGCATTAACTTTACAGAATTTGCCAGTTGGCAAGACGTTGAGACGTTGATTACTAAGGATTTATCAGCCTGTTTGCAAGCAGAGGTGACAGTTGAGTTGTTTGGCTTAGAGGATGATCTATCAAGCTTATTGATTGCAAAGCCTGAAGGTGTCAGTATCGATAATGCCTTAGACGTCTTGTCAGGCAGCACGGACAAAGTGACGCTATGCGAGCATCCTGATGCGTCCTTGTTGCAGGATCAAACACCAGCAGATGATAGTAATTCAGAAAATGGTAAGTCTCATCCTTATACGTTTTATTCCAATTTGCTACGCAGTAATTGTCCGGTGACCAATCAGCCTGATTGGGGCACACTGGCGGTTTCAATCACGACTGACAAACCTTTTAATAACGCCAATATGCTGCGCTATATATTGAGCTTCCGTCAGCATAACGGCTTTCATGAGCAATGTGTTGAGCAGATATTTGCAGATTTGAGTCAATATTACGCGCCAAGTGAGCTCATGGTACGGGCTTGGTATACGCGCCGCGGTGGTATCGATATCAATCCTTGCCGCGTCAATGATATCAGTTTATTGCCAAAACCAAGTCGTCTAATTCGTCAGTAAATAGCTATAGTCAGGTCAATAAAAAAAGCGCCTATCTCATCGAATGAGATAGGCGCTTTTTTGAACCGTTTTTATGGTTAACGCTATTTATTGCCCACTTTTGCCATGACTTCTTCACGGCTTAGCATTTGCTTTTCTGTTTCACGGCGATTGACGTATTCGTACTTGTCTTCAGCAAGGTTACGGTCAGAGACTACGATACGATGCGGAATACCAATCAATTCTAGATCAGCAAACTTAACGCCTGGGCGCTCGTTACGGTCATCGAGTAGTACATTAATGCCTTGCGCTTTTAGCTCTTCATAGAGTGCCGTCGCGGTTTGCATGACCGTTTCTTCTTTTGACTTCATCGGTATGATAGCCACCTCAAAAGGCGCAATTGAGTCATCAACGGTTGGCGTGGTGGGCCACATAATGCCGTTTTCATCGTTGTTCTGCTCGATGGCCGCTGCGATGATACGACTGACGCCGATACCGTAACAACCCATCATGAGAGTGACTGGTTTACCATCTTCACCAGATACCGTGCAGTTCATCGCTTGTGAGTACTTGTCACCCAATTGGAAAATGTGACCGACTTCGATACCACGTTTGATTTTTAGGCTGCCTTTACCATCAGGAGAAGGATCGCCTTCTTGCACATTACGAACATCAACGATGCGAGTGATACGGGCATCGCGCTCCCAATTCAGACCAATGGTATGCTTATTGATAGTATTGGCACCCGCCACAAAGTCTGACAAAGTGGCCGCTGAACGATCAACGAATACGGGCATGTCCACATCAACACCGATATAGCCTTTATGCAGACCCGCTGCTTTTAATTCTTCATCAGAGGCCAGCGTCAGTGGCACATTAGCTTCTTCGATTTTCTCAGCCTTGATGTTGTTGAGCTGATGATCACCGCGTAACACGATAGCAATCAGTTGTGGTTTGTCATCCTCTGTATGACCATGCACGATCAAGGTTTTGACCGTCTGTTCTAACGGAATGTCCAAATGCTCAGCCACCATCTTACACGTGGTCATGTTTTCTGTTAACACGTCCTCACGCTCCATCGTCGCTGGTTGACGCTCAGCGGTACTTACTGATTCAGCCAGCTCAACGTTGGCGGCATAGTCAGAGGAGTCTGAAAAAGCAATGTCGTCTTCGCCGCTGTCTGCCAATACGTGGAACTCGTGTGACGCAAAGCCACCAATCGAACCCGTATCCGCTTGTACGGCGCGGAAGTCTAAACCCAAGCGGGTAAAGATACGCGTATAAGCATCGTACATATCATGATAGGTTTTAGCCAATGAGGCTTGATCAACGTGGAATGAGTAGGCGTCTTTCATGGTAAATTCGCGCGCACGCATCACACCAAAGCGCGGACGAATCTCATCACGGAACTTGCTTTGAATCTGAAAGAACGTAATTGGCAGTTGCTTATAACTACGCAGCTCACCTTGAGCAAGGTTGGTAATCACCTCTTCATGAGTAGGACCCAGCACAAATTCACGATCATGACGGTCTTTAAAGCGTAATAGCTCAGGACCGTAATCATCAATACGTCCCGTCGTCTGCCAAAGCTCAGCAGGTTGCGTCATCGGCATGAGCACTTCTTGCGCGCCCACATTCTGCATCTCTTCACGAACAATACGCTCGACTTTTTGTAAGACACGCAGCCCCATGGGCAGCCAAATATATAACCCCGACGCAATTTTACGAATCAGGCCGGCACGCACCATCAACTGGCTTGAGGCGATATCAGCATCACTTGGGGTTTCTTTTAGGGTGGCAAATAAAAATTGACTGGCTTTCATAAATAAAGCGTAACCTTATCAACGATAAAAAATGAGAAGTAGGAGGATGTTGAGCGTATGGCTAATCGTTTCGTTGCTGCCGCAAGCTTACCCTTATGAATTAATAACAATCACTTAGCAATAATCTAAGTCATTTCATAGCGACTAACCTGCTTATAATAAGCATAGGTAATAAGCATTGGATCAAAATTGCTCTAATAAGAAAGCGTTAGGTGTTGACGGAGGTAACAGGGATATAACTAATATGGTTATCACTTGCAATACCGTTAAACCAAAATAAAAGTGGTATATACCGTCATTCTGTTCCACGAGTATGAATTTTTCTCACTGACTGCTCGCAAGCGTGACAGAGGCTTAAAAAAATTCACACCCATAAACCCTCGATTTTTAAAAGGAAACAACGATAGCAATGTACCAAGAAGCCATTTACCGAGAAGCTATTTATCAAAAAGCAATGTACCAAGTATCAAGAAGTAATGTACCAAGATATCAAGCGGCTAAAAGGATGATTGTCAGATCAAAGACCTCATAGATGAATCTATGCCAACATTTTATCAACGCAATCTGCCTATGTTAGGTAAAGTTTGTCTAAGACGCAATGATTTTTTGTCTTTTCAGAGCGAACATCGCTCAAAGCACCAAACAAGAGACGCCCAGAATCATTGATTAATGTCATTATAGGTATTGCCATTATGGCCTTGGTTCGTCATGAGAAGGTGTCAATCATGACGCTTCTTAAAAGTAGGGCGATGGGTAATTATGTAAAGTATTGGTAGCCGTTACTTGAAATTACCAAACAAAAACAGCATTAATCCTTTAAATGGTTGTTTTTACTATACTTTATCAGCTAAATAGATTGTAAGTGCTGTATCTCATAAAACTTATAATCTCTCACAGCACACGCCAACTTAAGGTAGCGCATATGAATAAGCCTGACAATCGATCCTCTCTTAATTCTAATACGACCAATCAGCCTACAAAAAAACCCATTGCGATGATGTCTTGGGTCATATTGTTTATTGGGTTGGCAGCGATTGCCTTTGCTATCTATAGTGTTCAGAATCGGGCTGAAGAAGAGCCGATAGAAACCATCACACGTGAAGGAGTCGTCACGCAAATTCAGCAGCTCAACCGTTTGCAAACCGTTGCGTTTAGCGTAGATACGGTGATTACCAGTGAGCGTCCGGGTAGTTGGATGAAGCTGTGGCAAGATGAGCAAAAAGCATTGTTCATCGCACGTGGTCGCGTGCAAGCAGGGATTGATTTAAGCGCTTTGACACCTGAGATGGTGCAAGTAGAGCAACCTACCTCGATGGACACCACTGGAAACAATGTCGAAAATACTGACGCCACCTCGGCTGCAATGATGCCCAAAATCAATATCACGTTGCCACCATCAGAGATATTTGAAGTCTATTTAGATGATATTGAGATTTATGATTGGCAAACGGGTGCCTTTGGCATGATGCAAGTCGATCCTAAAATCTTAGCGCAAGCGCAAAGTATGGCCAAAAAAGAAGTCCTTGAGCGCGCTTGTCGCGGTGATGTGATGAATTTGGCACTAAAAAATGCCCAGACTCAGTTGCAGCAACTGTTTGCTATGACAGGCGCAGTCGTGACTGTGACCACGCAAGGCGCAGGGGCATGCCAGTTACCAATAGCTGCACCTACAAATGGCTAAGCAGTAAAGGGCATGAGCTTTGTTAATGTACAAAAAGGCTATTTTGAGAAAAAGCTATTGTAGAAAACAACTATTTTGAAAAACAACCACTTTCTAAACACGACTGCCTTTTCACGCTTGCCATTATTTTTTAAATTCTGCAATGGCAAGCTTGCGCGCTTTTTTATGTTCGACCATCGGCGCAGGGTAATCAAGGTCAGCAAATTTGCCATCTTTACTGAGCGCTTTACGTAGCTTGTCTTCTGAATGCAGAATACTGGTAGGAACATTCTTTAATTCAGGCAGCCACGTCTTAATAAATTCACCGTTGGTATCGTGCGTTTTGCCTTGGCTAAAGGGATTCATAATGCGAAAGTAGGGCGCAGAATCCGTACCTGTGGAGGCGCTCCACTGCCAGCCGCCATTGTTAGAGGCAAAATCCCCATCGATGAGCTGCTGCATAAAGTAGCGCTCGCCCCACCGCCAGTTGATTAGCAAGTCTTTGGTCAAAAACATGGCAGTTACCATGCGCAGACGATTATGCATAAAGCCGGTCGCATTCAGACATCTCATGGCCGCATCGACCAAAGGGACGCCTGTTTTGCCTTTGCACCAAGCGTCAAAATCTTCATTATTAAATGACCAGTTAATACTGTCATCGGTCTCGTCTTTATAGGCTTGATGACGGATTAATTCAGGCTTATCAACCAGCACATGACGATAAAAATCTCGCCATGCCAGCTCACTGATCCAGCGATTGATATCTTCATTATCACCATCATTACCGTGCAGTTTTTCCTGCTCCTTGTTTGCTGTTAAATAGCAAAGTCTGGGGCTAATCGTACCAATGGTTAGGTAAGCGGATAATTGACTGGTGGCGTGTAGGCTTGGTACATCGCGGCCCACATCATAATCATAAATATCATCAGCGACAAAGGCATCTAACCGCTGGCAAGCTGCCGTCTCACCCGCGGGATAAGCCTCGCGCGCTTGCTTGAGCTGATCATCTCTATCAATGTGCTGTAATGAATCAGCGTCTTGCAGCGACTTTTGATACGCATCGGTAGTTGTTTTGCTAAGACGCTCTATTCCCTTAACCGTGTTTGCGCTGTCCTTTGAGAGGGTAATATCAATTTTATTGTTATTGATGGCTGGTGCGTCATGACTTTCAATGGTACTAACATCCAAAGTATGACGCCATTTTTTATAAAATGGGGTAAATACTTTATACATGGTGTCATCATTGGTTGTGATACTTTGCGGCAGCAAGATACATTGATCGTGCCAGCGGATAAACTCGATATTACTGTCGGCAAGCTGGTGCTTGACTTGTTCATCACGCGCAATCTCATTGCCTTCGTACTCATGATTGGCCATCAGACAATTGATGTTATTTGCCTCACAAAAAGTACTAAGCGCTTGGATGCAATCAGAAAAGCTGGGACAAACCTGTACGGTCAGTTTGATGTTCAGTTGCGTTTGCAAGGTTTTTGCCAGTAACGGCAAAGTGCGGGCGATATGATCCATTTGTGCCAGTGACATATCATGCGACTGCCATTGTTTGGGCGTCAGGAAAAATATGGCACTGACCTGAGCGTTGTCTGCTTTTGCGCGTTCACAAAGCGCGGTTAGGGCAGTGTTATCATGGACGCGTAGATCACGACGAAACCACATCAAATAATGCGGTAGACTTGCAGAATTGTTTTTATTATTGCTGCTATCACTACTATTGGCGCCACTTGCTGCTGCCGTCTTAGACATTCAAATACCCTTATCTCAATCATAAACAAAATTAGGAATAAAAGTATGCTAGGATAAGTTTTTTGATGCAATGGATTTGCCCATCCATTAACAAATTATCATCATAGTTATTTTTATATTTATTTTCACCGTTACTTTTTAGACAGTTACTTCTTTCATAGTTGCTTGTTTCATAGTGACTTGTTTCATAGTTGCTTCGTCATATTTGATGTCAGCCAGCTTGGCAATGTCATACTAAATGCTCTAACCAAGGTCTCAACATGCACGTTAAGTTTTGCGGTTTTACCCAGCTTAGTGATATCCAGACTGCCACACAATTGGGTGTGGATGCGGTCGGTTTGGTGTTTTATCCACCAAGCCCGCGCGCTGTGACACTTGCCCAAGCGAAGACGCTAAGTGCGGCTGTGCCCGCATTTGTGAGTGTGGTGGCGTTGGTGGTAAATATGTCAAAAGATGAGCTGGTTGAACTGGCAAATACGGTGCCTTTTGACATCATTCAGTTTCATGGTGACGAGACACCTGAGCAGTGTGAGCAGCTGGCAAGTGCTGTCAATAAGCGCTGGATTAAAGCACTGCGTATTAATACTGAGCAGCACACACTCGATAGCGTTCGCGCTCAAATTGATAAGTTTGCCGCAGTAGGTGCCAGTAGTATTTTACTGGATGCTTATCACCCCGCTGCTTATGGCGGGACAGGCCAGCGCTTTGACTGGAATCTCATTCCGCAAGACAGCTCATTGCCTATTATTTTGGCAGGTGGGTTAGATGCTGACAATGTTGTCTCGACTTCTGCGCTACCTATTTATGCCGTTGACGTCAGCGGTGGTATTGAGCAAGGTAAAGGCAAAAAAGACACAGCCAAAATGCGCGCCTTTATGAAAGCGGTCAAACGCGATCGATGGCAAAACGAGACGCTTAGCGAACCTTCGAATATCAGTAGCTAGTCCTGTATTAGTGACACGACTGCCTACTCACACTATTTTTATAAAACAAATACTAAAAAATACCTCTTATTATAATAGGAATACTCATGAATCACGTCGTTAATAAAGATTTATCTGAAGCCACAAAAGCCGTCAATTCTTTTACCAACCCTGATAATGTACCGGACTTTAACCAGTATCCAGATACCAGTGGTCATTTCGGCGTCCATGGTGGTCGTTTTGTCTCTGAAACTTTGATGGCAGCACTTGAAGAATTAGAGACGCTCTATACCAAAGTGAAAGCCGATCCGGCGTTTTGGGAAGAGTATCACAATGATTTGGTCAATTATGTTGGTCGTCCAACGCCGCTGTATCATGCCAAGCGCTTAAGCGACGAGATTGGTGGCGCGCAAATCTATTTTAAACGTGAAGATCTCAACCATACAGGCGCGCACAAAGTAAATAACACCATTGGCCAAGCCTTGCTTGCCAAGATGTGCGGCAAAAAACGCATCATCGCTGAAACGGGCGCAGGACAGCACGGCGTTGCCACTGCCACGATTGCGGCGCGTTTGGGACTAGAATGTATCGTTTATATGGGCGCAGACGATGTTGAACGTCAAAAGATGAACGTCTATCGTATGCGCTTGCTGGGTGCAAAAGTCGTGCCTGTCACGTCAGGCTCACGTACGCTTAAAGATGCGATGAACGAAGCCATGCGCGATTGGGTCACCAACGTGGATAGCACGTATTATATTATTGGTACTGTGGCAGGCCCGCATCCTTATCCGCTGTTGGTACGT
The DNA here is from genome assembly GCF_039680845.1 of Psychrobacter halotolerans. Taxonomy (NCBI): domain Bacteria; kingdom Pseudomonadati; phylum Pseudomonadota; class Gammaproteobacteria; order Moraxellales; family Moraxellaceae; genus Psychrobacter; species Psychrobacter halotolerans. The sequence goes on along the minus strand of NZ_JBDKWD010000007.1, from coordinate 88,817 downwards.
GATTTTCAGGCGATTATCGGTAAAGAAGCCCGTATCCAGCATTTAGAAAAAACAGGCAAATTACCTGACGCCTTGGTCGCTTGTGTTGGCGGGGGGTCAAACGCCATTGGTTTATTCTTTGATTTCTTAAATGATCCCGAGGTTAAGATGTACGGCGTTGAAGCAACGGGTGACGGCATCGAATCAGGTCGTCATTCTGCACCATTGGCAGCAGGTCGTATCGGTGTGCTACATGGCAACCGTACGTACCTTATGGCAGATGATGATGGTCAGATTCAAGAGACACATTCTATCTCGGCAGGTCTTGATTATCCGGGCGTTGGTCCTGAACACAGCTTTCTAAAAGACATGAACCGCGTCGAGTACGTTGGCTGTACGGATAAGGAGTCGCTAGAAGGCTTTCATGAGTCCACGCGCAAAGAAGGTATCATCCCTGCGCTTGAATCTGCCCATGCCGTCGCTTATGCCTTAAAGCTGGCTAAGACAATGACGCCAGATCAAACGATCATCGTCAATATGTCAGGTCGCGGTGATAAAGATCTGCATTCGGTGATGACGGCAGAAGGGATTGAGATGTAGTATCTACTATATTAGATAGATAATTATCTTCTATAGTTTATAGCAAGGTTTTCTACGGAAAAAGTAGAAGGCTGAATAATATAGTTAATGAGATATTACAACCTGTAGTTATTGAGCTTTATATCCTATTTTTTACCTACGAGAGGTATAGATTTATGGCAAAAGTCACACCTTCTATGGCAAAAAATCAAATCAGACGTAGCTTGCTTCAAATTGTAGATTCACATCCGAATAAGACACAAAAAAAGCAAATATGGTGTTATTTTGATAATTGCTGTGCGTATTGTGACATAACTATTGATCCTAATAGCCGTCAAGGACATCTTGATCACCTATTGGCAGTTCAAGACGGTGGTAGCAATGATATCTATAATTTTGTGCTGGCATGTCATATTTGCAACGGCGACGAAAAAAGAGAAACGCCATGGCGTGAGTTTTTGATGGATAAATGCAAGAACTTATCTAATAGTATCTATATGGAACGAGTAGCAAAAGTAGAGGCATGGCAAAGACAATCAATTATGAGTCAAGTAGATGCAGAATTATTGGCTCGAATGGAAACTATCATAGATAAAGCTAGAGCTGACTTTGATCAATCAGTAGAGCAAATGCGCGTATTACGTGATTCTATAACTACAAATTAATTTTATAATAATTAAGAGAATTTTATGACCAGAATTGAAAGCACTTTTGCAACGCTTAAAGAACAAAATAAAAAAGCCCTGATTCCTTATGTGATGGCAGGCGACCCAAATCCTACGGTCACTGTTGATTTACTGCATGATTTGGTTAAGCATGGCGCAGATATGATTGAGCTTGGCTTGCCGTTTTCTGACCCAATGGCAGATGGCCCTGTCGTCGCTTTAGCTGGCGAGCGCGCATTGGCTGCTGGCACGAGTACTCGTGATGCCTTAAAAATGGTAGCAGAGTTCCGTCAACAAGACACGCAAACGCCAATCATCTTGATGGGTTATCTGAATCCCGTTGAGATTATTGGTTATGACAATTTTGTCGCGCTATGTGAGCAATCAGGCGTCGATGGTATCTTGATGGTCGATTTGCCACCTGCCGAGGCGGGTAGCTTCACTCAGCATTTGACTGAGCATGCGATGAATGAGATTTTCTTATTATCGCCCACCACTTTGCCTGAGCGCCGTGAGCAAGTTCTAACTCACTGCGGTGGCTATATTTATTATGTGTCTTTAAAAGGCGTGACCGGCTCAGCCACCCTCAATACAGACGATGTGGCCACCCAAGTTCAAGCGATTAAAGCGGAGACTGATTTGCCTGTGTGTGTGGGCTTTGGTATCCGTGATGCCGCGTCAGCCAAAGCGATTGGCGCACATGCCGATGGTGTGATTGTAGGGAGTGCCTTGGTACAGAACTTTGCCGATATAGATGGCAACGATGCTACTGCGGTTGCCAATGCTCAGCAAAACATTATGATCAAAATGGATGAATTGCGTGCTGCCCTAGATAGTTTAAGTGCCTAGACGGTTTGAATATATGGCGGTTTCAACACATAGATAATTTGAACGCTTAGCTTAATTTGAAAAGCATAAACATAATTAGGTAAGAGAGACGATTTTATTAAGAGGACTATGATTAAGTGGAGTAATCATGACTCTTTTTATAAAAATGTTTATAAAGACAGGGTGAAATGACTTTGCTAAACTTAGTTTACGTGTGTAAACTAACCTCACCTATACTATAAATCGTTACAGTTGCACAAAATCGTGCCTTATAACTGCTCATGTTAGGACTGTGTGCGACTTTTAAATTGACTCTTTAAGACAAGTGAATGAGCCAACTTGCCGACAAGCCTTTGATAATGGCGAATAATATGACTGATACGACGACAAAACCCGATTCTAATAACGACAGTACGGCCAGCCTTGCACCAAATACCAATACAGCAGGGCAGTCATGGTTTAAGCGCCCAATACCGGGTATTAAACAACAGCTAACGGCCACATTGACCGCCGTTGAAACTGAGCCGTCAACCAAGTGCAGCAATTGCCACTCCATGATTACCAATACGGCGCTGATTTTTAACTGTTATGTGTGCCCGCATTGTGACCATCATTTACCCATGAGTGCTCGTGAGCGCTTAAACTGGTTGCTTGATCAAGTGGGCGGAGAGCTTGGGCAAGAATTTACGGCCAAAGATCCGCTAAGCTTTGTAGACAGTAAGCCGTATCCAGAGCGTATGATCGAAGCCCAAGAAAAAACCAAGGAAAGTGAAGCATTGCTTGTGATGTATGGCAAATTGCGCAATCTGGATGTGGTCGCCTGTGCCTTTGATTTTCGTTTTATGGGTGGATCTATGGGCTCGGTGGTTGGCGACCGTTTTGTCCAAGCCGCCGAAAAAGCACTGGAAGATAAAATTCCCTTGGTTTGTTTTGCAGCCTCGGGCGGTGCGCGTATGCAAGAAGGTCTACTGTCTTTGATGCAAATGGCACGAACAGGCGCTGCTATTGAACGCTTGCGATTGGCTGGCATTCCTTACATCGTGGTGTTGACCAATCCTGTTTATGGCGGTGTGACAGCTTCGTTAGCCATGCTTGGTGATATTCATTTGGCAGAACCAAAAGCGATGATTGGCTTTGCTGGCAAGCGCGTTATCGAACAAACCGTACGTGAGACGTTAGAAGAGCCGTTTCAACGCGCAGAGTTTTTGTTAGAGCACGGTGTGGTTGACGAAGTGGTACATCGTCATCAGCTAATCGATACGATTTATCGTCTACTCGCCAAGCTGTGCCGTGTGCCTAATGTAGATGCTCAGTAGGCAACGGCGTCTACGGTATATAATCGGTCAACGTTGTGCTACTATCTGCCGGATAGCAACACTCCACGAATAGCATTTATCGTTACATCACGGTAAATGCTATTTTTGCTTTTTGCCAAGCCAGTTATACTGTTTTTCGTTTACATTTTTTAGCCTTTATCAAAATTCTTTAGGTAGGTTTTGTCCATGTCTGACTCTCTAATCGCTTCTACGCATACCCCAAATGATCAGGCCAGCCTAACTGAATGGTTGGATTATATGCAGCAGATACATGTCTCTGCCATAGACATGGGGTTGTCGCGAGTGCTGCCCGTTGCGCAGGCACTAGGCGTGGTTCAGTCAGCAAAAGATGATGCCTATGTGTTTACGGTGGCAGGCACCAATGGTAAAGGCTCGACGACGGCGGTTATCGCGCAGATGTGTCAGGCGGCGGGTTATAAGACCGCCTTGTATCAATCGCCGCACTTGAATGTGTTTAATGAGCGTGTTCGCATCAATGGCGAGATGGTCAGCGATCAAACTTTGATTCAAGCCTTTAGCAAAGTGGAGGCGGCGCGATTACAATGCGCGTTGACGTTGTCGTTTTTTGAGATGACGACTTTAGCGGCATTATTGATATTTGCAGAAGCGGACTGTGATGTTTGGGTGTTGGAAGTGGGGCTCGGTGGCCGTCTAGATGTGGTCAATATCATTGATCCGGATATGGCGGTGATTACCAATATCGGTATCGATCACGTTGATTGGTTGGGCGATAATGTGGAAACCATCGGTCGCGAGAAAGCAGGTATTTTACGAGATGGTATTGCTTTGGTTTACGGCAGCACGCAAATGCCAAATAGTGTGCAGCATGCTATTGATACGCATCAAGCGACTTGCTATCAGGTTGGGCAAGCATTTGCTTACCGCGACATCGATGCAAAAACATGGCAGTATAGCAATACGGCAGTCACCATGCAGCTACCACGCCCAGCGCTGTCATTGACCAATACCGCCAATGCCTTATCAGCAGTATTGGCAAGTCCATTAGACATTGACAGACACGCCATTGAGCAAGCACTACAAAGGGTGCAGTTGGCAGGTCGCTTTGATTATCGAATCGTGAAAGAGCGGCATTGGTTGTTTGATGTGGCGCATAACGAGCAGGGCGTTGCGTTTTTATTACAACAGCTATCGCCGTTTTGGCAGCAGCATTTGGCCAGTCAGTCTAAAGACAATTCAAACCTAGACAATTCAAGTTTAGACAATCAAGTCAGCCGTGCGCCTGCTACCATTAAAATGCTATTTTCCATGCTGGCTGATAAAGACATTGATAACGTTATACAACGTTTGACTAAATCAGGTTTGCCCATTAGTGATTGGTTTATTGCTGAAATTGATTATCCGCGAGCGGCGAGCACTGAGCAATTGCGTAGTATCTTGGCAAATTATATCGATGGTGCGCAGATTCATACATTTAAGCGTTTAGAAGAGGCGACACAGGCCGTTATACAGGCCAGTCAGCCGCAAGATTTAATCGTCGTTTGTGGTTCATTTCACACCATTGGAGAAGCTTTGACTGCGATTGAAAAATGATAATTTAGGTGAAAAATGACGTTATTTAATGTTAACCTTAGTATCAGCCTGATTGCAGACAGCGTAAATATTATGCTTTATAATCAAAGTGTTTCAAAAAACGATTATTATAAAATTGGCATAACGCTTGAGACTTAATGGACATTGTTTGATGGTCATTGATAGATGTAATCGACTGCTCTCACTACTGGTCACGGCTATGCGCGCTTCATTTTGAGACGTTAGCGGTGCCACTCAATCAACCTTATCACCAACTAAGAGACGTAAACGGATGAACTTTTCGAGACAAGCCTTATTGGGCATTGGGATGATTATAGGCGGTAGCGTGATGCTATACGCGATGGTGCAACAAATTGGTGAAAATAATAAACCGCATTTACCGCCGGCATTAGTCGATAATCCAAGTATCGAACAACAAGCTCAGCAGCCACTGACCACTGATATCGAAACCGAAAAACGTATTTTGGCTCAAAAACAAAAAGAACGCGCCGCTCGCGTCGCAGAGCAAGAAAAACGTGCTGAGCAGTTTTTAACAGAACAAGAGGCCGCAGAAGCGCAAGCCTTAGCAAAAGCACGTGCTGAAAGTGAGCAATATGTCGCTAGCAATACACCAGCAGTAGAAGAGAGCGACAGTACAGAGTCCACTCAAGGAACCACTGCCTCAGCAGAATCAGCATTGGCATCGCCCATAACCCCAGAGGCGTCACAAATTTCAGAAACCTCGCAACAGCAGGAAGCTCAGCGCCAAGCGGCTTTAAGAGAACAAGCCGCTGCTGAAAGTAAGAAGGCTGCCGACGCAAGAAGACAAGCTGACGCAAAAAAGCAGGCTGAAGCGCAAGCATTGGCTGAAAAAAATAGGGAAGCGGCAGAAGCCGCTAAGAATGAAGCGCCCAAATCGCCTTCTGACTATCAGGTCAAAAGAGGGGATGGCTTGATTAAGCTTGCAAGACAATACAACATGCCCGTAGAAGTTTTGGCACAGGCAAACAATTTATCGCCCTCAACCTCGCTACAAGTGGGTCAAAATATAACGATTCCATCGCGTAGCCAAGTACAACGTTTAGAACGTGAAGCGGCGGCAGCTGAAAAATCCGCTGAGGCGAAGCGTGACGCCCAGCAGAAACTTAGTGAGGCGCGTAAAGAAGTCAAAGAAACCGATGCCAAAGGCAGCTTTGGCGTGCAAGTGGCACTGGCAAACAATCAAGCCAGAGCGGATGAGTTGGCAAAAAAACTTCAAGCCGCAGGCTATCAAGTTAAGACCAGTCCGACCAGTCGCGGTGTTCGAGTAATCGTCGGGCCTGAGCGTGGCAAAGTCGCTGCCTTAGCGCTAAAAGATAAGATCAATAGTGACCCCAAGGTTAATACGACAGGGGCTTGGGTTTTATACTGGCGCTAATGTTGTCTTTGAGGGGATTAATCTAAATGCCCGTTTAACAGACGATAGTTTTTACTGTTTTCCGATATAACACGACATTTACTGTCGTGTTTTTTGCGTTATTGTTTGCCGATTGACACAAGCTTCGCTAGGATAAGTGTCGCGTTTCTCTATTTTTCTTCGTATAACCTGCCAGCCTATAAAGGCTGATCGGTTGTGATTGATTGCTGCTGGCTTTAACTAAGTTATGACGGACAGCCAATCACGCTCATATTGTATAAGGTAAAACCATGTCATTTGGCGTTATATTTTTAATTCTAGCCGTTGGCTTTTTAGGGCTAATTACACTACCAAAGCTGTTAGTAAAACGTCAAAACGTCGAGCCTGACCCACCGCCTGTGCGCGGCGATGACTTAGCGATTTGGCCATTTGCGCCCATGCCGATCATGACTGATACAGAAGTGATCTTTTTTAAGAAGTTAAAAAACGCCTTACCTGAATATCATATCTTTGTTCAAGTTCAACTGTCACGTATCATTGAAGCCAATAGTAACGAGACGTCAGAGCGCAGCTTTTGGTTCAATCGTATTTGTCGTCAAAGCGTCGATTACGTGATCGTGGATATCGATGCCCAAACCACGCTGCTCGCTATTGAGCTTGATGACTGGACACACAGTAGTAAAGCGCGGCAAAAGGCTGATGACAAAAAGGATAAGGCCTTGGCCAGTGCGGGCATTCCTATCGTTCGCTTTCATGCAGAACGTATGCCCAGTGCCGATATGCTCAGATATGAGCTGATGCAGGTGATTGAGACGTATTAAAACGCATCTTCAACCTTATCACGACGGTCATAGTAAATGACGATTGGCCTATCGCCTTCGAAGTACAATCCGGTTCTAAGGGTTTCGGTTTCACACAGATTAAGCGGTGGTAGACGTGCATCATAGTTATCATAAAAGTCACGTTTGCTAAACCATTCCACATAGCGTGCACGTCGTAGTGCCGTCGTATCAATAGTCGCAAGATTGGTCAGGTCATTCTTATCGCACCACTCATGTATGGGAAAGCTTGGTTCCAGCCAAGCAGGCCAATCATGATTGCCAAAACGGGTGTTGTTCATGGGCAAAAAGAAGCGCCCTTTGATGACGCCATAACGCTTATCAATTCTGAGGCGTCCATGATCCTCGGTATCGACCCACACGCTACGAAACTGCTTGGTCTGCATGTGTGTCATTTTGCGCTGCAAATTGTCTTTGGAGTTGATCCCAACCCAGTTTTCAGGCGCAAAAGGCGCAGACCCCATAAAAAACTTAATGGCAAGCTCCCAATGCTCAACCAGCTTCTCTTCATGATTGTACAAGATTAAATCCAGCTCACCCGTTGTCTGCTTGCCGCTATATAACTGCACATTGTTAGCCAATATCTCGTATGGATGCAGGTTACTTGCAAAACCATCTTCTAACCAAAACGACAATAACCCCTCAAAGTGAAAGCCCAAACGGCTCGGACTCGGTCTTTTTAATAAATAGCGGGTCAACTCCTGATAAGCGGTGGTTGTGTCCAATCTTTCTAAGCGCTGTCGATACGCGTTAAATTGATCTTGCCAAAAGCTGGCGTTATGCACATCAACCGTATGCGTATTTTGGTGCGGTGCAAAATCTAACCACGTCGTTAAAACATTGGGACAGGCCAGCACATATGCCAAATCGCGGACAAAAGGACGCTGATACGCGTTCCAAGGCGCGTCATCTGTAAGGGTAAGATTAGGCTGAGCAAGAGTCTCGGACATAGGATAAACCATCATCGTGGTAGAGCATTTACCCTAACTGCTCACCTACTAAAAGTCTAGTTATGGTGAGTATCAGCTAGGGCAGTATATATGCTATCGCTATGAGGGAAGGGCGATAGTCATGTGATAAATGTAAATACTGATATCGGGCGGTGATAGTAGGTAAGGCAATAGGATACCGAGCAGAGCTCTGAGTAAAAAACGCTGCCAGCTTTGGAGTTTTCGGGGTTGGATATTAGGTGGCTGTTGTGAGTTTTGGTTTGGGTGGGTCATTTGTTAGCTCCATGTTGTGTAGAGAGCCGTAACGGTTGCTACGGCTTACATGGTCTATGTTAGGGGGTGGAGCTGGGTAAGAAAATTCCCTGTACACCGTGTTTATTGACATAAACAGAGGTTTTACGTGTTTGGGGACATTACTTTTTCATGATTAGGGATATTTCACTAGGGGCATCTTTTGGAGTTTTACCTCCTTTCTTTGCATAATCTGGGGCAATACCTGATAGCCATTCTCTTATAGCTTTGTCATCAGGTAGCAAGTTAGGTGCTACATTGTGCATTACGTGTCTTATTTGCTGCACCATGTCACCCGTTCTAATCGCCTTTTTGGTGTCCATACCCCATATATATTTAGCAAGTGCTTGGCTTGTAGAAATAATATAGGCTTTATCAGCGTTATATTTAGCAATACCGTTTAATTGTACGTCATCGGCTGGCAAGCCTGCTTGGTTATTCATCTGCTCGATGAGTTCCGCTTTTTCGTTTTCTACCTGTTCATTCTTTTCTGTGAGGGCTTTTATTTCATTTCGGTGTTGCTTGTAAGTATTTCTAGCTGTGCTTAACCTAGAATTAAGGTTGTTATTTTCAGCAGTAAGCTGCGTTATCTGATCTCTAAAGTCACTAATAATCTGTTCACTGTCTCTAGGCTCACCTTGTTCTACTGTGGGGGTTCCCATCATAAAGCTAGCATTAGCTTCCTTCTCCGCTAATTGCTGTTCCAGTTCAGCTATGCGCTTTTGATAAGCGCTATTCTCTTTGTTTGGACTGTGCGTATCGTCTGTTAGGTTGTCATTAAATCCTTTCATTATCCAGTTTTTACTATATAAAAATGATTTTAAACTAGCACTTTTGATTTGATGTTCGCTATCAACTATTAATTTGCCACTCTTAAACCCACCTTCAATAATACATTCTGCCATTTCTAACCCGTCATCGCACCCGTTGAAGTTGGGATGTAAGCCAGCTATAAAGCAGCACGCTTGATGCGGTGTAAAGTAATCATAAAGCATGGTCATATGCTGCCACTTATTAGGAAAAGTAGCTTCTTTAGGCTTCTCAGCTTCAATTACTTTATCTATTATTTTTTGGGATGTTGGGGCTATGTTGATATGGTTTGGTGGTGGCGGTGCGTTCGATTGTCGTGCTATGTTTTTATTATTAATCTGTAGCTTTTTAATAGCTCCATTTTTAAGTAGCTCTATAGCTCTGTCCTCAGTTAAACCAATTACCTTTTCACCAGTTATAAACTTACCAACTGAATGATTTGCAATGTAATGATAACCACGTTTATAAGCAAAAATATCAAACTCTTGTATTGGCTCAAAATCATTTAATGATTTGATAGGAAAGTATGCATTATCCGATACTTTATCGTTAGTTAATTCGTGAAGCGTACTATCAAAACCATCAAAGTTTCTAATAGTCTCCTCTGATGGATCAATAGCTAGCCTAAAGTAATCATCAAGATAAAACACTGGCGTATGATGGTGAATATAATAAGACAGTAGGTAAGTTTTAACATGCTCAAGTGGGCAGTTTTCATTTGCCTGTGACATTAATTCTAGGGTTTCCGAAACCAATATAAATTCTTTATGACGCTCTTTAAGCTTATTCAGCAAAACACTCACAATTACACCCCTACGCCCTTAAGTTAAAATAGGTGCAAGGCAACGCCAGCCTAAAGATATATGAACGACTGGCTTTCGAATACTTGTCGTGCCTTGCAAGATTTTTATTATTTATTCCTTAAATACATCATACAATCAACAGCCAAATTTAGCACAAAAAAAGCCAACCATTGAAAATCAATGATTGGCTTTTCTCTTTACTGCTATGTTTGGTCGGAACGGCAGGATTTGAACCTGCGACCACTACACCCCCAGTGTAGTGCGCTACCAGACTGCGCTACGCCCCGAATGACTGACTATTTTACGCAAAATTTGACACATTGCAAGGGCTATTTATATTAGCCAAAATCTACGATGTCATTTTGCTTATCATAGCCAGCATTATCACGGATTGGCAAGTAATCTTAACCCAATAGCTCTTTTAGGATTTGGTTGACTTGCTGCGGGTTGGCACTACCGCGACTGGCTTTCATCACCTGTCCAACCAGACCGTTAAAGGCTTTTTCCTTACCGCCGCGATACTCATCGACCATCGCTTGGTTTTTAGCAATCACGTCTTCCACGATGGCTTTAATCGCGCCCGTGTCGGTTTCTTGCTTGAGGCCTTTTTCTTCGATGATTTTATCAGCTGCGTCATCCGCATCGCCACCTTCGCGCTCATACAATGCGCTAAAGACTTTTTTGGCCAATTTGCCAGACAAGGTATCGTCTTTGATGCGTCCTAGCATACCTGCCAATTGCTTGGCACTGATAGGGGAGTCGATGATGTCTTTATCGTCTTTATTCAGTGCACCTAATAGATCACCCATGACCCAGTTGGCCGCCATTTTGGCATCTTGTTGTCCTACTTCTACAACGACGTCTTCGAAGTAATCGGCCAACTGTCGACTCCCAGTCAAGATACGAGCGTCATATTCTGATAGACCAAGCGCGTCTTCAAAACGGGCGCGACGAGCAACTGGTAGCTCAGGCATGGCGGCTTTGATCTCATCCACGGTATGCTGCTCAATGTTGACAGGCAGTAAGTCAGGATCCGGGAAGTAGCGATAGTCGTTGGCGTCTTCTTTGGTACGCATGGTGCGCGTTTCGTCACGCTCTGGATCATAGAGCATCGTTGCTTGAACAACTTTACCGCCGTCTTCAATGATGTCAATTTGACGCTCGATTTCGCGGTTGATGGCGCGTTCGATGAAGCGGAACGAGTTCAAGTTTTTAAGCTCGGTACGTGTACCAAGCTCGTCACCAGGTTTGCGCACCGAGACGTTACAGTCACAGCGGAATGAGCCTTCTGCCATGATAGCGTCTGAAATACCGAGCCACGTAACCAACTGGTGAATGGCTTTGATATAAGCAAGGGCTTCATGGGCCGAGCGCATATCTGGCTCAGAGACAATTTCGATCAATGGTGTGCCAGCACGGTTCAAGTCGACACCAGTCATACCGTCGATGGCATCATGTACAGATTTGCCCGCATCTTCTTCTAAATGGGCGCGAGTGATACCCATGCGTTTTGGATATTCGTTCTTTTCGCCTTCGTTGACCACCACATCGATATAACCTTTACCAACGATAGGATTTGCCATTTGCGTGATTTGATAGCCTTTGGGCAGGTCAGGATAAAAGTAGTTTTTGCGGTCAAATGTGTTGTATAAACCCAGCTCAGCATTGACACCGATACCGAATTTTAGGGCGCGGTCGACCACGCCGCTATTTAATACGGGCAGCACACCAGGCAAACCTAGGTCTACAAGGCTGGCTTGACTGTTTGGCTCATGACCAAAATCTGTCGGCGCGGTTGAGAATATCTTACTTTCCGTATTGAGCTGGCAGTGAATCTCAATACCGATGACCACTTCATAGCCATCGACGAATAGCTCTTTACGAACGGCCTCTTTACGAACGGTATTGTTATCAGTAGTAGTTGCTGTGTTCATTATACCGTCTCCTTCGCGATGAGCGATTGTTGTAAATGGTGATCTGTGTGTTGCTGGAACAAGTGCGCAGTAGACAGCAGCTTACTTTCTTGCCAATGTTTGCCAATCAGTTGTAAGCCCACAGGCAAGCCTTCAGAAGTTAAGCCAGCAGGATGACTGAGCGCTGGTAAGCCCGCCAAATTCACAGCGATAGTATATACGTCACCCAAGTACATGGTTGCCGGATCAAGCTCTTCGGCAAGCTTATAAGCGGCGGTTGGTGCCGTTGGACTGGCGATGACGTCACAGTTGGCAAACGCCTCTTCAAAGTCTTTGACAATTAAGCGACGCACCTTTTGTGCTTTAGTATAGTAAGCGTCAAAGTAACCAGCAGAGAGCGCATACGTTCCGGTCAAAATACGGCGTTGTACTTCTGGACCGAAGCCCTCAGAGCGTGAACGTGTATAAAGATCGATTAAATCTTTTGGGTGTTCACAGCGATAACCAAAGCGTACGCCATCGAAACGTGACAGGTTCGATGACGCTTCTGCAGGTGCTAGCATGTAGTAAGTGGCAAGCGTGATCTCAGGATCAGTGATATGCACCTCGACAATGGTCGCGCCCAGTTCTTCGTATTTTTTAAGCGCGGCACGTACGGTTTGCTCAACTTCCGCGTCTAATCCATTACCGAAATACTCTTTTGCCACACCGATACGTAGGCCAGCAAATGGCTTATCGCCCGCCGCTGCTTCTGCATCGTTGATGTCTTGTACGTAATTAGGCATGTCATGTTTGATAGAGGTGCCGTCGCGCACATCATGACCGATCATTGGCTGCAAGAGGTACGCGCAGTCTTTGGCACTGCGTCCCAGACTACCTGCTTGGTCAAGACTTGAGGCGTAGGCAATCATCCCAAAACGTGACACGCGGCCATAAGTGGGTTTGATACCGGTCAAGCCACAAAATGAGGCAGGCTGACGAATAGATCCACCTGTATCACTACCTGTGGCGACAGGAACGAAGCCTGCGGCAACGGCGGCGGCGCTACCACCTGATGAGCCACCCGGAACACGCTCTAGGTTCCACGGGTTTTGCACCGTACCATAATAAGAGCTGCTATTGTCTGAGCCCATGGCAAACTCATCCATATTGAGCTTACCCAAGCTAATCATACCGGCTTTGTCGATATTAGAGACGATAGTGGCATCATAAGGCGAGACAAAGTTATGCAGCATTTTAGAGCCACAAGTGGTGAGCACGCCTTGGGTGCAAAAGATGTCTTTGTGCGCCATTGGTACGCCGAGTAATGGACGCTTATCGCCTTGTAAACGCATCTCATCCGCCGCTTTTGCTTGGGCGCGAGCAGTTTCAGACGTGTGAGTGATAAAGCTATTGATCTTGCCGTCTAGCGCGTCGATACGCTTAATATAGTGGTCAGTCAGCTCAAGACTGCTAAATTGTTTGTTCTGTAAGCCAGTAATCAGCTGCTCGGTACTTAATAGATGAAGCTCAGACATAAGGTGTCGTCCGTCAAAGTGTTAGTAGCATAAATAAAATAAGATAAAGTCAAAAAACAGAGACAACCGTCTATTCAATCACTTGTGGTACCAAGTACAAGCCGTCTTCGACCGCAGGCGCGACCGATTGATTGCGCTCGCGGTTGATATCGTGTTTGGCGATATCGGCACGCAATTCTTGACAAGTTTCATGAATGTTCGCTAATGGCTTGACATCAGTGGTATCAACATTACCAAGCGTTACCATCAGCTTTAAGACTTTGGTAATCTCGTCAGCATAACTGTTGGCCGTACTCTCATCGACACCCAAACGGGCAAGGTTAGCAATTTCTAGGATCTCTTCACGGCTGACGGCGCTGTCAGACGTTGATGGTTGCTGTGACATGGTTTGTTGAGACATGGTTTCTCCATTTAAGGACAGTTTTGGTTAAGTGTGCGTAATAAGTAGACATGGCAATCATGCATACCAAAATAATAAATACTGAAAATGGATATCAAAATGGGTCAGGGTCAAAATATCAGGGTCAAAACTTCGTTGCTAAAAAAGGGTTTTTATAAAGTTGGGTTATTATAAAGCATCTGCTCCAAGTTTACAGAGCATGACGCTTGATTGATGCACAATATCAACCAAGACACTTTAGATAAAATATAAGAATTTGCAAAATTAAGCGGATAATTTATCATTGCCCCTCAATTGCTTACCCATTCTGTTCTGAAATACGTTACAGTATGCACCTGCTATAAAGCAAAACGATCGTCTGCCTGTAGAACTTTGTTAGTTATTGAATTAAATGGTGTTTCATTGAACCGAGTGGCTACCACCGCTATTTTAAACTTTGTAACAACTTTTAGCGTTTAAGACCAAAATCCTGACTTACTGATGCAAATATCTGTGTTTTTTTTGAGCCAAATCGGTATAATTTAGCTCAGTTTTATCATTTCATCATTATTGCTTAGGTTTGACTTGCTGCGATGCTCAATTGTCGCGCCAAGTAATGTCTATCAACGATTTGCTCAACACTGACAAGTTACCCCTCAGTCAATCTCATTCGCCTCATTCGTAAGACGCTGGATATATTAGCCATGAACCTGTTTGGATTTTTATCAAATAATATCGCTATCGACCTCGGTACTGCGAACACCCTCATTTTTATTCCTAATAAAGGCGTCGTACTTGACGAGCCTACGGTGGTTGCATTACGAAGTAATCGTACTCAAAACCCAACCGTTGCTGCTGTTGGTATCGACGCAAAGCAAATGCTGGGTCGTACGCCTGCCAATATTACTGCGATTCGCCCTCTAAAAGACGGGGTGATTGCTGACTTTGAAGTAACGCAAAAGATGCTTAAGCATTTTATCACTAAGGTAAAAGCCAAGCGTTTTATGGCACAGCCAAATGTGGTGGTTTGTGTGCCATGTAAGTCTACTCTGGTCGAGCGTAAAGCGATTCGTGAGGCCGTATCATCAGCAGGGGCGAGTAAAGTATTGTTGCTAGAAGAGCCAATGGCGGCGGCAATAGGCGCTGGTATGCCAGTTCATGAAGCCAGTGGTTCTATGGTCGTGGATATCGGCGGCGGTACCACTGAGATTGCGGTGATTGCTCTATCTGGTTGTGTCTATGCAGAGTCTATTCGTATCGGTGGCGATATGTTTGATGAAGCCATTATCACTCACGTACGCCGTACCCATGGCTGCGTCATTGGTGAAACAACCGCTGAGCGCATCAAAAAAGAAGTCGGTTCGGCATTGAACGAAGACAGCCAATTAGAAGTAGAAGTTCGTGGCCGCAGCATGGCAGAAGGGGTGCCAAAAACCTTCACGGTCAATTCAGAAGAAGTACAAAAAGCACTGAGCGATCCATTGAGCGGTATCATTAGCGCGGTCAAAGCGGCCCTTGAGCAAACACCGCCAGAGTTGTCATCAGATATCGCTGAGCGCGGTATTGTGTTGACGGGCGGCGGCGCATTATTACGGGATTTAGATAAGCTGATTTCAAGAGAAACGGGTCTGCCTGTTACCGTTGCCGAAGATCCATTGACTTGTGTTAGTCGCGGTGGTGGTATTGCCCTTGATTTCATTAATAATAAAAGCTTGAATATGATTTTTGTCTAGCGCGTTTTAATGTAGCATGGCGCTACTATCCTTCTATGTATGATGCTTGATTGCCATTGACATAACATATTGGCATAAAATAGCGAATCAAACAGGTATAAAAATAAAGGTAGCCAATTGCGCTGCCTTTAATTACATTAGCAAGTGCTAGAATCCAGTAATGGTAACTGATTATCTTATAATTTCTGAGTTAGACGACTTATGACCCCAAGTATCTTTGCGCGCCAGCCGCTAGCACTTCGTAAGACTGTCATTGTATTGATCGCAGCCTTGATACTGATGTGGTTTGACAGCAAAAACTCAGCATGGTTCAGCCCTGTACGCGATACTAGCCACGCCGCTATGCAGCCTATTTATGAGCTGTCGCTGTTGCCAAGCTATGCTAAACATTGGACAAGTGGCAGCTTACAATCCAAAGAAGCACTGCGCCGCGAAAACATGCAGCTTAAGTCACAACTGATTCATGCACAAGCCAAGCTGCAACAGCAAGATTATATCTTGGCACAAAATGCTCGCTTACAAGGTATTTTATCGACCACCAAGCCTGAGCAGTTTGATCTTAATTTGGCGCAAGTTATTGGGACAGATGCCAATTTACTCAGACAAATTGTGGTGCTCAATAAGGGCGTTCAAGATGGCGTCCAAGTCGGGCAGACGGTCATCGATGAAAACGGTATATTGGGACAGATTATCAACGTCTATCCCAATACCAGCCGTTTGCTCCTGATTACCGATGAGCAGCAATCGGTTGCTGTCACGGTCAAACGCACGGGTCAACGTGCCATTGTGACAGGCAAAGGTATACCAACGTCACTAAGCCTTGATTATGTCTTTAAAACCTCTGACGTGCGCGTGGGCGATGAATTGGTTTCTTCAGGGTTGGGTGGTCGTATTCCAGCTGGATATCGCGTCGGCCGTATCGCTCATGTCGAAGACATAGAGGCTGATAACTTTAGAAGTATTGAGGTGACACCAACGGCGAACTTTACCGATAATGCTTATGTATTGATCCTGCAAGACAAGCTGGTGGACCAAAACAATATCGCTCGCAATGAACGCTGAGTAAGCAGTAATCGACGCCTATAGGCTGCGCACCGATGACTTTTTAATCATCGTATTTATCTTATTAACAATCAACCACGCTTTAATAGCCGCCGCTAATACCCCTAAGGTAAGTTCATCATGTCGTATCCTGATTCTGAGAATGCAACGGTACTTCTGATTGCTACCATTATATTGAGCTTTGTTATTGCCTCATCGCTCAATATCTATCCGCTCAACCCCAGTATGGCAACCTTGCGCCCTATGGTGCTGATTATGGTGCTGATCTTTTGGTTGTTGTTTCAACCCCGTTATGTCGGTATTTTTACGGCGTTTGCCATTGGGCTCATCGCCGATCTATTAATGGATACTCATCTGGGACAACAGGCTTTTGCCGCTGTAGTGGTTGCTCTTGTCCTTAAGATCAGTAGCATCTACATCAGACAATTGAATACTCTCAGTGCGTGGTTACTGGCGAGCCTAGGACTCATTGTTTTTCAATTGACTTTATGGATACTACAGCTGGCCATCCAAAATGTCTTTGTCGCCCAATCTGCCTTTTCTTTATTGATGAGTATTATAAGTTGGCCACTGGTGCTATTGGCCTTACGCAAATTTGTGCGTTAAGCATAGATCTCGCTTTTTCAATTGATACAAGTCTGTATTAACACCCATTCAATTTATCTATTAAGAGAATAGCGATGGATATTATTTTAGCTTCTGGTTCGCCGCGTCGCCGTGAGCTATTGTCAAGAGTGCAATTGGATTTTAGTCTCTTAAGCGTAGATATCGATGAGACGCAATATGATAACGAGCTGCCAAAAGACTATATCGAACGTATGGTTGCGACCAAAGCGCAAGCGGCAGTGCATCAGCTCAATGAAACACATCAAACGAGCAAAGAGAGTAGCGCTGCACCACTGGCTGAACAACTCATTGTTATCACCGCTGATACGATCGGCGTATTGCCAGATGGTAAAACGGTGCTGGTAAAGCCAACGGATCGCGAGCACGCTTATCGTATGTGGCAGCAAATGTCCGACAATACTCATGAAGTATGGACAGCGGTACAAGTGTCCAAAATAGCTTTATTACCAGTATCCTCATCATTGTCAGACGAATCTTATGACGTGCCAGATCAAGAACGATGTTTTCAAATGATTCATCAGCGACAAATCACTGAGCGTACAGAAGTGAATTTTATCCCCCTAACGACGGATATGATGAGCGATTACTGGGATAGTGGCGAACCTGCCGATAAGGCGGGTGGTTATGGTATTCAAGGCTTAGGTGCCGCATGGGTCAGTCGCATTAATGGCAGCTATACCAATGTTGTGGGTTTACCATTGGCACAGACATTGGCCTTAATCAAAGAGATGCGGTAGCTGAGCGTAAAACCTATTGATTGCACAACGATGACGAGCTGATTGCACATAACTGACGCCACACAATAATACGTTAGGCTAATGAGCAAGCGTAAGCTGCATTTGCTACACTATAAAGCGAATAGGCAATGACAACCTAACAAAGCCGCTAAGAAATAAGAGAATAATACTATGTCCGAAGAGCTGCTGATTAATATCAGTCCCATGGAATCCCGTGTTGCCGTATTAGACAATGGCATCTTGGGCGAGATTTATATCGAACGTCACAACAAACTGGGACTGGTTGGTAATATTTATCTGGGTACCGTCGTGCGTGTCTTACCCGGTATGCAAGCGGCATTCGTTGATATCGGACAGTCGCGGACAGCCTTTCTCCATGTCAATGACATGCAACGTGAGCCGCGACCAGCGGCAGAAAACAAACCAAAAGCTGGCAACAGTGGTAATAAAGAAAAGCCAGATACTGATAATGGTATTGCTAGAGACGTTGATAGAGAACAGACAACGCAAACAACCTCTGCTGATAATCTAGACTTTATGCCACCCGTGGTCAGTACTCAAAGTACTGAGGTCGTACCCGCGTCTAAAACACTCATTCAACATCGCTTGCACGAAAGCCAGCGCATTTTGGTACAAGTGACCAAAGATCAATTGGGCAGTAAAGGCGCTCGTCTGACTACCAATATATCGTTACCATCGCGCTACTTGGTTTATCTACCATCGAGCGATCATATTGGTATATCGCAGCGCATTGATGGGGAAGACGAGCGCACACGTCTAAAGACTGAGCTGACTGACTTGATGCAAACGGTCAATCTAAAAGGTGGTCTCATTGCGCGTACGGCCGCTGAACGCGTGCCTGTCGATAAGCTAGAAGAAGACATCTATTATCTATTGCAACTGTGGCGCACTATTTGTGCCCGTCGTCAAGAGATCAATCATCATCAAAGCTCAGAGCTTATTTACCAAGAGTTGTCGCTACCACTACGCTCCATTCGTGACTTAGTACATGCTGATACCGAAAAAGTCATCATTGATAACACACAGGTCTATGAGCAGATCAGATATTTTGCCAAAGAGTTTGTTCCCTTTGTCTATGATCGTATCGTGCACTATACCGCTGAACAATCCTTGTTTGATGTGAACCGAGTCGAAGATGACTTACGCGATGCGCTAAAACGCCGCGTGGATCTCAAGTCAGGCGGTTATCTGATTATTGATCAGACGGAAGCAATGACCACCATCGATGTCAATACTGGCTCTTTTGTTGGTGGACGCTCATTAGAAGACACGGTTTACAAGACCAATCTAGAAGCCACTCACGCCATCGCTCGGCAATTGCGTCTGCGTAATCTGGGCGGCATTATTATCCTAGACTTTATCGATATGCTTGAACAGCAGCATAAAGACGATGTGCTTGAAAGTTTGCAGTCGCAGCTTGCACAAGACTACGCAAAAACCAAAATCACGCAAGTGAGTGAGCTTGGCCTCGTAGAGATGACGCGTAAACGCACTCGTGAATCATTAGGACAACAGCTTTGTGAGCCATGCTCAACTTGTCAAGGTCGTGGTTTTGTAAAGACAGCGGAAACCGTTTGTTTTGAGATATTCCGTGAAATTATGCGCTGCGCTCGTACTTATAACTCTCCTAAAAAGTTTACAGTCGTTGCCCATGCAGCGGTGATTGATTTACTACTGACATCAGAGTCGGATACTGTGGCAGACCTAGAGTATCTATTGGGTAGAGTCATCACCTTTGATGTCGAAAACCTCTATACCCAAGAACAATATGACATTGTTTTAGACTGATTTAGCGCGTTCACTAAAGCGCTTTTAAAAAAGTGATTATGAACAAATAGGGGGCTATATAGCCGTTAATAACTGAAATCACTGCATATATTGCCCTTGCAATGATAAAAATACTCTGTATAATACACACCACTGAATTATATATGCGCCGCGAATAAAAAAGCTGGCGCTATGACAGCTAGAGCATCGTTTCTAGCACTATTTCATTATGCCTTTGCTGACATCCATTATAGGAGGGTCGGCGGGGCTTTAAACTATTTTGCTTTTGGCACGCTATAAGTTCGGATAAAGAACTCATTCTGGTTAAGAACAGAAGGCCGCTTTAAGTGAATATTTAACCAAACTGCTTTTGATCATAATCTTGCGAAGCAAGGATGACAAAGGCACATATTAGGAGCTTGCTGGCATGGCTAACCAGAGAATCCGTATCCGTCTTAAGTCTTTTGATCATCGTCTAATTGATCAATCTGCACAAGAGATTGTTGATACTGCAAAGCGCACCGGTGCGCAAGTTTGTGGTCCTGTACCGTTGCCGACTCGCATTGAGCGCTTCAACGTTCTAACCTCACCACACGTTAACAAAGACGCTCGTGACCAGTACGAAATTCGTACTCATAAGCGTATGGTTGATATCGTTCAGCCTACTGACAAAACTGTGGATGCGCTAATGAAATTAGATTTAGCGGCGGGTGTTGACGTTCAAATTGCTTTGGGTTAATGCACATTACTCACCCAACCCATTAATATAAGATATAAAGAGGTCTAAAATGGCGATCGGTTTAGTCGGTAAAAAATGCGGCATGACTCGTATCTTCACTGAAACAGGCGCATCTATCCCTGTAACAGTGGTTGAGGTCGATGCAAACCGCATTACTCAAGTAAAAAATACTGATGTAGATGGCTATCAAGCTATCCAAATTACCACAGGCACCCGTCGTGACAGCCGCGTAACAGCCGCACAGAAAGGTCACTTCGCTAAAGCTGGTGTTAAAGCTGGCCGTGGTGTTTGGGAATTTCGTGCCAACGAAAGCGATCTTGAAGGTCGTGAGATTGGTGGCGAGATTCTAGCTGACTTGTTTGAACAAGGTCAGATGGTTGATGTGACAGGACAGAGCAAAGGTAAAGGCTTTCAAGGTCCTATCAAACGTCACAACTTCAGCATGCAAGATGCGACTCATGGTAACTCAGTATCTCATCGTGCACATGGTTCAACTGGTCAAAACCAGTCACCAGGTAAAGTATTCAAAGGCAAAAAGATGGCGGGTCAGATGGGTAACAAACGCGTTACCGTTCAAGGCCTAGAAGTAATTTCGGTTGATGCCGAGAAAGGGTTACTTGTCATTAAGGGTGCTATCCCAGGCGCCACCGGTGGCGATGTCATCGTACGTCCGTCAGTCAAAGCCTAAGCAAGGGGATTAACGTGGATTTAAAAACAGTTACAGGTGCGGCGGTTGAGCTTTCTGATACGGCTTTTGGTCGTGAATTCAACGAAGCATTAGTGCATCAGGTCGTCACCGCATATCTTGCTGGTGCTCGTCAAGGTACACGTGCGCAAAAAACCCGTGCCGAAGTTTCTGGCGGTGGCATCAAGCCATGGCGCCAAAAAGGTACTGGTCGCGCTCGTGCAGGCTCTATTCGTAGCCCTATCTGGCGTTCTGGTGGTCGTGCATTCGCTGCAAAACCACAAGATTGGTCACAGAAAGTAAACCGTAAAATGTATCGCGGTGCGATGCAGTGCATCCTAGCCGAATTGATTCGCCAAGAGCGTTTGATTTTGGTCGAAGAGTTGAGCGTTTCTGGACCTAAGACTAAAGAGCTGATTGCAAAGTTAAATGAGCTTAATGCACCTCGTGCACTAATCGTCACCAAAGAAGTTGACGAAAACTTATACTTAGCCGCTCGCAACATTCCACACGTCAATGTACTTGGTACAAACGAAGTGGATCCAGTGAGTTTGATCGCATTTGATAAAGTGATCATGTCAGTTGAAGCTGCGAAACAATTTGAGGAAGCACTAGCATGAATAACGCAAGACTTTATCAGGTCTTAAGAGGACCTGTATTCTCAGAGAAATCTCAAATGCTTGGCGACTCACTTGGTGTGCAGGTATTTAAAATTGATTCTAATGCTACTAAGCTTGAAGTCAAAAAAGCAGTTGAGTTGATGTTTGAAGGTGTTGAAGTCACTAAGGTGAACACTTTGAATGTTAAAGGTAAGACAAAGCGTTTTGGTAAAAGCATCGGCCGTCGTAACGACTATAAAAAAGCCTATGTTACCTTAAAAGCTGGTCAAGATGTACAAATGGCTGATGCTGGTGAAGAAGTCGCGAATACGACTGCTTCTACTAGTGAAACAGCGAACAACGAATAAGGATTACACTCATGCCTATCGTAAAAGCAAAGCCAACATCACCAGGCCGTCGTTTTGTTGAAAAAGTGGTGCATCCACACCTTTACAAAGGTCGTCCTTATGCAGCGCTTCTCGAATCAAAAAGTAAGTCAGGTGGTCGTAACAATAATGGTCGCATAACTACTCGCCATATTGGTGGTGGTCATAAGCAACATTATCGTATCATCGATTTTAAACGTACTAAAGACAATATCCCAGCTGTGGTTGAGCGTATTGAATACGATCCTAACCGTACCGCGCATATTGCTCTGCTTAAGTACGCTGATGGCGAACGTCGTTATATCATTGCTGCTAAAAAACAAGCAGTTGGTGATACTGTAATGTCAGGCGAAACATCGCCAATCCGTCCAGGTAACTGTTTACCGCTGAAAAACATCCCACTGGGTACTGTGATTCATAATATCGAACTTAAAATCGGTAAAGGTGCACAGATGGCTCGTTCTGCGGGCGCAAGCGTTCAGTTATTGGGTCGTGACGGTATCTACGCTATTCTTCGTATGCGTTCAGGCGAAACTCGCCGTGTACACGTGAATTGTCGTGCGGTTATTGGTGAAGTATCTAACACTGAAAACAACTTGAAATCACTTGGTAAAGCCGGTGCATCACGTTGGCGCGGTGTTCGTCCTTCAGTTCGTGGTGTTGCTATGAACCCGGTTGATCACCCACACGGTGGTGGTGAAGGTCGTAACAAAGGTCGCCATCCAACTAGCCCTTGGGGTCAGAAGTCTAAAGGACTTAAAACGCGTCACAATAAGCGTACTGACAGTATGATCATCCGTCGCCGTCGCGCCAAGAAGAAATAAAGGAAGAATTTCATGCCTCGTTCATTGAAAAAAGGTCCATTCATAGACGCGCATTTGTTTGCCAAAGTTGAGAATGCACTAGACACCAACTCACGCAAACCAATTAAGACTTGGTCGCGCCGCTCGATGATTCTGCCACAAATGGTTGGCCTAACCTTATCTGTTCACAATGGTCGTACTCATGTACCGGTCATCGTAAGCGAACAGATGGTTGGTCATAAACTAGGTGAATTTGCCCCGACTCGTACGTATCGTGGTCACGGCATTGACAAAAAAGCTAAGAGATAAGGTGCTTACCATGGAAGTAACTGCAAAATTACGCGGTGCCGCCATTTCGGCACAAAAAGTTAGACTCGTTGCTGATGAAGTTCGTGGCAAATCTATCGAGCGTGCTTTGGATATCCTAACGTATAGTAATAAAAAAGGCGCTGTATTTGTTAAGAAATGCCTTAACTCAGCCATCGCCAATGCCGAGCATAATCACGGCCTAGATATTGACGACCTAAAAGTCGCTACTATCTACGTTGATGAAGGCATTACGCTAAAACGTATCCTACCACGTGCTAAAGGTCGCGCTGATCGTATCAGTAAGCGTACTTGTCACATCACTATAAAGGTAGGAGAATAAGTTATGGGTCAGAAAGTACATCCAATCGGAATTCGTCTTGGTGTTGTAAAAAAGCATAATGCAAATTGGTATGCTAACCCTAAACAATACTCAGAATACCTCATCAACGACATCCAAGTTCGTGAGTATCTTCGCAAGAAGCTAGATAATGCTATGATTAGTAATATCATGATTGAGCGTCCTACTGGTGCTGCTAAGATTACCATCGCCACTGCGCGTCCTGGTATTGTTATCGGTAAGAAAGGCGAAGATATTGAAAGACTTCAAAAAGAATTGACCAAAATTATGGGCGTACCTGCTCAGGTCAACATTGAAGAAATCACGTCGCCTGATCTTGATGCACGTTTGGTAGCAGACGGTATCGCAAGCCAGCTTGAGCGTCGTGTTATGTTCCGTCGTGCGATGAAGCGCGCCGTACAAAACAGCATGCGTTCTGGTGCCAAGGGTATCAAAGTTGAGTTGTCTGGCCGTCTTGGCGGTGCTGAGATTGCTCGTAGTGAGTGGTACCGTGAAGGTCGTGTACCATTGCACACCCTCCGCGCTGATATTGACTATTCGTCAGTACGTGCAGAGACAACTTACGGCACTATCGGTGTAAAAGTTTGGATTTTCCGTGGCGAAATCCTTGACGGTATGAACAGTGTTTATAATCCCGTCAATGAAGAGAAGCCTCGTGCGCCAAAACGCCGTGGTCGTGGAAACGGAAATCGTCGAAACTCAGACAGAGGTTAAACTATGTTACAGCCAAAACGTACCAAGTTTCGTAAAATGCATAAAGGTCGTAACACAGGTCTTGCTCACCGTGGAAGCACCGTTGCATTCGGACAAATTGGTCTAAAATCTTTGACTCGTGGTCGTATGACTGCCCGTCAAATTGAAGCAGCACGTCGTACCATCACTCGTAAAATTAAGCGTGGCGGTAAGATTTGGATTCGTGTATTCCCAGACAAGCCAATTACCAACAAACCATTAGAAGTACGTATGGGTAAAGGTAAAGGTCCTGTAGAGTATTGGGTATGCGAAATCAAACCTGGTAAAGTGCTATATGAAATTGAAGGGGTGCCAGAAGAGCTTGCACGTGAAGCTTTCACGCTTGCTGCAGCAAAATTGCCCTTTAAAACTACCATTGTTAAGCGGACGATAATGTAATGAAGATCAGTGAATTACGTGAAAAATCATTAGAAGAACTGACCCAGTTACTTGATGAAAAGCAACTTGATGCTTTCCGTATTCGTATGGCTAAAGCAACTGGTCAGTTGGGTAATACCCATGAAGTCAGAGGCAATCGTCGTACGATTGCTCAGATTCAGACTTTGATTAACGAGAAACAACGAGGCGACTCATGAGCGATAACAATCAAACAGCTACCAATGCTAGCGTATTGACAGGACGAGTTGTCAGCGACAAGATGGACAAGTCCATCACAGTTTTGATTGAGCGTCTGGTTCGTCATCCTTTGTATGGCAAACAGCTTCGTCGTTCTACAAAGATCAAAGCACATGATGAGAATAACGTCTGCCAACAAGGTGACCTTGTCCGCATCAAAGAAACGCGTCCAATCTCTAAAACCAAGTCATGGACTTTGGTTGATGTGGTTGAAAAAGTAGAAAAAATCTAAGTAAATTGCATTAAAAGCCAGAAGCTGTTAAAATAGCCGCCTTTTTAAGGATGCTGATTGCGCCGAGCGTATATCACTCACATTAAGAGTAAGCAGCGGTTATTAATATTAAAATGCCGACTACTCATACTGTGCTAGCGGCAGCAACTGGTTTTTATTGCTCATACGTGTGGAGTAACGCTATGATTCAGGTTGAGTCAATGCTGGAAGTTGCAGACAATAGCGGTGCAAGGCGAGTTCAGTGCATTAAAGTACTGGGTGGTTCTCATCGTCGTTATGCATCAGTTGGCGACATTATTAAAGTAACGGTTAAAGAAGCCATTCCACGTGGTCGTGTTAAAAAAGGCGACGTGATGAATGCAGTAGTTGTACGTACCAAAAAAGGCGTTCGTCGTCCGGATGGTTCTGTGTTACGTTTTGATGACAATGCTGCGGTATTGTTGAACCAAAACAAAGCACCTATTGCAACTCGTATTTTTGGACCGGTAACTCGTGAACTACGTGGTGATCAGTTTATGAAAATTGTATCACTAGCACCAGAAGTATTGTGAGGTAATCCATGTCAAAATTACGTAAAGGCGATACAGTTATCGTGATTGCTGGTAAAGATAAAGGCAAACAAGGTACTGTTCAAGCTGTAAAAAATGATCGTATTAAAGTAGAAGGCATTAATATTGTCACCAAACATCAGAAGCCAAATCAGGCAACTGGCGTCGAAGGCGGCATTCTTAAGCAAGAAGCTTTTCTGCATATCTCAAATGTCGCAATATTAAATGCGCAAACCCAAAAAGCTGATCGTATTACTTATCAGTTCGGCGAAGACGGCAAGAAACAACGCGTCTATCGTTCGAACGGTGAAGTAGTGGCGACTGCGTAAGACACTAAGGGTGTAATGGTAATGGCAAGATTAAAATCTTTATATAACGATGAACTAAAGCAGAAAATCAAAGAAGAACTTGGTTTGGCGAATGTGATGCAAGTGCCTAAAATCACTAAAATCACACTAAACATGGGTGTAGGCGGTGCGTCTCAAGATAAGAAATTACTTGAAGGTGCAGTGGCTGATATGACTGCAATTGCTGGTCAAAAGCCTGTTGTCACCAAAGCGCGTAAATCAGTTGCTGGCTTTAAGATTCGTGAAGAATGGCCAATTGGCTGTAAAGTAACGCTACGCGGTGAGCAAATGTACGAATTTTTAGA
This sequence comes from Psychrobacter halotolerans, assembly GCF_039680845.1. Classification (NCBI taxonomy): domain Bacteria; kingdom Pseudomonadati; phylum Pseudomonadota; class Gammaproteobacteria; order Moraxellales; family Moraxellaceae; genus Psychrobacter; species Psychrobacter halotolerans. The sequence continues at coordinate 62,375 of NZ_JBDKWD010000007.1, read as the reverse complement.
TCGTCTCGTTGCCATTGCAATTCCTCGTATTCGTGATTTCCGCGGTTTTTCACCTAAAGCCTTTGACGGACGTGGTAACTACTCATTGGGTATCAAAGAACAAATCGTATTCCCAGAAGTAGACTTTGATAAGATCGATCGTATCCGTGGTATGGATGTGACTATCACTACGTCAGCTGCTACTGATGAAGAAGGTCGTGCGTTGCTTAAAGCATTCGGCTTCCCATTTAAATAAGGTAAAGACGTTATGGCAAAGAAGAGCATGATTAACCGCGAATTAAAGCGCGAGAAAATGGTTGCTAAATATGCTGAAAAGCGTATCAAGCTAAAAGAAACTATCAGTGATATGAATGCAAGCGACGAAACTCGTATGGAAGCAATGTTAGAGCTACAAGCTCTTCCACGCAACTCATCACCAGTACGTCTACGCAATCGTTGTGCTATCACCGGTCGTCCTCACGGTTACTTCCGCAAGTTTGGCTTATCACGCAATATGCTGCGTGAGCGTGTCATGCAAGGCGATGTGCCTGGTGTTCGTAAAGCAAGCTGGTAAGGAGTAACTATATGAGTATGCAAGATACCGTTGGGGATATGCTAACCCGTATCCGTAACGCACAAATGGCTAACAAAGTATCGGTAACAATGCCGAGCTCTAAATTACGCAAGTCAATTGCTGATTTATTAGTTAGCGAAGGTTACGTAGCAAGCGCTGTTGTTACTGAAGAAGATAACAATAAAGCAAACCTATCTATCGAACTAAAATACTTCGAAGGCCGTGCTGTCATCGAAACTATTCAACGTTTTAGCCGTCCTGGTTTACGCCAGCATCGCGGTAAAGACGCTATCCCTACTGTTAAGCAAGGTATGGGTGTTGCTATCGTATCAACCAGCCAAGGTATCATGAGCGATCGTGCTGCACGCGCTGCAGGTATCGGTGGTGAAATCGTTGCATTCGTTGCCTAATTAGCATTTAATGCGTTAGATAACGAGACGATAAAGTCTATTTGATCTCCTTTAAGATTTGCTGCTACCTAAATAGGTTTAGCAAATCTTGATTAAGCTTTACATCTGATATTAATAAAATTGAAGGGTGTTTAGTGGAGGCAATTATGCTAAACTAGCAGGCTTTTTAGCCTGTTAGTTTTTTCGCTAATATAAAGAAGTCAATTTTTTAAGGAATATTCCTATGTCTCGTGTGGCTAAAGCCCCAGTAGCGTTGCCAAACGGCGTAAGCGTTACTTTGAACGATCGGCAGGTCGAAGTTAAAGGCAAGAACGGCAATTTGTCTTTACGCCTGCATGAATTGGTCGAGCTGAAACAGGAAGATGATGCTATCATTTTCTCACCTACAGTCGATTCAAAAGAAGCTATGATGCACACTGGCACCATGCGCGCCTTGCTTAACAACTATGTTACAGGCGTGAACGAAGGCTTTGAAAGACGTCTTCAGTTAATTGGTGTTGGTTACCGCGCTCAAGTTACTGGTAACAAAGTAACATTGAACGTTGGTTATTCTCATCCAGTAGAGTACACGTTACCTGAAGGTGTGTCAGCTGAAACCCCAACGCAAACTGAAATTGTTTTGAAGTCAAACAATAAACAGCAGCTTGGTCAAGCAGCGGCTAATATCCGTGGTTTCCGTCCACCTGAGCCTTATAAAGGTAAAGGTATCCGTTACAGTGATGAACATGTGATTCGCAAAGAAGCTAAGAAAAAATAAGGTGAGTTGAAATGTTTGATAAAAAAGCAGCTCGTCTGCGTCGAGCTAAGAAAACCCGCGCGCATATCCGTGTCTTAGGCGCTCATCGCTTAACGGTTAACCGCACGCCAAAACATATTTATGCCCAGATTATCTCTCCGAACGGTGGTGAAGTGATTGCTCAGGCATCTACGTTGGACGGCAGTTTACGTTCAGGCGCAACTGGCAACATTGATGCCGCAACGTCTGTAGGCCAAATGATCGCAGAACGCGCAAAAGCAGCTGGTATTACTAAAGTTGCCTTTGACCGCAGTGGTTTTAAATATCATGGTCGAGTTAAAGCTTTAGCGGAAGCAGCTCGCGAAAATGGATTGGAGTTTTAATCATGGCTAGAAATGATAAAAATGATAAGAACGAACAGACTGACGGTCTAGTAGAACGCCTAGTTACCGTTGATCGCGTTGCAAAAGTTGTTAAAGGTGGTCGTATTTTCTCTTTCACTGCGTTGACCGTAGTGGGCGATGGCAATGGTCGTGTTGGTTTTGGTCGCGGTAAAGCCCGTGAAGTACCAGCAGCGATTCAAAAAGCGTTAGAAGCTGCCAAACGCAATATGATCACTGTTGATCTTAATGATGCAACTTTGTATCATCCAATCAAAGCACGTCATGGCGCAAGTAAAGTCTATATGCAACCTGCATCTGAAGGTACTGGCGTAATCGCTGGTGGCGCAATGCGTGCTGTATTAGAAGTTGCTGGTGTCAAAGATGTTTTGACTAAATGTTATGGTTCTACCAATACTGCTAACGTTGTTCGTGCAACGTTTAACGGTTTACGTGATATGTCAACTCCAGAAAAGATGGCAGCTAAGCGTGGTAAATCTGTAGACGAAATCTTGGGTTAACTTAGACTAGGTGAGTTACGATGAAAAAAATGAAAGTCACTCAATTTAAATCGGGTGCCCATCGCCTAAAGAGCCACAAAGCGAGCTTGAAAGGATTGGGTTTACGCCGTATTAATCATACTGTTGAAGTAGAAGATACTCCTTCAACCCGTGGTATGGTCAATCGCGTCAACTACATGGTAAAAGTGGAGGAAGCGTAATGGGACTTAGATTAAATGAATTATCACCAGGTGTTGGCGCAAAGAAAACTGCCCAACGTCGTGGTCGTGGTATCGGTTCAGGTCTTGGTAAGACTGGTGGTCGTGGTGTAAAAGGTCAGAAATCTCGTTCAGGTTCTAGCATTCGCTCAGGATTTGAAGGTGGTCAAATGCCTTTATACCGTCGTCTACCAAAATTTGGTTTTACCAGTAAAATGGCAATGAAGACGGCTGAAGTACGTCTTTCTGAACTAAATAAAATTGAAGGCGATGTGGTTAGCATTGAAACACTTAAAGCTGCCAACCTTATCCGTCATGATATGAAGCGTGCCCGTGTTATGCTATCAGGCGAAGTTACTAAAGCTTATACTTTTAAAGGTATTAAAGTAACTAAAGGCGCTAAGCAAGCAATCGAAGCTGCTGGTGGTAGCATCGAGGAGTAGTAACGTGTCAAAACAATCAATGTCATCGACTGGTATACCGCTTAATCCGTTTGCCTTCATACGTAAGTATGATGAATTATGGACACGCTTATTATTTTTAATCGGCGCATTGATTGTTTATCGTTTAGGATCGCATATTCCTGTACCGGGTATTAACCCAGTTAATCTAGCTGATCTGTTTTCGCGCAACGAAAATACTATTCTGAGCATGTTTAACATGTTCTCAGGTGGTGCACTAGAACGCATGTCCATCATGGCACTTGGCATTATGCCCTATATTTCAGCATCAATTATTGTACAAATGATGTCTGCAGTATTGCCATCGCTTGAAGCGCTCAAAAAAGAGGGTGAAGCAGGACGGCGTAAGCTGAATAAGTATACCCGTCAAGGGACGCTTGGTTTAGCACTGGTACAATCGTTAGGAATGTGTGCTGGATTAATCAGTCAAAATCTTACCTTATCTACTGGCCTTACCTTTTATATCCCAGCGGTTACTTCTTTAGTCGCAGGGGCTATGTTCTTAATGTGGCTTGGTGAGCAGATTACAGAACGTGGGGTTGGTAATGGTATTTCAATGCTCATTTTTGCGAGTATTGTGGCGGGTACACCAGGTATGATTTCGCAGTCCATCGAGCAGGTCAATCAAGGTCAAATGAACTTGATTGTACTGTTTATTTTTGCTTTGTTAGGTATCGCGGTTACTGCTGGTATTGTTTATATTGAACGTGCCCAGCGCCGTGTACCCGTAAACTATGCACAAAAACAGCAACAAGGTCGCAAGATTTACGCTCAACAGCAGTCTCATTTGCCGTTGAAGCTTAATATGGCAGGGGTTATCCCGGCCATTTTTGCCAGTTCATTGTTGTTGTTTCCAGCAAGTTTAGGGCAGTGGGTTGGTCAATCGACTGATCCTACTTTCACACAAAGTATATTACAAAATATGGCATTGGTATTGTCTCCAGGACAACCGCTGTATTTGGTACTGTTCGGTGCGATGATTATTTTCTTCTGTTACTTTTACACGGCATTGGTATTTAGTCCACGTGAAGTAGCTGAGAACCTTAAACGTAGTGGTGCGTATATTCCAGGTATTCGCCCAGGACAACAAACTCAGCGTTATCTCGATCATGTATTAAACCGACTGACCTTTATTGGCGCGATGTATATGACGGTTATTTGTTTAATGCCAATGATCGTCCAGTCATCGTTTGGTGTACCGTTCCATCTTGGGGGTACGTCTTTGCTGATTATGGTGGTTGTGGTAATGGATTTCATTTCGCAGGTAAAAGCGCACTTGATGACTCATCAATATCATGATCAGACGTTAATTCAATCGCCCACTCAATCTTAAATGAGCGGTACGATATTTCAAGGAGCATGCTATGAAAGTTCAAGCATCAGTTAAAAAGATTTGTGGTAGCTGTAAAGTTGTGCGCCGTAAAGGCCGTGTACATATTATTTGTACAGCTGAACCTCGCCACAAGCAACGTCAAGGTTAATATTTAGTATCTTAAGGTTTTAAACTTTTGTTACTATTTAAATTAAAGCTTGAAAAATAACGGCGGATGCGATATCATCCGCCACTTGCCGTGTTTATACAGAATATTTTATAATATTATCGATGATAAGCTTGTCATTAAGCTAAAACAGCGATTTTAATCGTAAAAGATCTAGTATTAACAGCAACAAATCTGAGAAATAATGCCTTATCAGTAGATAACGCTTATTTTTCTTTAATGGAGAGAAATCAATGGCTCGTATTGCCGGCGTAAACATTCCGGATAATAAGCATGCTGTTATTTCACTAACTTACATTTTTGGTGTAGGTCGTACCACTGCTCAGAAAATCTTAGAAGCAGTTGGCATTGCCCCTACTACTAAAGTTAGTCAGTTAGATGATACACAGTTAGATGCTATCCGTGCACAAGTTGCAAACTATATGACTGAAGGTGACCTTCGTCGTGAAGTTTCAATGAACATTAAGCGTTTAGTTGATCTTGGTTGTTACCGTGGTATCCGCCATCGTCGTAACCTACCAGTTAGAGGTCAGAATACCAAGAATAACGCTCGTACTCGTAAGGGTCCGACACGTCCTCTCAAAAGATAATTAACTTAGGAAGCTAAAAGATGGCAAAAGACACTCGTAGTCGCAAAAAGGTGACTCGTCGTTCAGTATCGGAGGGCGTAGCCCATATCCATGCGTCTTTTAATAACACCATTGTTACGATTACCGATCGTCAAGGTAATGCATTGGCTTGGGCCACTTCAGGTGGACAAGGCTTCCGTGGTTCACGTAAATCTACACCATTTGCAGCTCAGGTTGCAGCTGAAGTCGCTGGTAAAGCGGCTCAAGAATATGGTGTTAAGAACATCGATGTTTTGGTCAAAGGACCAGGACCGGGTCGTGAGTCTGCGGTAAGAGCACTAGGTGCATTGGGTTATAAAGTTAACAGCATCTCTGATGTAACCCCAATCCCACACAATGGTTGCCGTGCGCCGAAAAAGCGCCGCGTCTAATATTAAAGACGAAGCTTTTTATTTCAAAAGCTTATAGGAGACATAAACATGGCCCGTTATATTGGACCAAAACTCAAATTATCACGTCGTGAAGGTACAGACTTGGGCCTTAAGTCTGGCGTTAAACCATACGACGTAAAAACGAAAAAAGCTGGTCGTCCACCAGGTCAGCACGGCGTAAGCCGTAACAAGACCTCAGAATATGCTCTACAGTTGCGTGAAAAGCAAAAAGTTAAGCGTATTTACGGTGTATTAGAGCGTCAGTTTGCTAATTACTATAAAGAAGCTGCTCGTAAGCGTGGCGCTACTGGTGAAAACCTTTTAGCTATGCTAGAAAGTCGTTTAGACAACGTAGTATATCGCATGGGCTTTGGCTCAACTCGCGCTGAAGCACGTCAGCTAGTCAGTCATCGTACTGTTATGGTAAAAAAAGCTGGTCGTGATGAGTTTGTTCGTGTGAACATTCCATCAATTCAGCTTCAAGATGGTGATGTCATCGCTATCCAAGAGAAGTCTCGCGAACAGCTACGTATTAAAAATGCTATTGAACTAGCAACACAACGTGGTATTCCAGAATGGCTAGATGTTGATCACAGCAAACTACAGGGTACGTTTAAACAAGCGCCTGATCGTATTGATCTACCTGCTGAAATCAACGAAAGCTTGATCGTTGAGCTATACTCTAAATAAACGTACTGCTCAATGCTATGAAGTTAGCATTGAGCAATCAACGTTAATTAAACCAGTTTAATAAATCGAGGTGACATCATGATGCTAAATGCAACTGAGTTTCTAACGCCGAATGCCATTAATGTGGATACGGTTAATGAAACGATTGCGAAAGTCACGCTCGAACCGTTAGAACGCGGCTTTGGGCATACCTTAGGTAATGCTCTACGTCGCATCTTGTTATCTTCATTACCTGGTGCTGCAGTCATTGAAGCTGAGATTGATGGTGTTGACCATGAATACTCAACGCTTGAAGGGCTACAAGAAGACGTACTTGACCTGCTTTTGAACCTAAAAGGCTTGGCAATTACCCTTCATGACCAAAATGAAGTATTTTTGACCTTGGATAAACAAGGTCCAGGCACTATTACTGCTGCAGACATCTCGTTACCGCACAATGTAGATATTATCAATCCAGAATTGGTATTAGGCACATTGAGCGATCGTGGTCATCTTAAGATGCGTTTGCGTGTAGTGATGGGTCGTGGATATGAGCCAGCAAATCAGCGCCGTGAAGATGGTGATACTAAGGCAATTGGACGCCTAAAACTTGATGCAAGTTTTAGTCCTGTGCTTCGTGTTGCTTATCAGGTTGAGAACGCTCGTGTTGAACAGCGTACTGATCTTGATCGTCTTATCGTTGAGCTTGAAACTAATGGCACTATAGATCCAGAAGAAGCAATTCGTAAAGCAGCCACTATTTTACAACAACAGATTTCTATCTTTGTTGACCTAGAAGCTGAAGAAGCGCCTGAGCCTGTGAAAGAAAAAGAAGAGGTTGATCCGGTGCTATTACGCCCTGTGGACGATCTTGAACTAACGGTTCGCTCAGCCAACTGCTTGAAAGCTGAAAACATTTACTATATCGGTGATTTGGTACAACGTTCAGAGACTGAACTATTAAAAACCCCAAATCTTGGTAAGAAATCATTAACGGAAATCAAAGACGTACTAGCGTCTAAAGATTTAGAGCTCGGTATGCGCCTAGATAACTGGCCACCAGCTGATTTACGTGTTGATGATCGCTTTTCTTATCGTAGCCGTTAAACTTTAAGGATTATTGACTATGCGCCATCGTAAGAGTGGAGTCAAGCTGGGTCGTACCGGCAGTCATCGTAAGGCAATGTTTCAGAACATGACCAACTCATTATTTGAGCATGAACTGATCAAAACAACTTTACCAAAAGCAAAAGAGTTACGTCGCGTTGCCGAGCCATTAATCACTATGGCTAAAGAAGACAGCGTTGCTAACCGTCGTTTGGCATTTAGCCGTATGCGTAGCAAAGCTATGGTAGGCAAATTATTTGGCACGTTAGGTCCTCGTTACCAGACGCGTCCAGGTGGTTATTTGCGTATCGTAAAATGCGGTTACCGTGATGGTGACAATGCGCCAATGGCTTATGTAGAATTGGTTGATCGCGACTAATTTTATACTAATACTATAAGCTATAAAAAAGCTCCAATCCAATTGGAGCTTTTTTTTGCGTATTGTTTACTGCTTTTTACGATCTACAGCAATAGTGATTCGACATCTGCCGCACCTTGTCTCACCACTTCTGGTTGGCTACTGGTCATATCAACAATCGTGGTTAGTTTGGTCGTTTTTATACCCGCGTTAATAAGACCATCTATCTGATTGCCCAATAGCTCTTCAATCTCGAATGGATCATCTAATATGTCGTCTCTATTGGGTAATATGAGTGAGCTGGTCAAGATTGGCTCATCCATGGCCTCTAAAAGTGCCTGAGCAATAGGGTTACTGGGCACTCGTATACCAATGGTTTTTTTCTTGGCATGTGCAAGTTTTTTTGGCACATCTTTTGTGACATTGAGAATGAAGGTAATAGGGGCTGGGGTATGAGCTTTTAGTTGTTTAAACTGTACATTGTCTACAGTCGCATAATTGGCAATTTCACTTAAGTCGCGGCAAAGTAGGGTAAATTGATGTTTATCATCAAGCTCCCTAATTTGCTTGAGCTTTTCTAGCGCATCTTTTGCCCCTAAGCGGCAACCAAAGGCGTAACTGGTATCAGTAGGATAAATAATTAATTGGTCTCTACGTAATAGATCAGCCGCTTGTTCAATAAGTCGGGGCTGTGGATTTTCAGGGTGAATATAAAGTACTTGCATGATGATTCCTTATAATTATTAATTTTTTATCGAGTGTATAGATTTATTATTAAGTAAATATATCGTGGTTTAGGACGATACGCCGTTGTCTTGATAAAGACGATTATAAATAAAGCAATGAGCATATAATTTGGCAAACACTGACCAAATTTACTATTACCAAAAAACGGCCTCAATAATTAGTATAGGTCATAGTAGACATAAATTTAGTGGCAAGGCGTTACTGTCCGTAGAAAATCGTTAACGAAATAATGATAAAGGTAAGAGCAAAGTCAAAAACAACGAAACTGGTATATTAATTTTGGTTATAACGGCTCAGAGGTACAGACATTAAAGCGCATCGCAAGAAAGGTACATAATAAAACTTTAGCATCATGCGGCAACGTATGGGGTTTTGCGATGTATTCTTCAGCTTGTAGATAGACGTCATTAGCAAAAGTGCTCCCACTGGTATCGAATGTCGCAAACAGATTATCCTGCGATACTTGAAAGGGGCGGTCGCACGCCAAAGTAAATAAACATTCTAATGCTTGCGGTTTGATTTCCACGCGCTCAAATGCCTGCTGCTGAGCAGCAGAGCGACCATCTGGTGCGTACCAGTAGCCAAAATCACTCAGAGTTCGACGAGTCTTGCCTGCCACGCACCAGTGGCTTATTTCATGTAGTGCGCTGGCAAAAAAACCATGTGCAAACTCAATCCTTGCGGGTTGATTGTTGCAAGCAGGGAAATATTCCGGTTCTCCTAAGCCACGAGCTAAGACGACTTTTTGGTCTGCAAATAGGGTATTGAATACTAGAATCAACCAGTCTGTCGCTGCTTGTTCGCCACTATCAATTTGTTCGTCATTAGCAATCAAAGTAGGTTGATTGCTATCCTCTACTTTATCGATATAAAGCGTTTGCCATTCTTGTTGCCACTTTTTTAGGTGTGCTTTGTGCTCAAGGGTTTTGCATTCAAGGTTCAACAAATCATTATCTTTCGGAAGACTGGTCAGGTCGATTAAACGTTGCAGCAATTGTACTGCTTTGGCGTGAGACAGGAGAGTAGAGAAATCAGTTTTATTATTAAATGACGTCATAGACAAAACGCTGACCGAATAGAAGATAAAAAGGATAAAAAAACACGCCAAACCATACTATCTAAAACAATTTTAACATACTAGCGCTAGCGCAGCTGGGTGCTTTCCTTTAGTATGGCAGGCAATATTATACACCGTTTTGATGAATGAGGCCTCGCATGTCAAGCACTCCAGAAAGTAAATCGTCGGCACTGCAATCTGATCATAATAAAGCGTCTGTCACCACCAGCATGCCTGAGCATATCTCGTTAGACAAATGGGCAGACACAGGCTATGAATGGTCGGGAGAAGTATCGCCAAATGAATTTAATCGTCTTGCTGGATCTTTATCGACCGAACATGAGCAGTCAAAAACCAAGCTCGATGCTAACTTGTATCGTCGCAATAATGTATTACATTTGGCCTTTACGCTGACTGGTGAGGTTTGGCTCACTTGCCAGCGTTGTCTACAGCCAGTTGCCATTGATTTGTCTGACGACTATAACATTTCGTTATTGGAAAATGAGACTCAAGTGCGTTTGGTCAATGAAGAACAAGATTATTTATTGCTCGACGAAATCATTACTGAGCAGTCGCCAGAGCGTTTATTGCCATTTAAGAAGTTGGTGGAAGATGAGATCTTACTAAAAATTCCGATGGCGCCCAAGCATGTAGACTGTGAGATGACCGTTGAGCAGTTTGGGGAAATACCAGAAGAAGAAGAAAGTGAAAATCCTTTTGCAGCTTTAGCGTCGCTTAAAGGCAAGCTATAACAGGATAATTATTTTATACAGAGTATTTATCATCTCTTTTATGCGCTTTATGTAGAAGAGTGAAAGGCAGGGCTTTATTAATCCAATAAACATGCGTATAATGTCCGGTTTATTGCATTCTAGCAACAAGTTACTTGCTAACAGACGCTGACTAAGCCCGTTGTATAGATTCTAAACATAGTCGGCACCTTTAAGTAGGTGACAATCTATTTAATTACTGATGCTTAAGACTTAGGTTGTTGTGATTGTATAATCTCTGTCAGTATCAACTAAAGCTGAATTTCAAGCTTATCCCTTTAAGTATAGGAGCTACATCATGGCTGTTCAAAAAAGTCGTAAAAGCCGTTCTCGTCGTGACATGCGCCGTTCACACCATCGTATGGAAGTGGCTGAGCTAAGCGTAGATGCTACCACTGGTGAAAAACATCGCCGTCATCACATGACTAAAGATGGTTTTTATCGTGGCCGTCAATTATTCAAAGTCAGTCAAGACGCTTAAGTCCTTGATTGTCTAATATCTAATATAAAAGTAATGATAATACTGGTGATTGTCATTACTTCTTTGCAACCATTATTAGATAATATGCTGTAAATTAAAAAAGCCAAGTTATTTCGTCATCATATATTATGGGGCCGGATAGCTTGGCTTTTTGCTATAAGTTTTTTACAACTGATATTTTAAAAGGTGTTTGTTCTGAATTTTTAGCAGACATTAAAATTAGTTGGTAGGATTTATCCTTTTAACGTATGCAATGTGCTTACTTGCAAGTGTTTGAATGGCCTGCGCTATGATAATAGTGTCTGGCAGTGTATAGTTTGTTGAGGACTGATTGTTGAGACCAGTAATAACAATCATGGCTTGATACAGTATCTAACAATATAATAACCCCCATTGTTTTTAGGGATGTTTCCAATTAAATAAGGACTATTGGTTATGGACTCTGTACCCGATATGGCAAAAAAGCAGCCTATGCGTATTGCAGTGATTTTTCCTGGACAAGGCTCACAAATGGTTGGAATGGTAAGCGAGCTTGCTGAAATTTATCCAGAGATTCGCGATACGTTCACTGAAGCAAGTGATGCGCTTGGTGAAGATTTATGGGCCATCTGTCAAGACGAAGAAAAGCTCAATCAAACGCAATATACTCAGCCAGCTTTATTAACGGCCAGTATCGCGATATGGCGTGTCTTAAAACAAAAAATAACCACAGCGCCCTCTTATTTAGCAGGTCATTCTTTGGGTGAGTATAGTGCGCTTTGTGCCGCTGATGTCATATCCTTAGCGGATGCCGTAAAGCTGGTACATAAGCGTGGTCAGCTAATGCAAGAAGCTGTGCTGGGTATTGATACGGCCATGGCAGCCGTTTTAGGGCTTGAGGACAATCGAGTCGAAAACCTGTGCGAGCAGGCGACCGAGCATGTCGATGGTGCAGTGGTGGGTGCTGCCAACTTTAACAGCCCAGGTCAAGTGGTCATCTCAGGAAATGCAGTCGGTGTTAACGCGGTGATCGATAAAGTACAGAACACTGGCAAAAAAGCCATTTCTTTAAAGGTTAGCGTACCGTCACATTGTGCCCTTATGGAACCTGCTAGCAATGCACTGGCAGAGATATTAGCGGACATCAAGTTTGATCAGGCGACTATTCCTGTGATCCAAAATCGTTATGCACGTATTGAGAGCAGCGCGATAGGGATCAAGCAGGCGTTAACAGAGCAATTGAGTCAACCAGTATTATGGTCGAAAACAATGCAAGAGCTGACTGACAAACAAATCAACGTTTTAATCGAATGCGGTAGTGGTAACGTCTTGAGCAATCTGGCCAAGCGTCAGGCACAGCCAATTACCAGCTATCCTACTGACAAGCCTGCTCGTCTTGATAAATTAATGGAGATATTATCATGAGTCGTACAATTACATTAGTCACTGGTGCCAGTCGCGGCATCGGTAAAGCAGTTGCTAAGCGCTTCGCTAAAGAAGGTCATTTTGTTATTGGGACGGCAACCAGTGAAAAGGGTGCTGAGCTTATCAACGATTATCTTCATGATACGGGCGGTATTGGCAGAGTCTTAGATGTACGCGATACGGCTCAAATTGATAAATTGTTTGAAGAGATTGAAAGCGTTTACGGCGCTGTACAAGTATTGGTCAACAATGCTGGTATCACCCAAGATGGCCTATTGATGCGTATGAAAGATGATGATTGGAGCAATGTCATTGACACCAATTTGACCTCGATCTACCGTATGAGCAAGCGCGCTGTTCGAGGCATGATGAAAGCGCGCCGTGGACGTATCATTAATATTACCTCTGTCGTCGCGCAAATGGGTAATGCTGGTCAGTCTAACTACGCTGCGACCAAAGCTGGCGTTGAAGGCTTTAGCCGTACCTTAGCGCGTGAAATTGGTTCACGCCAAGTGACTATTAACTGCGTGGCGCCTGGTTTGATCGAAACCGATATGACCGATGAGCTGGATGAGCGTCTCCTAAATTCTATGTTAGATGCCGTACCAATCAGCCGTCTGGGTCAACCAGAAGACATCGCAGCAGCGGTACATTTTCTAGCAAGTGATGAGGCCAGCTATATCACAGGCGCTGTTATTCCTGTCAACGGTGGCATGTACATGTAAGCGATAACAGGCGTTACATAGTTATAATAAAGTTCTCATAAAAAACTGTGTGAACGAGTGTAAACTATAATAAAGGGTGCTATAATGACGGACACTTTTATATCAAAGCCCTGTATTATAGTAAGGCTTTATTAAACAGTCGCATAACCTGCATCATGCATTTAGACGACTTACTAATCTAAAAATATCAATTTATGTAAAATGCCATGGTATCTAATCACAGAGCTATGGCAATTTGTCAAAATAATAGATCAAAGAGGAGAAATCTATATGAGTAACGATACCGAGCTAAGAGTTAAATCGGCAGTAGCTGAGCAATTGGGTATGAATGTTGAAGACATCAGTAACGATGCTTCATTCATGGAAGATCTAGGTGCAGATTCACTAGACCTAGTAGAATTGGTAATGTCATTTGAAAGTGATTTTGGTATTACTATTCCTGATGAAGATTCAGCAGAATTGACCACTGTACAAAAAGCAATTGATTACGTACAAGCACAGCTATAATCCGCTATTCGCTTAGCACATGTAATATGGCCGTCTATCTACCAAGATAGGCGGTTTTTTTATCCCCTTTATTTGTCATAACCATTAAAGCCTTATACACAATTACATTAACATAAGCTACGCCAAGTCAACATTACTCAACATACTCTTACTATCCACTCCCTATAACTTTCACTATACTCATAAGGGTAGCAAGGAACGGCCAAATGTATCTAGGTTGGCCGTCAAAAAATAATCACAAATAATAAATAGTAAATCTTATAGGAGCAGTAACATGGGTGTATTTAGTTTTGCAAAAGATATCGGTGAGAAGATTTTCAATCGCGATGATGACAAGCATGACGCAAAATCAGAAACCAAAGCAGCAGCCACAAAGCCAGCTAGCACAACCACGACTAACACACCAGTAGCCAGTAACGAACCTTCAGCACAGTCGGTTGCCAACCTTTTACTCCGCCGTATTCAGCAACAGAATCTTAGTATCAGCGACTTACAAGTTAAGTATAACGGCACAACTGATACGGCAGAAATCAGTGGTAAAGCGAGAACGCAAGCGGATCGTGAAAAAGCTATTATTGCCATTGGTAATGTACAGAACGTCGCCAAAGTCATCGATAATATTGATATCGAAGAAGATGCACCTGAATCTACGATGTACACGGTAAAATCTGGTGACAGTCTGTCTAAAATCGCTCAAGACGTTTATGGTTCTGCGAATGACTATACCAAGATCTTTGAGGCTAACAAACCCATGTTGTCTGATCCAGATAAAATCTATCCTGGCCAAGTACTACGTATTCCTAAGCCATAAATTTATAAGTTCTAATCAAATTTAAAGTAAATTATATTTCCAAAAAGCGCCTCTTAAACAAGAGGTGTTTTTTATTTTCATGATAGTTTTAAATAAGCGTGTTTAAACGAAGGGCTTTGGATTAATCGACTCAATCATTTTGTTGATGAGCAACATTGAGCTTGTCATTTTGCTCAGCGATAGCCCAAGTAATGTGCTCGTCAAGCATGTCATTGTGTTTGCCCAGTTTGGATTGCAACTGGGCAACAGTCTGGGTGCTACCGTTCGCATTGCCCAGTCCAATCGCGATATTACGTAAGAAGTTTATATAGCCTGTGCGTCTGAGCGGGCTGCCTTCTGTTTTTTTCATAAAGTCCGCTTCTTGCCATTGCCAAAGCTCAAGCAAACTGCTGTTATCGAGATCATGGCGTGCGGCAAAGTCCTCTACTGGGGTAACGTTGGCATAACGATTCCACGGGCAAATCAGCTGACAGTCATCACAACCAAAAACGCGGTTACCAATCGCGCGGCGGTACTTTATATCAATAATACCGTCGTGTTCAATCGTTAGATAAGAAATACAAGCGGCGGCATTGAGCTTATAAGGCGCAACAATCGCTTGAGTCGGACAGATATCAATACAAGCACTGCAACTACCACAATGGGCCTTAACTGGTTTATCATCCGGCAATTCGAGACTGATAAACAACTCACCCAATACAAAAAATGAGCCACCTTGCTTATTAAGCAACAAGGTATGTTTTCCTGTCCAGCCAAGGCCAGCGGCATCTGCAATAGGACGCTCAAAAATAGGCGCAGAGTCACTAAAAGGTCTGAAAATAAAATCCTGTTCTGAGCCAATATCAAGATGTTGCCATTCAGGGAGCATGGTTTCAATTTTTAACGCCAACTGTTTCAAACGGCTACGCATGGTTTTGTGATAATCGCGGCCTCTTGCATAACGCGCAATGATCCCTTGATTGGGACGGTCATTATCACTAACCGTACGAGGTGTTGGCGTCTGTGTTAGATAATCCATACGCACACTGATGATGGTTTTGGCGCCTTCCACCAGCTGATCGGGATGAGCACGCAAATGATGATTGTGGTGCATAAATTGCAATTGACCCTCATAACCTTCCTCCAGCCATTGTTGCAATTGCACAATTTGCTTAGCAAACAAAGGGTGGTGAACGGACAAAAAACCGCAATCAGCAAACCCTAAAACTTGTGCCTGCGTCTTAATCCATTGTTTGACATCTTCTGTGGTTGTAAAGACAGAGGCGTTATGAACAACGATGTTGCTTTTAGCAATGCGATTGGTTGTAGCAGGCTGTGGTTTGGTGGATATTTGCTGCTGTGAAGGATCTAATAAGTGTGAGTCAGGGATGTTATTCATGTGGGGCAAACAGTATTGAGGTGAATAGCGTTATGATAAGCCAGTGAGCGACGAGCGCAAGCATAAAAGCAAATAAACTTGCATTCATATTGATACACAAGTTAAAGCAGTCTTTGCTAAGCTAATAATATAGCTAAGCCAATAGCGCTTCTTATGGTAATAAAAAAATTGATAAAAAAGCGAGGATCAATGATGCAACTGCGTTCTAATTTACTAGGCAAAAAAAACATAACGCCGATAGCGCTCTATAGTAGCGAACAACTCTATGCGATGGAGCAAGCATGGTTTGCACAAGGTCATGACAGCTTTGGGTTAATGCAACAAGCGGCTTGGCAAATGGCGCAACACATTGAGCAGCTGTACGAGCAAAAGTATGTGACCGCCAATGCCGCGAATAACACTGAAATGCACTTTTATCAAAACCCTGAACGCCGTGCCAGCGTTTGGATTGGAAAAGGCAATAATGGTGGGGACGGTTGGCTAATTGCCTACTATCTACAACAAGCGGGCTGGCAAGTGCAGGTCATTACGGTTGGTTTTGAAAGCCATGACTTTGCGATAAATGCTAAAAATCAGGGTTCTGACAATATAGACGAAATCACAGATGCCGTACGTGCGCGACAAATAGCTCTGTCAGCTGATTGCGATTATCACCGTTTTGAAGACACCCTCAATGATGAGACTAATTCAAAGAAAAGCGCTTGGCAGGCTGATATTTATATTGATGCACTGTTTGGTATTGGCTTAGATCGTCAACCTGAAGATCCTTATCAGCAAGCCATTCACGCTTTTAATCAGTCGGCTCAACATAATAACGCCTTGGCGATAGCAATCGATATTCCTAGTGGTTTGGTTGCTTCCACTGGCGAAGTGTTTGAGCGCGTAGCAATACAGGCGGATGTAACCTTGTGCCTTATCGCGCGCAAATTTGGTTTACATACCAAAGATGGGGCTGACTACAGCGGGGAGGTGATCGATATACCACTGATTCCTTACCAAAAAACGCGTTCTCAAACTGCATCTCATAGTGACAACAATCAGACGCAAGAGACGGATCAAGCGCTTTTACCAATTGCTGAGTTGTTAACTACTGCTCATGGTTTAAATGCACGCCGTCAAAACAGTTATAAAGGCAGCTATGGTCATGTGCTCATTATTGGTGGTAACCGTATTGATGACTCACAAGGAATGGGCGGAGCCGCGATATTGTCTGCATCCAGTACGATGGCGGCAGGCGCAGGAAAAATTACCGTTGCTTGTCATAGCGCTTTTCACGGATCTTTATTAACCGCATTGCCAGATGCTATGACCATTGATCTGCACGATGCAGAAGGGGTGAAAGGCTTGATTAAAGCCGCTAGCATCATCGCTATTGGTATGGGGCTCGGACGAGATAAAAAAGCGGAGACTTTATTTATAAGCTATATACAGGCAGCTATAACGCAAGAAAAGCCAATAGTCATCGATGCCGACGGTTTGTATCATTTGGCCTCACTACAGAGGGACAATCATACGCTTATCAAGCAATTGCGAGAATATAGTAAGGAGCATCAAGTATGCTTAACACCGCACAGTGGTGAAGCCGCTAGATTGCTTGAGAAAAAGGTAAGCGAGATAGAGAGCGATAGGTTGGCAGCGATAAAACAGTGCACGGCGACTTATGGCGGAGACTGGGTGCTTAAAGGAGCTGGGTCATTAATATTGGAAAATAGATTAGAACCTGCGCAAGTTTATGTTTGCGGTGTCGGTAACGCTGGCATGGCAACCGCGGGTATGGGTGATGTGTTGTCAGGTGTTATCGCCGGATTATTAGCACAACAAGATCTTGATTCTGAGATGCGCAGCTTGCACCAAGCAGCGGTTATTCACGGTTTAGCAGGAGATATATTGGTCAATCGTTACCATAAAGATCATAGCAGTGGCGAGACGTTATTGGTTGGACAACGAGGGCTACAGGCTCAAGATATGTCAGCAGCCATTCGTCATGTGATGCAGTTGGGACTACTGTCTAACGGTTAGGTAGTAGGGTTGCAATATTGATTGATCGCCTGCTGGACACGCTCACGTTTAAGCTCGATTTCGCGGCCATCTAGATACTGACGTTGACCATTAGCGTCCATTTCATAGATGCGTCCGCCGACATTGAGGTTGGTCAAATTATTGCGTAGTGACTGGCAACGCTGGGCATTGGCTTGAGCGTCTTGTTCTTTAATACGCGCCTCTAACTGTGCCACTCGCTGTTCTTCTGCGCTTTGGGCATTGGCGTCTTGGTTGGGATCTGTTTTACCTGCCATCTGCCCTGAATTGTTTTGTCGTCCATCGCTACGAAATTCAATCAGCTCAACATTTTTACCATTTTGCGGCGCAAACTGACTGTATTTGACTTCGCCATGGGCACCGATGGACTTATACACCTGTACTGCCTGACTGGCATTCATCGACAACATTAACATACACGCAGTACTGATAAGCAGTTTGGCAGTATTATTGATTTTAGACGCATATGCCATTATTGCAATCCCCTTAATTGATAAAACAGCTTCGTAGATAAACGTAAATATAACATCTGAGCGTTCTGATGATACTAAAAATGTATGACCCGCTGATTTTAACAAATTATCCTTATGAATGTATATTATTTAATAACTAATAGTTGGGTATGGGCTTTAGAATTTTTTCTTGACAAGCGCTTGTAAACCATCGAATATAAGAACAGTTGATTGGTCAGTGAACGGCTTTTATTACATTGCCGTGGCACTTGAAAATAAGGACTATGAGTGACTTATCGGTGACTTATTTAGTGTTATTTTCTTTGTGACAATGATATAGAAGGGATAGTCTTTGCTATCGAATATTTATATCCATTGTCTCCGGACTTATCTGTCTACAATGACTAAGATAAACTTATTATTTAACATTCGCTTCATATGATGTTAGCGGCTGTATTAAATTGATACTATATTTGAGTATGAGCTTTTTTAACAGATCAGTCGTAAAATCTAATGGTTTTACAGCGCGATATCGGTTATGAAAAGTGTTGACCATGAGCGTGGTCTACTTTAAATAGGTTAGGGCATTCGCGTCCATCAATTTATGCAAGTTTTGACTAATATCTGATGCATAGCAAGCATTAATAATAAGCCTCTTTTATAGATGCGCCCGCATCTTGTCACCGTATATCGATAAACGTCCGTCACAAAACTGATCCTATAAATATTGCTGGAATACAGCGAGCACGAATTCTTGTGATAAACGAGGATTGGCATTCATTTTTATAAAATGAGCAATAGTGTGCAAACCTAGTTGTTTTCTTCAATAAAATAACGCAATTTTTTGCCACAAAAAAAGGTGACGACAGTGACGCAAACCACGCAAAGTCCAAACATGACTGGACATACCCAAACGGCTGATGCTGCCAAAAACTTTGAAAAAAAGCAACATCTTCTAGCTGAGCATAACGGACAGCCTGTAAAGTTGTCTGGCGCTGAGATCTTGGTGCAATCGCTGACGGATGAGGGTGTCGAATATATTTTTGGTTACCCAGGCGGTGCTGTGCTGCATATCTATGATGCCTTGTTCAAACAAGAAAACATTGAACATATTTTGGTACGTCATGAGCAAGCAGCTGGTCATATGGCAGATGCTTATTCAAGAGTGACCGGAAACACAGGTGTCGTACTAGCAACCTCAGGCCCTGGCGCGACCAACACGGTAACAGCGATTGCGACTGCCTATATGGACTCAGTACCAATGGTTGTCATAGCAGGGCAGGTACCAAGTAGCTTGATTGGCGAAGATGCTTTTCAAGAAACGGATATGGTGGGTGTCTCACGTCCTATCGTCAAGCATAGCTTCCAAGTACGCCATGCTAGCGAAATTCCAAGCATCGTCAAAAAAGCCTTCTATATTGCTCAATCAGGTCGTCCAGGCCCAGTTGTGATCGATGTGCCAAAAGACATGACAGCGCCTAACGAAAAATTTGAGTATGAATATCCAAAAGATGTTTTCATCCGCTCGTATCAACCTTCTTTAAAAGGCCATAGCGGTCAAATCAAAAAAGCGGTTGAAACCTTGTTAGCGGCGCAGCGTCCGGTTATTTATGCAGGTGGCGGTGTGATCTGGAGTAAGGCTCACGAGGAGCTGACTGAGCTTGCCCATCGTCTCAATCTACCAGTGACCAACACGCTAATGGGTCTTGGTACCTTTCCTGGTTCTGACAGTCAGTTCTTAGGTATGCTGGGTATGCACGGGACTTATGAAGCCAACATGACCATGCATCATGCTGACGTTATCTTGGCGGTGGGTGCTCGTTTCGATGACCGCGTGACCAACAACGTCAAAAAATTCTGTCCGAATGCGACGATTATTCATATCGATATCGATCCGGCCTCGATTTCTAAAACAATTTTGGCTCATATTCCTATTGTTGGCGATGTAAAATCCGTATTGACTGATATGCTCGATATTATTGGCGACGATAAGGCGCTTGAGCAACATGCCTTACTAGACTGGTGGTCACAGATTAATGAGTGGCGTAAGCGTCATGGTCTACGCTATGACACCAGCACGGATGATGGCATCAAGCCGCAAAGCGTTGTCCAAGCATTGTGCAAAATCACTGACGGTAAAGCTATTATTACCAGTGACGTGGGTCAACATCAGATGTTTGCTGCGCTTTACTACACGTATGATGAACCGCGCCAATGGTTGAATTCAGGTGGACTTGGAACGATGGGTGTTGGCTTGCCATACGCAATGGCCGCGAAACTTGTCAATCCTGAGCGTGATGTGGTGTGTATTACGGGTGAAGGTTCTATTCAGATGAACATCCAAGAGCTTTCTACTTGCCTGCAATATAATTTGCCTGTCAAGATTTTAAATCTAAACAATGCGCAATTGGGTATGGTTAAGCAGTGGCAAGACATGCTGTATGAAGGTCGTCACGCGCAGTCTTATATGAATTCCTTACCAGATTTTGTGAAATTGGCGGAAAGCTACGGCCATGTTGGTATCAAGATTACCGATCCTGCGACTATGGAAGCGCAGCTAGCTGAAGCCATGGCCATAAAAGACAGATTGGTATTTATCGACGTTTATGTCGATCGTAATGAGCATGTGTATCCAATGCAAATAGCTGGACAAGCCATGCGTGATATGTGGTTAACAAAAGGGGAGCGCACCTAATGCAACAACATCTTATTTCGGTATTGATGGAAAATGAAGCGGGTTCGTTGTCGCGGTTGGTGGGCTTATTCTCACAACGTGGTTATAATATTGAGACGCTTAACGTCGCACCTACTGATGATCCAAGTATTTCGCGCCTGACGCTTACCACTATTACGTCACCTGAAAGAATTGAGCAAATTACCAAGCAATTGCATAAGCTGATTGAAGTGGTGAAAGTGCAAAATCTGACAGATAACGTGCATGTGGAACGAGAGTTGATGCTTATTAAAGTACGCGCAACCGGTAGTGTGCGTGAAGAGATCAAACGTAGCGCAGATATTTTTCGCGCCCAAATTGTTGACGTCAATGCCAATCTATATACGATTCAAATCGTCGGTGATAAGGCCAAGCTCGATGGCTTTATCGATGTGCTTGGCCGTGACCGTATCATGGAAGTGGTACGCTCAGGGGTGATTGGTATTGCACGCGGCGAAAAAACACTGAGCCTATAATGTGCATTGATTGTATTTTCAATACTCTATTTTAAACTTATTCATTCAGAATTTAACACAGCGCTTATATCGCCAGCCATTTTTTAAAATGACGATAGACTAAGCGCTCATTTATCCATGGCACGCCATGATTGAGGAAAAGGACTCTATTTATGAACGTATTTTATGACAAAGATTGTGACTTATCGATTATCCAAGGCAAAAAAGTGGCAATTATTGGCTACGGTTCACAAGGCCATGCCCACGCCCTTAACCTACAAGATTCAGATGTTGACGTGACAGTTGGTCTACGCGCAGGCTCAAGCTCATGGAAAAAGGCTGAAAACGCTGGCTTGAAAGTTGCTGAAGTAGAAGAAGCAGTAAAAGCGGCTGACGTGGTTATGATTTTGACGCCTGATGAGTTCCAAAAACAGCTGTATAGTGATGTGATTGAGCCAAATATTAAAGAAGGCGCGACATTGGCTTTCGCTCATGGTTTTGCGATCCATTACAATCAAGTGGTTCCCCGTGGCGATCTTGATGTCATCATGGTTGCACCTAAAGCACCAGGCCATACGGTTCGTTCTGAATTCACTAAAGGCGGCGGCATCCCTGATCTTATCGCTATCTATCAAGATGCGTCAGGTCAAGCCAAACAAGTGGCCCTATCTTACGCGGCGGGCGTAGGCGGTGGTCGTTCAGGTATTATTGAAACCACGTTCAAAGACGAGACTGAAACTGACTTATTCGGTGAGCAAGCCGTACTTTGCGGCGGCGCGGTAGAGCTTGTAAAAATGGGTTTTGAGACACTAACAGAAGCAGGCTACGCACCAGAGATGGCATACTTTGAGTGCTTGCATGAGCTGAAGTTGATCGTTGATTTGATGTATGAAGGCGGTATCGCTGACATGAACTATTCAATCAGTAACAACGCTGAATACGGCGAGTATGTGACTGGTCCTGAAGTGATCAATGAGCAATCACGTGAAGCCATGCGCAATGCCCTAAAACGCATCCAGTCTGGTGAATATGCAAAAATGTTCATCTCTGAAGGGGCAACCAACTACCCATCAATGACTGCTCGTCGCCGTAACAACGCTGAGCATCAAATTGAGACGACTGGTGCCAAGCTACGCGGTATGATGCCTTGGATCGGTGGCAACAAGATCATCGATAAAGACAAAAACTAAGCCAATGTTTTACGATGTAAGATTTGATTAGTCATAAAAACCCACGCTATTCATCAATAGTGTGGGTTTTTTTATAGAGGCTGTCTGACCATTGCTTAATAAGGGTTGTTGATACCAGCTGTCTAATAACGGCGGCCCAATGGTGTTTGTCTGATGGGGTTTATCTGAAGTTGACGGATTGTAAAATGGTTTATTGAGACGGGTTGAAAACCAGTCATCGCTGCCTAATATAGACAAGCGTCATTGTATTTGTTGATGGCTCATTCGATTAGGCGATAATCGTTGCTTTTAAACTATTGGCTTTTGAACCAATTGCTTTTAAATCATTAGCCTTTGAGCCTTTGAGCCTTTGAGCCTTTGAGCCTTTGAGCCTTTGAGCCATTAACCTTTAAACAATTAGTTAGCAAAGACGTTTCTTCATTCTTATTTTCCATAGATTACAGGTTGTATGTTGTGCAAATATCTTATCCTAACTGGCTAACGCCGCAATTCGTATATGTGACTCTTAGCGCCGTGATAGCAGTGTTAATTTGGATAGAAGGAGAGATGCTCAAAAAAACAGATGGCAAACTGCCAAAATCGAAGTTTTTTCAAATCAGCTCACTTTTGGATACAGCCTGGTTTTTTGTTTCTGTCGCCATGCTATATATCATAGATCTGACGCCATTGGCCATCGCTGTACCAGCTGCTTATGGTATTTATACGACGTTTGGCTGGGTCTACGGAACTCGATTATTGAAACGTAAAGGCATTCCTGACTCTCCTAAAGACCTGACCATACCTGCTAAATATATTGCCTATAGTCAGTCATTTTCATTGATATTTTTTGCGCTTTGTCTATTAGTATTGAGCGCTCCATGGCTGCCCGTTCTGAATTAAAATGTTTTTAGATTATTACTGAATAGCAGGGACTACCTTTTATTTGCTATAAGATTAAATGTTTTTCTATATTGGAAATATATTATATATTAAGAAATATAACTTTATATCAATATCTTACAGATATACTTAATGACTGCTTTGGTCATTTTGAGTTAACTATAATTATTTACAAAAATCATCAATTTAAACGGTTGCGCTTATTAAAAGCTGTTATAATCAGGATGTACTCGAAAGATTTTAGGTAAAAACCTTACGTTATTTTAAGGCAGTTTGAAGATTTTAATCATCGAACCGAGCAGAAGACGATTTGAGTATATATCAATTAATCGGTGACGACACAAGTCGCACCAACAGTTAAGAGTTAGGAAAATTTATGTCAGATAAAGTTGAAGGCACTGTAAAGTGGTTTAATGAAGCTAAAGGTTTTGGTTTTATCGCTCAAGACAATGGCGGACAAGATGTATTCGCTCATTACAGCGCTATCCAAGGTAATGGTTTCAAAACGCTAGCCGAAGGCCAAAAAGTGTCGTTCATCTTAGGTGATGGCAAAAAAGGCCCACAAGCTGAGCAAATCGAAGCTATCTAATTTGACTACTTATTAAACGAGCTGATTTTCAGTAAGTTTGATGACAGTTAGATTATCAATAGACATTGATTACTCTGTTTGTTAAAAAAATAAAAATACTGTTTCGACTTTAAAAAAGAGCAACCTCTTATCAGGTTGCTTTTTTTATAGGCTTTTTTTATATGAGTTTTTGTGTGAAATTGCAAGAGAAAGGTTATTGACCATAAACGCTGTGGGACAATAGATGCTGTAAGATAACAAAAATATTGATGCAATAAATAGGCAATAAAAAGGGGTATATTATGGACTGGGGGACTTGGTTATCATTGGATTGGCAGCAAGTGCTGGGTATCACTTTATCGGCATTAGGGTTTTACATAGGACTTATGCTGTATACACGGTTGATGGGATTACGCAGTTTTTCTAAGCTTTCAAGTCATGATTTTGCCATGACGGTTGCCATCGGTAGCATACTTGCCTCAACGATATTATCTGATAAGCCATCCTTGCTACAAGGTTTATTCGCGGTTGCTGTATTGTTTATTATTCAAGGTATTATTTCGGTTATTAGACGTAAAATAAAACCGTTAAAAGCTTTGATTGATAATCAAGCCATCATATTAATGGCGCATGGCGAATACTTTGAAGACAATCTAAAAGAAGCCAATCTAAGCACCAGTGATGTTCAGGAAGTATTGCGTAAGAACGGTATCAAGTCCAAAAGTGAAATATTTGCTGTGATTATGGAAACGACAGGTGATATGAGTGTGATTAAAAATAATGATACCACGCCTGATTGGACTTTGTTCAAAGACATACGCGATAGTGAGTTGCTGATTAAGTCTGACGACAGTACTTTTTGACAAAATTTTATAATGCCAGTTTTGTATTTGCATATTTTAAAGTGATAACTTTTGAAATGATAAAACAATAACAAAACTTTAAATAAATCCAATCTTGGCAATGCTATAAAGGTATAGTCGATACTCAATAAAATCGATACACAACATTATAATGCGTGACTAGTACTAATTTTTCTTGCCAACTGCGGCGTTACTGACAGAGGCGGCGAAAATTCATCCCAGTCACGCTGACTCTTTTTTATAGTGAGCTTACTATACATACAATTTAGAATTTAAGTTGGAACAAGTTGCAAAATCGTTTGCTTATAAACTATTTTTTATGGAATAGTGACAAATTTATGACGCATTATTCACGGCGTTGTCTTGACCTTACGTCCATGCTCACGCAAGATACATAGGTCTGATAATAACGGTTGGCTTAGCTTTGGCAGGATTATTAATAGCGAGAAGAGGACCAGTATGCGTTACCGCGTCAGTTTGTCTTACTCCATTCTCTGCTGAGTCATAACAACCTTGAGTACAATTTTGAACGACAGTTTGAACAAAAAGGACCTTGTGGTTCTTAACTGATAATTTTAATTCATAACATTAATAAACGAGGAACGTATGAAAGCATTAGTAGCGGTCAAGCGTGTCATTGATTATAACGTAAAAGTTCGTGTAAAAGCTGATAACTCTGGCGTTGATCTATCGAACACTAAAATGTCAATCAACCCATTTGATGAGATTGCAGTTGAAGAAGCCGTTCGCTTAAAGGAAGCGGGTGTTATTGATGAAGTCATCGTAGCTTCAATTGGACCAAAAGAGTCGCAAGAGCAGATTCGTGCTGCCCTAGCATTGGGCGCCGATCGCGGTGTACTAGTGGTTACTGATGAAAAACCGTATCCATTACAAGTGGCTAAAATCCTTAAAAACATCGCTGAAAGCGAAAGCACAGATATCATCTTATTGGGTAAGCAAGCCATTGATGATGACAACAATCAAACGGGTCAGATGTTGGCTGCATTGATGGGCATCGGTCAGGGTACCTTTGCGTCGGAAGTCAAAGTTGAAGGCGATAAAGTAAACGTAACGCGCGAAATCGACGGCGGTTTGCAGACCGTTGCGCTTGATCTACCAGCCGTTATCACAACTGACTTGCGTTTGAATGAGCCACGTTATGCAAAATTGCCTAACATCATGAAAGCAAAGAAAAAGCCACTTGATGAAAAAACGCCAGCTGATTTTGGTGTGGATATGACCTCTAAACAAGAGATCACAAAAGTTGTGCCACCTGCTGAGCGCAAAGCTGGTATTACAGTGGGTTCAGTTGACGAATTGGTTGATAAGCTAAGAAATGAAGCAAAAGTAATCTAATACTTCAAGGTAGCCTATGTTGTGCAAGGTTAAAAGGTCTAATTGGTCTTTATAAAAGGCTAAGATATTAATAACGTTGCCCACAAATAACCGAATGAATAGATGACACAAAAATAAAGGATTAAAACCATGGCAATTTTGGTATATGCAGAACATGACAATGCCAGTCTAAAAAAGGCAACTTTAAATACGATCGCCGCTGCTAAGCAAATCGGTGATGATATCCATGTATTGGTTGCTGGCAGTGGCAGTCAAGCAGTCGCTGACGAAGCGGCAAAAGCGGAAGGCGTCACGAAAGTATTGTTAGCAGACAATGCCGCTTATGAGCATCAATTGGCAGGTAATATTGCCCTATTGGTTGCTGATATCGCTGGTGATTATAGCCATATTATTGCTCCTGCTACTACCACTGGTAAGAACTTCCTGCCACGTGTGGCCGCATTACTTGACGTGAGCATGTTGTCAGAAGTTTCTGCTGTTGTAGATGCGCAAACGTTTGAGCGTCCTATCTATGCAGGCAACGCAACGGCAACTGTTAAAACGTCTGAAGACAAAGTGGTATTGACCATTCGTACTACTGCTTTTGATCCAGTGGCAAGCGAAGGCGGTTCAGCCACTGTTGAAACGATTGACAATGTGCAAGAGACGGGTAAAGCAAGCTTTGTTAATGAAGAGATGGCCAAATCTGACCGTCCAGAATTGACTTCAGCAGGCATTGTGGTTTCTGGTGGTCGTGCATTGGCAAATGGCGAAAACTTTACAAAATACATCGAGCCTTTGGCAGATAAACTGGGTGCAGCTGTTGGTGCCTCACGTGCAGCTGTTGATGCAGGCTATGTACCAAACGATATGCAGGTCGGTCAAACGGGTAAAATCGTCGCGCCGCAGCTTTATATCGCTGCTGGTATTTCAGGCGCCATTCAGCATTTGGCAGGTATGAAAGACTCTAAAGTGATCGTTGCGATTAACAATGACCCAGAGTCTCCAATTGCAAGCGTTGCAGATTACTTTTTAGAAGCTGATTTGTTTGAAGCATTGCCTGAGTTGACTAGCAAAATCTAATTGGTCAATTGTTGCTTATTGATACGCACTTAATAAAAACCCACTATTTATTGATAGTGGGTTTTTTTATGCGATAGGCGTTAGGTCGAAGTTAAACTAAACTAAGCGTACTGTCTTTGTCTTAAGGTTTCGTATAAACAAAGCGATCCTGCGATCGCAACATTTAGGCTCTCTTGTCCATTTGGCTGCGGCAGTGCGATGGGCGTGGCACATTGCATTAACTCTTCACAAACGCCTTGACCTTCATGACCCATAACCCACGCAATAGGCGCGCTTAAATCATGCTGATAGATGACGGTGTCGGTGTGAGAGCTGGTAGCCAGTAACGGCGTTTTTACATTGTCTAAAATATCTTGAACACTCAGTCCCTCATAAATCGTTAATGCAAACTGTGCGCCCATGCCAGCTCGTAAGGTCTTTGGTGACCACGCTTGCGCGGTGGCACTGGTACAAAGAATATGGGAGATACCAACTGCGGCGGCTGTGCGTAATAGTGTTCCTACGTTACCACTGTCTTGAACATCATTTAAAATTAAGCAATCGTCTTTGATCATTGATAAGCTGGGTGCAGGTACTTTAATAATGGCCATGATATCGATGCCTGTCCCTAAGCTTCGAATGCTTTCATAAAGCGTATCTGACAACGTTAAAATAGGCGTATAAGTTGGTAGACGCGTCAATACTTGTTGTACCTCAGGATGGGTATGTTCGGACTCAGACAACAGTATTTGGACAAACGGGTAGTCACTACGAAGCGCCGCGTCAATAAGATGAACGCCTTCTATGACGGTTTGACCGTGCTTTTTGCGCTGGCGGGCTTGCGTCAACAGGGCTTTTACCAGCTTGATCGTTGTATTCTTATCTGAGGTAATCAGCTCAGTGGGATTTGAGACCATAGTGGATCGCTTAGAAGTGAGAAGAGGGTAAGGAGAGTAGGGTAAGGATAATTTATATGACCAGTATAATGTCATATGGACCTTATACTGGCTGTTATCCTTTGGCGTTATAATCAATTATTTTTCAGTATAATTCACATGCAAGTCTTTAACATAATTGACTTCGTTCTTACTGCCAAGCACCACAGGCACGCGTTGATGAATATCGTTGGGTTCGATGTCTAGAATGCGATTGACAGCATCAGTGGCACCGCCGCCAGCGCGTTCAATCAGTAAGCTCATTGGATTGGCTTCATACATTAAACGCAGCTTACCCGCTTTATTGGCGTATTTGGTATCAAATGGATAAGTGAACAGACCACCGCGGCATAAGATACGATGCACATCACCTACCATCGCTGCCACCCAGCGCGTGTTAAAGTCACGACCACGTACACCTGTCTCACCTGCGATCAACTCATCGATATACTGCTGCATGGGAGCGCGCCAATAGCGATAGTTTGAAGCATTGATCGCGTATTCGCTAGTATCCGCTGCGATTTGTACCTTGTCCTCGATAAGCACATAGTCACCTGTGTCTGGATCTAAACTAAACATGACGACGTTATCAGTTATCGTCAATGCCAGTACAGTAGAGGTGCCATATAACAAGTAACCAGCTGCCAGCTGTTTATTGCCTGCCTGCAAATAATCACTATTTTCACTTATTTGACCTTGACGCTCGTACGGTAGGACAGAGAAGATAGTGCCAACCGCCATATTGATGTCAATATTTGAAGAGCCATCAAGTGGATCAAACAAGACCAGCAGACTGCCATCAGCATTGGCAGGCGTCCCATCATCCAATTCTTCTGAAGCAACACCAGCACAATGTGCATTTTTTGCCAACGCGTCTAACAATAAATCATTGGCCAATACGTCCAGTTTTTTCTGATCTTCACCTTGGACATTTTGATTGCCGGCTTCCCCTAGGATATCTGCGAGAGCGCCTTTTCTGAGTAATTGCGAGATGGTCTTGCCAACATCAGTCACTGTGGTAATCATATCATTAAGGGCAGGGTTGGTGGCGTGGTCGTTTAGATAGTTTGCTAAGGTCGTCATAAGGCTTCCTAGTGAATGGCGGTGAGAGTAAAATATAGACAAAGTCAAAATAATCAGTAGTAAAGAAAAAGCACGATGGTCTTAAATAGTTATATGGTGCAAATGGCAAATGGTAAATGGCAAATAGCCAATCAGACAACTTTGTACTGACCAAAAAATCAGCTACACTATATCTGTGATTATTCATTAATGGTGTGGATACGTTGATTTTTTATAAGAGGCCTCAAAGGACGGATTCAATCGTCTATGGCGCTGGTTTTATTAGGACAAATTGTAGCAAATAAGCGCCAAAATGTCCCCGTATCTGTGCATATCAACGATAAATGCTCGAACAAAGATGAATAAATGATTACTATAGAGCCATACAAACCCATAATAAAGACTCGCCCTTATGTCAAAATCCCTCGATAGCACCTCAATACATACGGCTTTGTCGACTGATGATGCCACCTTCGATACCAATACCATTCATCAAAAGCTCAATACCTCATTAAGTCGCCCGCAGTTAAATACGGATGGCAGCATTCGCCATTTCTTAGGTGTCGAGGGTTTGAGTAAAACCCAGCTACAAGCGATCATTGCAAAAGCAGAGACATTTTTTGATGATAAAGGACAGCTGATTAACCGTCCTGAGCTTGAAGGCTATACGGTCATGAATTTGTTCTTTGAGCCATCAACGCGCACACGTACTACCTTTGAGGTGGCCGAAAAGCGTCTGGGCGCCAATGTGCTCAATATCGATATCGAACGCTCTAGTACCAAAAAAGGCGAGAGCCTACGCGATACGCTGTGGAACTTGCAAGCGATGACCGCCGATATCTTTGTGGTACGGCATTCATCATCGGGAGCGGCGCATTTTATGGCAACAGAAGTCACGCCTGATATCGCTATTATTAATGGCGGGGATGGCTGGCATGCGCATCCAACCCAAGGCATGCTCGATATGCTGACCATCCATCGAGAGGCGCCGCGTCCGTTTGAAGAGCTGTCGGTGGCTATCGTCGGCGATATCAAGCATTCACGCGTTGCCCGCTCTGATATCAGTGCATTGCAGACGTTGGGAGTCAAAGATATCCGAGTCTGCGCGCCGTTGACGTTATTGCCTAAAGGGATTGAGCGTTACGGAGTCACGGTGTATGAAAACATGAATGAATGCGTGACGGACTGTGATGTCATCATGGGTTTACGCATTCAAAATGAGCGTATCGGCTCGCCACTGCTCGCCTCGTCGAGTGAATATTACAAGCATTATGGTATTACGCCTGAGCGTGTGGCTCTCGCCAAGCCCGATGCGTTGGTCATGCATCCAGGACCGATGAATCGCGGCGTTGAGATTGCCTCAAGTGTGGCTGATGGCGCACAATCTGTGATCTTAAAGCAGGTGAATAATGGTATTGCCATTCGTATGGCAGTATTGTCGCTTGCGATGGAAGGCCAACGCGCGCATCAGGCGGCTGGTCATTGATCGCTTAATCAGCATTTTATTCTTATATATTTCATTTTATTGATACGGTAATAACGCTCATGTCTACTATGCTTAACACTGATGCACCGATACGAGATCATCTTCCTAAAATTATTAAAAATAACCTGCCAAGCGCGGCAATAGACAAACTGGCAGCACTTGAAGCTGAACATGAAATGTGGCTATTACCGCCACTGGTTGATTTGTGCGCGCGCCTGCGTGAGCCTGGCCAGCAGCAACACGGCACATTGGAGTCAGAAGGGCGAGCGGCGCGTGGCAATGGTTTTTTACATGTGGTGATTCCGCCGGACACCAATCCTATCTTAGAAAATGGTTCGTTACTCAAAGGTTTGCGTGAGCGTGCGCTTGATGATGGCGGCATTCACTTACATATTTTGGGAGCACTGACGGCGGGCTTAGAAGGTGAGCGTCCCTCCAATATCGCGGGATTAAAAAAAGGCGGCTGTATTGCGGTCTCTAACGCGCGCAGACCTTTTCGTAATGACCTAGTATTGCTGCGGACATTGGAGTACGCGGCAACCTTTGGCATGAAAGTATTTTTCTATCCAGACGAGCCAAGTTTGTCGGGTGATGGAGTGGCACATGAAGGTTATATTGCGTCTTATCATGGTTTACAAGGCATTCCATGGATTGCTGAAACCGTTGCTTTATCGACCCAGCTATTGATGGTTGAGGAGACGGGGATTGCCGCGCATTTTAGCCAATTGTCTTGTAAGTCCTCCATCGAGCTTATGCGCTGGGCAAAAGACAAAGGCTTACCTGTGACGTGCGATGTGGCCATGCATCAACTTTATCTGACGGACGACAATTTAGAAGGGTTTAATGCACAAGCTTATGTATTGCCACCACTGCGTAGTAATACTGATCAGCAAGCGATTCGCCGCGGACTAAAAGATGGTACCATTGACGCAATCTGTAGTCATCATGAACCGCTAAACAGCACCGCCAAAAAAGCACCGTTTGCAGAAAGCACACCCGGTATATCAAACTTTGATACCTTTATGGCGCTGGCGTGTCAGTTAGTACACGATGATGTACTTACCTTAGAACAATTGGTCGATAAAATCTGCTTAAACCCCGCTAAGATTGCAGGCATCAGCGAGCAATACGAAGGTATTGGGGGCGCTGTATTGGTCGATCCTAATATGCAATGGCAAGTGACGGCGCAATCAATGCTCTCTAATGGTAAGAACACGCCATTTTTTGATCAGAAACTAACAGGCCGTGTCGTGGAGACGTTCTTTGGTTAATTTACCAAGGCAGGATGACGGTTTGCTGTCATCTTCGGACGATCAAGGCGCCAATCTACGTAGACAGAATGAGCACGCGCGTAGTACGGCTAGTGAATCCATCAAGGCGGTGGCAATCTATGAGGTGGTCAAAGGGGTTGGAGCGCTAGTCGGGGCAGGGGCATTATGGTCGTGGCATACCAATCTTGATCATTGGCTGACCATGGTGCAAATCTTTTGGCAACAAAGATTTGGTGAGCTGTTGGCACCGCAAGTAGACAGTGCGGTACAACTTGCGCAGCAGGCTAGCAAAAACTGGCCCATGTTTTTATTACTGATTGTGGCTTATGCCGCTTTACGTTTTCTTGAAGCTTACGGCTTATGGCAAGACAAAACGTGGGCTTATTGGTTTGGGGTACTCGGTTATGTGGTGTTCATTCCTCTTGAGGTTTATTATCTGATCGCCAGTCCCTTTGATTGGTTCAAGCTGGGTATTTTGGTCTTGAATATTTTAATTGTGGTGGTGGTTTATCGCAATATGAAGCAAAAAGGATTGTTGTAAGATATTACTCAGACCTTTTAAGACCATAAAAAAGCCAGTCTAGAGATGATTTTCTAGGCTGGCTTTTTTATAAGCGCTTTTTAAGCTACGTTGTTGCTGAGCTTTTATCGGTGCGAATGCTTTTTGCTACCTTACCAACGCTTAATCCTTGTACCAAGATAGAGAAGATGACCACCGCGTAAGTAAGTGCCAATAAAATATCGCGCTCTGGCCCTATAGGCAGCTGCAACACTAGGGCGACGGAAATACCGCCACGCAATCCGCCCCACGTTAGCACCTTCCATGCGCCTGTTGGTAAATCAAGCTGACGATGAAAGGTTTTGGTGGTCAGACCGACAACGATGAAGCGCGCTAGTAGAGCAATAACAATGGTCAAACCGCTCGCGATAAATAGGTTGCCAGAATAGGCAATCATTACCACTTCTAAGCCAATCAGTACAAACAAAATAGCGTTTAAAATCTCATCAACCAATTCCCAAAACAAGTCAATATAGTGGCGCGTCTGATCACTCATCGCCAGCTCTCGCCCGCGATTGCCAACCATCAGTCCCACCATGACCATCGCAAGTGGTCCTGACAAATGCCAATGACTGGCCAAGGCATAGCCACCGATGACGCCCGCTAGCGTTAGGAGCACTTCTTCTTGATAGCTGTCGATGCTTTTTAATAAGTAATACAAAATGGCCCCGAGCACCAAGCCGAAAATGATACCACCGCCGGCTTCAACGGCAAGCGTATGAGCCACGTAATTGACCGTTGGAATATCACCACTGGATAAAATTCCAAGTAGTAAGACAAAGATGACCACGCCGATACCATCGTTAAATAAGGATTCGCCTGCGATAACAGTTTCGACACTTTTGGGCGCGCCTGCCGAGGAGAGAATGCCCATCACCGCGATAGGATCGGTAGGAGATATTAACGCGCCAAAGAGCAGGCACCAAATAAAGGACAAGCCAAAACCGAACAATGGCAACATCAAATAAATGGCCGTGGCAATGAGCAGGGCTGATACGATGGTGCCAAGTCCGGCAAGAATACCGATAGGTAATTTATAACGTTTTAAATCTGCAATATTGACATGCAACGCCCCAGCAAATAACAGCATAGAAAGCATGCCATCCAACAGGACCTCAGTAAAGTCAAGCTGCTCTAACAAACTGACTTCGTAATCAATAAGCTGATCAAACCCTAAAAAGCCTAAAAATATCGCACCGATAGACAATAAGATAGAAATAACCATCACCCCAATCGTGGTCGGTAGACCGATAAAGCGATGATTGATATAGGTCAATAAAGCGGTAATCGATAAAAATATAGCGCTGATTTCAAGTATGCTTAAGCTGGTTGCAGATGCCATAAAGACGGTCTCGTATAAATATAAAATAACTTCGGATTTTAAAACGTTGGATTTTAAAACATTAGGTCTTAAAAAATTGGGTCTTAAAAAATTGGGTCTTAAAAAAGGAGGCAGGAGAGGATGTATGATGCATAAGTCCCGCCTGTACCAACCATGTTAAGACCTCAATGAGGTTTGTAGCGCTTGCCGAATATGGGCAGAAAACTCACTGACATAGCTAAAGTGCTGATGCTGTGCTGCTTCACCAATAATGAACTGCTCTGCTTGTTTGCACATATCGACCAAGTCATTGATCAATTCTTGGTAACCCAAATTCTCTTCTCCAGCTCGCTTGATCAAATTTAACTCATGTAACAGGGTTTGTTGCTGTGCCGGATTGACACTAGAATAGTTGAGATTGACCATGGCCTGACACAAGGCTTTTAGTACCATCAGATCGGTCGATGCATACCGACGTATTTCACCAAGCGATAGGTTGATAAAATCTGATATGGCGGGAGTATGAGTGACCAAAGCCAATAGAGCAACTCGTTGTGCTTTGACGACAGGTTTAGACTCGGACTTCTCCGTATTTTGCGCCTGCTTTGGGATATAAAAGTAATAGGGGCTTGGTGGCTGATAACGCATCATAATACTCAAACAACTTGTCAATGACTGTATGCAATTGATCGCTGTTTTTGGGTCATTGATACCAGGCGACAACGCTCGAATGGCAATTTCAGTCATTTGACTTAAGCTATAAGAGATGTCGTTGGAGTGTGACAGTCGTTGTTCAAGCCGTATACAGCTGGCAAAGCGCTGCCAAAAATCGCCATCAGGCGCACGCGGTACGACGGCCAAATGCGGCGTTACGGTTTTTCGTTGGTTGCTTGGATGGTCTGCTGGGCGTTGATAAAAATAACCGATCACGTTTTGGTCAGTGACATAATCGCCCACATTGATATGAATCTGCACCACACCGCCATACTCTTGTGTCAGGGTGATAAGTGACTCAAAATAAATCTGTTGGACATAGCCTGAGCTTGGTGGATAAATAGGCATAGCAGTCCACGTACGGAACGTCTCAACATCGTGATGCTCAATATCGCGCTGATGCTGAATATCACAATGAGCGCTATACCAATAGTGAATGTTTTTAATCGCCTCGTTACTGGCTCCTTGAATGACATGGGATGCTTGGATGGCGTGTACCATGTGCTGCACAAAGTAGACCAGTAAAAGGGCACAGATAATGGCCATGACAATAGCAAAAGTCACTGCTAATTGGGGTACGCCAAAATCCACGTCATACTTATGAATAGATTTTAGCACAAGCAAGCTGTAACTAAAGGTGCCGATAAAAGCGCCCAATACAAATTGGTTTGGCGTATCGGTCAAAAAATTGCGTAATAATCGTGGACCAAACTGCGAGGAGGCCATCGATAACACCGCGATGGTAATCGAAAAAGTGGTGCCTGCCACGCCTAAGACAGCGCCTGCAATTGAGGTCATGATAGCGCGGGCGGCGTCATCGTTACCAGTAAATGCAAAAGTAATCTCTCTCACCGCGTCCCGATCAAAGTACTGATCGACAGTCAATAATAAAGGTGCAAGCAATAGGCCTGCGAGCACACAAGCCGTTGGGATAAACCAATAAGAACCGATCAACTGTTGCCACAAGTTTCTCAGGCGATCAGGCAGGTCAGTCAGTGTTTGTAGCGACCAAAACTGAGTGATTTGCTTCAATTTATCTTGGCTTATATCAAATGAGCGCACCCATAAGCTTTTTTTCTCGCCTTTATTCACTGTCATAAATGTCAAGGTATCCAAAAGTCATCAAATAATAGTAGGGGTAATCGGTTATCACTTTTTTGTTCTATTTCAGACGTTGTATAGTCAGTCCTAAATAAAAAAGATACGCCTATGATCATGCGATACTGGAAACCATTTTCCTCGCTTGCTGTGTCGTTGCTGACAGAGGCGCCGCAAAATGGTTGCCAGTATTGCTGTATCTCTTTTATAGTGGATCGACTATATTTAAAGGTTGTGATTAGATTGCTTCTTTCGATCAAAGGGCTTTTGGATTGTCTGCCTCAGTAATAATCGCGTTCTTATAGCCGTGTCTGGCGTTACTTACTTCAGTATGCGGCTCACCAGAACCCTTAGGAATAATTGCTTCATTGTTGTGATCGTCATACTCGATATCGCTTTCTTTATCATAGGTGATAGGATCAAAATTTGGCGTTTTTTCAAGCGCTGAATTATCTTTTGCGAGCGTAGGAGTCTGCGTGGTTCTGGTCTTTCTAAACAAATTATTCTTATGGCCGCTAGTGGCATTTTCTTTATCATCAGACGCTTTTTTACGTGGTTCACTATTAGCAAAGATAGTATCCAATGGCAGATTAAGCTGCTGCTTAGCATAACTCTCAGTATGTTCAAAACGTTTTACCAGCAAGTTCAACCAAGGCTTTTGGTTTTCTAACGTCATTTCATCGAACTCATCCTTGATCGGCAATGGATAAGGCAGGGTGCGATAAAAATCCCACAGCGTCATTCTACTCAAGTCTCTTTTGAGCACATAATCATCATCTTCGGTCATAGTGATGAGATTGCTTTTTTGTAGATAGTTGATATAGGTATACCATTTGGGCAGCTCTTTACGTCCCAGTACATTGCGCAATGCCTGCTCGCTGACAGCTTCCCCCTTCAGATGGTGCATATATACCAAGTTGAGCATGTCAAGCAAACTGAGTAATGGGTGACGAGGGTATACCTCTTCAGTCTCAAAAATGGTCAAAGTATAGCTAACCTCCACACCCAATAAGATAAGATTCCAAGACAAATAAATCCACAACAGGAAGATAGGGAGTGCTGCAAACGCGCCATAAATCGCTTCGTAACTGGTGAAGTTTGCCATCACAGTACCGAAAAGATGCTTCATCAGCTCAAACACGACGGCCACAAACAGACCCGCAATAGCCGCATTTTTAAAGGGCACACGTGCTTTTGGAATAAACCAATACATGCCAATAAAGCCTGCAATCGTAATCCCAATGGAGACAGCTTGTACCCAAAATGACCAATCAATGCCGTAGCCGGCAATTTGCCGATTGAGAAAGCTTAAGCTTTGTACCGTACTTGAGGCGATAAAAGCCGTACCTAGTACCAGCGGCCCTAAAGTCACAATGGTCCAATAACGCAGCATACTTTTTAGACCGCCCGATCGGTTTTCTACTCGCCAAATCTGGTTAAAAGCGCGCTCAATGGTCGTCAATGTCATGATAGTCGTAAAAAGCAAAATCATGGCACCGATGATGGTTAAGTTGGACGATTTTTCTGCAAAGCTATTGATATACTCGCTGACCTGCATGCTTGATTGCGGCAGTAAGTTACTGTAAATCACCTCATAGATTTGCGCACGCACAGAGGCGAGGGCTGGTACTGAGGATAAGATCATCAAAAGTACGGTCAATATGGGCACAATCGATAGCATCGTGGTATAGGTCAATGATGCTGCTTTTTGTTGGCAATCATCTTCAAAAAAATGCCGCGTTAAAAATCGTAAGAATTGAAACCAACGTTGATGCAAGAACGGGATTTTTTCTGATAAGTTTTCCATGTTGACCATTTAGCATTAGCAAAGATTAGAGTGACAATAGTGTAACAAAAATACGCCATTATCTTCTGCCTTATAATTGTGTCAAAATGCACAGCCATCATGACTATGGCAACGTACTGTCTACCAGATAGTGTTAGGCAGTTTGCATGTCAGGGAATGACTGGGGCATAATGTAGAACGGCAATAATGACGTTAACGATTTTATGAGGAAGTGTTGTAATGAGTCAGACCGCCCCTTATGTTTTGGTGCTCTATTATTCCAATTATGGTACAACTAAGTCGGTGGCCTATGCGATTGCACAAGGTATCGAAGATGCTGGGATGACAGCACGTATCCGTACGGTGCCAACCGTTGCCCCTGAGACCACTGTCAGCAAGCCTGCGATACCGGACGAGGGCGATCTTTATTGCACCATGGATGATCTTAAAGACTGTAACGGTCTGGCACTTGGTAGTCCCACCCATTTTGGCAATATGGCAGCGCCCATGAAGTATTTTTGGGACAATACTGTCACGCTATGGCTGGCTGGCAATCTGCAAAATAAACCGGCTTCTGTATTTACTGCCACAGGATCAATGCACGGTGGTCAAGAAACGACCTTATTGACGATGATGTTGCCATTGATGCATCACGGCATGATCATCCTTGGGGTGCCTTATGCCGAGCCTGCGTTAAATCGCACCAATCGAGGCGGTACGCCTTATGGTGCCAGTCATGTTAGTGGTGCTGCTCACGATCAACCCATCTCTGCTGACGAGCGTGAATTAGCCGTCGCCCAAGGTCGTCGTTTGGCTATTAGTGCCACGGCGCTGGCACAAGCCAATTGGCGTCGTTAGACAATGTCTACAACACAGTGCTTGCAACACAGTGCTTGCAACACAGTGCCTACAGTAGTGCTTCAGCGATGATGAAGCCGCCTATTTTTGATTAGGAAATATATATATCCAATGTCTACAAACCGCTCCGATAGTAAGATAAGTGCGATTTCACCAAAGAAAGCTGGCAAACCTATCAAGGCCAAAAAGCCGATTACGCCCATTCGTCAGCGTTTGCTTGTGACATGGTTGATTTGGTTGGTCTATAGATTACTTGGATTGCCTATTTTTATTAGTATTTTTAACCCAAGTCGTCCTGATATTATCGGTGGTATCGCATGGCAGGCGTTATGGCTAGTACCAGCGTTTATTTTGACGCCGTGGATAGTCCGTGGGCGCTCTCCCTATGCATTGCTGATAGGTAGTATGTTTACGTTGGTCTATTTGGGTGCAAGTGGGGTGGTATTGTTTGCCCGTGCTTACGGTAGTAGCTGGGCAGAAATAGCCATTTATTTGATAGATTTTATATTGTTATTGGCTATTAACGTTTGGTTGTTTATTTTGCTCAAGCGCTTGCCATCCATGAACAATGTGGTAAAACAACCGCGTTCATAAGCGATTAATCATTTGACACTAAAAAGCGGCGCTCTTATTAAGAGCGCCGCTTTTTTATTACCTATCATCTCGAGATAAAAAATCTCAAAACTTCAAGAGGTAGATAGTTTTATTAATTAACTTTGGTTAACTCTAAGTCCATTTTTTTACCATCATTCACTTGGGTTACTTTTACTGGTAAGTAATCCAAACTTGGGGCCAACCAAAAGCTGGTAGAGCGACTGTTGTCATCATGAATGCGATCGACACGTACCGTATCAAATGTACCAGCTGGCACGGTAACTTTAGTATTGCCAGACTTCTTAAAAGGTGTTTTTTCTATTTTGTCTTTTTTGGCCATGTAGTAATTACCAGAGAATTTACCATTCAATAAATCTTGGCGAATTTGTACTTCAAGGCTCAAATCATCAAAAGCTTGTTGTGCCATGTTCATGGTCGTGGTTTTGCCTTTGTAGGTACTGGCGACTTTTTTGGCACTTGGATCAAAGTTTAGCTTGTGGGTACGGCCAAGACCGAGCAGTTTATAAGTGGTCTGGGCTTGGGTCGGAACCACATTATTACCATTAATCGTGAAGGTGCTGCTTTGAGCAGCGCTCGCCACGCCTGCAACTCGCGCATTCACATTGTACTTCCACGTATTACCGGATTGGCTCAGCGTACGCGTGGCTGTGCCTTTGTACTTGTCCTCTACCGTAAAACTATAATTGGCACTTGATGGTTGCACGGTTTTTGCGTTAGCAAGGATAGGGGCGGTCATACTCAAAGCTCCGATAGCAACGATACTGGTGCCTGTGGTCAAGGCAGTTAACAGTTTAGATTTGCTGCGCTGGGTGTCGTTAGGGGTTAAAGATCTTTTAGAGGTTGATAAAAAACTCATGAATGTTCCTTAAATAATTTTTGTGCGGCTTATTAAGTTTGGACTGTGGCTGTTTTGGTTATGATTGTTTTATTGATAGCTAGTTTAGATGATGACTGTGATGATAGCTGCAACCACTATAATGATTATAGGTGGTTACATTTTCAAGAGTAGCCGCCGCGCTTGATGTGTTGCTCTTGTAGCCAATGTTACTGGCAAAGCCGCCATCGCTGGCGATATGTCTAAGATATCCTTATAAGACACCGTTCGTAAGTTCTCGTCCATAAGTTTAAGTGCTCAATGAGCCAATAGGGTCGCTAAAATCCGCAAAAAATCTTGTAAATTTTTGGGCTTACCACTTGAAGCGATCTTACCTTGCCCCCACTTTTTGAAACAAGCTCGATGCTTATCTTTAGAATGCTGTTGTTGTAAAAAGATTCTGATAGATAATGGCGTTGAGATCATTTATTCAAATAAACCCTTAATTCAAACAACCAACTTTTGGAGTCATTTCGATGAACATTCGTCCTTTACATGACCGTATTGTCGTCCGCCGCATAGAAGAAGAGACAAAAACAGCTGGTGGCATTTTATTGCCTGGTTCAGCACAAGAAAAACCATCACAAGGTGAAGTCATTGCTGTTGGTAATGGTCAAGTCCGTGACAACGGTGACATTCGTGCGTTAGATGTAAAAGCTGGCGACAAAGTGTTGTTCGGTCAATACGCTGGTCAAACGGTAAAAGTTGACGGCGAAGAACTGCTTATCATGAAAGAATCTGATGTATTGGGTGTACTAGAAGGTTAATGGTTTGCAAAACCGTGTTTACCAATGCTTTTTTATAAGAAGCTCGTGACCAAACACCGTATAACTGGATACTTTTTTATCTAGTTTCTTTATAAAAAACTTATCGAATCATTTAATTGTATTCTCATACTTATAATAATGGAGTAATTTCACATGGCAAAAGACGTAAAATTCGGCATAGATGCCCGTAAACAAATGATGGACGGCGTAAACGTTCTAGCAAATGCAGTACGTGTTACCCTAGGCCCTAAAGGTCGTAACGTGGTTATCGACAAGTCATTTGGCGCACCGACCATCACTAAAGATGGTGTATCGGTTGCCAAAGAGATTGAGCTTGAAAACAAATTTGAAAACATGGGCGCACAGTTGGTACGTGAAGTCGCTAGCCGCACAAACGATGTGGCGGGTGATGGTACGACTACTGCGACTGTATTGGCGCAATCAATCTTGCAAGAAGGCATGAAATCAGTTGCCGCTGGCATGAACCCAATGGATCTTAAACGCGGTATCGATAAAGCTGTACGTGAAGCTGTTAAAGAGATTCACAAGCTATCAACACCTGCTGATGACGAAAAAGCCATCGCACAAGTGGGTTCTATCTCTGCCAACTCAGACACCAAAATCGGTGAGTTGATCTCGCAAGCGATGCAAAAAGTCGGCAAGCAAGGCGTTATCACCGTTGAAGAAGGTTCAAGCTTTGAAGATACCTTGGAAGTGGTTGAAGGTATGCAGTTTGACCGTGGTTATATCAGCCCATACTTTGCTAATAAGCAAGACAGCTTAACCGCTGAATTTGAAAACCCATACATCTTGCTTGTTGACAAAAAAATCAGCAACATCCGTGAGATCGTGCCATTACTTGAGCAAGTCATGCAGCAAAGCAAACCGTTGCTTATCATCGCTGAAGACGTAGAAAACGAAGCCTTGGCAACCCTAGTCGTGAACAACATGCGCGGTGGTCTAAAAACTTGTGCCGTTAAAGCACCAGGTTTCGGTGATCGTCGTAAAGCCATGCTAGAAGACATCGCAACGCTAACTGGCGGCACCGTAATCTCTGAAGAGATTGGTCTAAGCCTAGAGACGGCAACGCTTGAACAATTGGGTACGGCGAAGAAAGTCACTGTTGGTAAAGAAAACACCGTGATCGTTGATGGCGCTGGTAACAAAGCTGATATCGAAAACCGCGTTGAGTCTATCAATCGTCAAATCGCAGAGTCTACTTCTGACTACGATAAAGAAAAGCTACAAGAGCGCGTTGCGAAATTGGCAGGCGGCGTAGCAGTTATCAAAGTTGGTGCAGCCACTGAAACTGAAATGAAAGAGAAAAAAGATCGCGTTGACGATGCGCTACATGCAACTCGTGCCGCGGTTGAAGAAGGCGTTGTACCTGGTGGCGGTGTTGCGTTGGTTCGTGCCATGAACGCCTTGTCTGAGCTAAAAGGCGACAACGATGACCAAGACGCAGGTATCAACATCCTACGTCGCGCGATGGAAGCACCATTACGTCAAATCGTAACCAACGCTGGCGAAGAAGCATCAGTCGTGGTTAATGAAGTGAAGAATGGTACTGGTAACTACGGTTACAATGCGGCTTCTGGTGAATACGGCGATATGCTTGAGATGGGTATCCTTGATCCAGCAAAAGTATCTCGCTCAGCGCTAGAGAATGCTGCCTCTGTTGCGGGCCTCATGCTAACGACCGAAGCCATGATTACTGACCTACCAGAAAAAGATGATGGTATGGCTGGCATGGGCGGTGCTGGTGGAATGGGCGGTATGGGTGGAATGGGCGGCATGATGTAATTTATGCCTCTTAATCTATACTTGCTTTAAATAATAAAAAACCCTAACTCGTTGAGTTGGGGTTTTTTATTATTCATTGATTGAGTACATCCCCTTTATTTGAGTTTCTTATTGATAGTTGCCAGTTTATAATTATATTAATTGGACTTTATTTTGGAGTTATTATGACAGTAACTAGAAATAATCATTATGTACCGCAGTGGTATCAGAAAGGTTTTACCTCTGATAGAGATAATGAATTGTGCAATTTATCGCAGAAAAAAATTACTCTTCCAAATGGGAAAATAAAAAAATTAGATTCTAAAAAGTGGTATACACCTGCTCAGTGTTTTTATCAGAAAGATCTATACAGTACTTTTTTGGGTTCTGAAATTAGTGATGAGATTGAGCAGAGGTTATTTGGGGATATTGATGGCGCTGGTGCACTGGCAGTTAAAGCATATTTAACTGACGACCAATCTGAATGGCATAACAATTTTCAAAGCCTATTCTTCTATCTAGATGCTCAAAAACTTAGAACTCCTAAAGGTTTGGACTGGATAAAAAGTCATTATCCTGATCTAAGTCAAAACCAGCTCATGATTGAAATGCAATCTATTCGTAGACTTCATTGTATATTATGGACTGAGGGAGTGCGTGAATTAGTATCGGCTGAAGAGTCTGATATTAAGTTCATAATTTCGGATCATCCGGTTACTATTTATAATTATGCTTGTCCACCAAACTCTGAACAATGTAAATATCCAAATGACCCTGATATTTCATTAAAAGGAACACAAACAATTTTTCCACTTGATAAAAATAGGTGTTTAATACTAACGAATCAAGAATACGTACAAAATCCAGATACTATCAACCCATTAGAGCAACGAACAAACCCTACTAAAATACGTAATAGTTTAGTTAGCACTATCGACTTTATTAATCATCGAAAACTCAGTTCTGATGAAGTATTGCAGATTAATCATATAATAAAGGAACGATCTAAAGCGAGTGTAGCGGCAGGCTCTACAGATTGGTTGCACCCTGAAAAAGGTGTAGGGACATCTTGGGCTAATTTGAGATATGTATTATTGCCTCCACGTAAAGAATTTACTACTGAGATTCTTGCTAAATTTAATGATGGTAGTGTCTATTATCAAGATGCTTTTGGATGCACAAAATCTCGCAATACACTCCTAGAAAAAAATATTGATGAAGGCAAACTGCGACAAAACGATGAATGCGGATGCGGAAGTGGTAAAAAATATAAAAAATGTTGTCGTGATATTCCTAAAAATCAGCGTATAACTTGGAAAGTACGAAGTATTAGGGAGAGAAATATAGCTTTATGTAATGAAATAAGACGCGTACTTGGTTTTGATAGTGGCAAGACATGGGAAGATGTTAGGCATGGATTAACTGACAATCAGATCTCGGAAATATATAAGTTCTATGCTTTCTTATGGCCTACAACTACAGAAATTTATTCTATGTTACCAAGACCAGATGGAAAATTTCGAGCTCTCTATACTGGTCAAATAGATATCAGGAAAATAAATGTCTATGCGCTCAAAGTAGCTTCACACTTTGATGAGTTCTTAATTCAGCATCCATTTATTCACCCTAATAATGTTAAGCCTAGTTTTAGTCCTATCGAGAATCCAAGTAGCTATAGGTATCAGGCCCTTAAAGAAATTTATTTAATGATGACGTTAGAGCCATATATTAATTCTGGATTAATAAATCTTATACCTGCACCTAATTCTCTTGATAGGTATCTATTTAGTGAAATATTGGATATGGTTGAGCTAAGAGGCAAAGAAAGTGTTAGTGAAGAAGAAAAGAAACAGTTTATTAGACTGGGAAGAGAAGATAGATTGAATTTAGCATTTAGCTTACTGGATAAGGAACGTAAATTATTATTAATAGATGAATTTTCAGATTGTACAGAAAAAGAAATTGAGGAAATAGACAAGGCTTTGGCTGAAAAAGCGAAATATGATCCTTTAGTCCCACTTAAAGACTTTATGACTAATTCTACTACACAGAATATACCTTTTGTACTGGTACCTAACTATGAGATGAGTATGTTTATAGCTCAAGTTACAGGATCAGTAATTGTTACTGATAGTGAATCAAGGTGGATGGAGTTTCAGTTGGCTCAACATCGTGGCAATGGAATAGTGCATTATCCTTGGAAACCTATTCATGACTCAATTAATAAAATACCGTTAGATTCTCAAGTTGCTGAAACATTCGTTAAACCTTCACATAGTAACTATGTTAAATTTAGAAGTGATTTAAAAGCTATAAACGCTTTAGTTGCTAGTAATAAT
The DNA here is from genome assembly GCF_039680845.1 of Psychrobacter halotolerans. Taxonomy (NCBI): domain Bacteria; kingdom Pseudomonadati; phylum Pseudomonadota; class Gammaproteobacteria; order Moraxellales; family Moraxellaceae; genus Psychrobacter; species Psychrobacter halotolerans. The sequence goes on along the minus strand of NZ_JBDKWD010000007.1, from coordinate 17,583 downwards.
CAGAAAGTTGAAACTATATCTAAATGGAAAGCTGAAGCTCTTAACTGTGAGGGTAACATTATTAGAGAGGTTGTTGATAAAGCTAATATAAAAATTCTTGCACCAGAAGGTGGTTTCTATGATACGAATGTTCAGCGTCTACTTTTAAAGTCTAATTGTCAGCATTACCTCGATAAGGTAGATTCAGTATATTACGTAACTTCTTGATGCTGATTACTCTACTAATATAGAAAGCCCTAATTGAATAAATTGGGGCTTTTCTGTGCTCTCTGTTTTATTAGTGTTTTATTCTAAAGCCAATATAAAGATTAATTACTGATTCGCTACATCCCGTCTAAACGTCCACGTTTTATCATCAGACGCCTCGATGCAGTAATAATAGCCCGCCAAATCAAACTGTTTTAGCTGCTCAGCATTGCTCAGCTTATTGTCAGCCGCATATTTCACCATCAATCCGCGTGCTTTTTTGGCATAAAAGCTAATCACTTTATATTGACCATTTTTTTTATCTTCAAATCTTGGCGTGATGATTTCGGCATTGAGCGCTTTCTTTTTAACAGACTTAAAATATTCGTTAGAGGCAAGGTTAATCAAGACTTTGTCTTCACTATCAGCCATGCGCTCATTAATGATATTGGTCACGTCCTCGCCCCAAAACTCATATAAGTTATCGCCACGCTCGTTTTTAAGCTTAGTACCCATCTCTAAGCGATAAGGCTGAATCAAATCTAGCGGTTTTAATACTCCATAAAGACCTGACAAAATCCCCAAATGCTCATTAACATAGATAGCCGTGTCTTTATCCATATGATACATATCAAGACCCGTATAGACGTCGCCATCAAACAAATAACCCGCTGGTTTGGCCGTATTGCCAGATTCGTCATCAGTAAATGGTTGCTCTTGACTCCAGCGCCATTCCTGATTGCGCGTGGCATTAAGCTGAGCCAAATCATCAGAGATGCCCATGAGTGCTTGCAGATCCATTGGCTCTTTTGATTTTAGAGTCTTCATTAGACTTTGTGAATGTTCAATCAACGCAGGCTGACTGTAGTAGTTGCCGAGATTTAGCGGTACAGCGTCTGTTTCATTCAAAGATTTGGCAGGAGAGAGTAAAAAGTACATCGTTATTCCTTATTATCGTGAATCAATGACCCATCCAAGCATCAAGTTTCCCCATTATACGACATACGCAAGCGTCATTTCTTCTATACAAAGGGGTTTTATTTCTCCTAATACTGTATTTAAAAGAGAGCAGCGCTCAAAGGAAAATGATGCGCATTATTTACCTATGCTTAAAACACTATACCGTTTGCTAGCAAGATAAAACTTTTAATATAACAATAAAAGTTATGTATATGGTGTAAGAACCCAACTTTTTATTTACTTGTAAGTCATCATTTGGCAATGAAAATAACCGAATGATGTCTTTATAATAAAAAGGCATGATGGTGACGACGCCATCATTTATTAAATTGATATTCTTTGGTCGTCATTTTGAAGCAATCACGACTAGAGATTTTTGTCCCCTGTGCTTTTTGAAAGTGCGTTAAGGGTATTAAGGACAGTCATTAGACGTAGGTATAGTCCATTAGACGTAAGTAAGGAGACGGTATGAAAATTGGTGTCATCAGTGCAGATAACGCGAGCGAGAGCCGGGTTGCACTAACCCCAGACTCGGTCAAAAAGTTACGTAAGCTTGGGTTTGAAGTTGTCATTGAGTCGCAGGCAGGAAAAGCCGCCTACTACGCTGATGAGCTGTATCAAGCCGCAGGGGCAGATATTGCCAATAGCAGCGCCGAGGTAGTCAGCCAGTCTCAGATTATTGTGACGGTTCACGATTTACCAGCTTCGGTTGCTGACAGTTTGACGTCTGGTCAAATCGTAATTGGGATGCTTGATCCGTACCGCAACACCCAGCTTGATACTTACGCCGCCAAAGGTGCCACTGTCTTTGCCATGGAGCTATTGCCTCGTACCTTATCACGCGCACAAAATATGGATGTGTTGTCATCACAAGCCAACCTTGCTGGTTACAAAGCGGTATTGATGGCGGCCAATGAGTACTCACGTCCTTTTCCAATGTTTATGACCTCAGCCGGAACGGTCAAGCCTGCCAAAGTAGTTATTTTGGGGGTCGGTGTTGCAGGTTTGCAAGCCATTGCCACGGCCAAGCGCTTGGGCGCCGTGGTCGAAGCGAGTGACTTACGCCCTGCCGCAAAAGAGCAAGTTGAGTCGTTGGGCGGTAAATGGCTGGATGTGCCGATGAGTGAGGACGAAGCACAAAAAGCAAAAGCGACAGGCGGCTATGCATGGACACCCTCAGAGCAGTACATCAAAGACCAAGCCGCTGTGGTAGACAAAGCCTTAACCAATGCTGATATCGTCATTACCACCGCGCAAATCCCTGGTCGTCAAGCGCCACGCTTGGTACACGGGGCCACGCTTGCCAAAATGAAGGCAGGTGCGGTATTGATTGATATGGCAGCAGGGACGGGCGGTAACGTAGAAGGCAGCGTGCCTGACGAGACTATCACTACCGATAACGGTGTGCGTATCGTTGGTGCGGCCAATATTCCATCACAGCTTGCCGCGCAGTCCTCAGACTTGTATGCCAATAACCTTGTTAATTTTATTACTACGCTTATTGCGCCTACCACAGAGGACGCATCAACAAACAAATTGGCAATCAACTTAGACATGGAAGATGAGATTCAAGGAGCGCTGGCAGTGACGCATGACCGTCAAGTACGTCTTGCCAAGCGCTAATTCTTGATGATTGATCACACTACATTTGTCAATAACGAATAAATTTTAGGAGGATAAGATGATTGCCACTATTTTAGCCGCTGCACCCGTTGGTGCTGGCATGAGTAGCACGCCGTTTGTCGCGATTTTTACGGTATTTGTGCTTGCCATTTTTGTTGGGTATTACGTTGTTTGGGGCGTCACGCCTGCATTGCACACGCCATTGATGGCAGTGACAAATGCTCTGTCAAGTATTGTCATTGTCGGCGCGATGCTACAGACCGTCACCATTGATGGCTCGATGTTTACGCCGACCAGCTTATTAGGTGCGTTTGCCGTCTTTTTAGCCAGTATCAATATCTTTGGTGGGTTTGCCGTGACTGAGCGTATGCTGGCCATGTTCAAACCTAAAGTAAAAAAAGCCTCTGCTCTTGAAACGAATGCAGCGGAAAGTGGAGGCGACGTATGAATGATTTGACAACGATGATAGCGGCGAATGCTGACTGGTTTTATCTGATCGGGGCTATTCTTTTTGTTTTGACCTTACGTGGTCTGTCCAGTCCAAAAACGGCCATTCGTGGTAACCGCTTTGGCATGGCGGCGATGGCAATCGCAGTAATCACGACTTTCTTTTTAGCAGAAGGCCCAGTACTTTGGCTGATTATTGGGGCAATGATTTTAGGGGCCATTGTCGGCATGTGGAAGGCAAAAACAGTGGCCATGACACAAATGCCAGAAACGGTCGCGCTTATGCACTCGTTCGTTGGTTTGGCAGCGGTTGCGATTGCACTAGCAACGGTCTTGCATACTGAGCAACAACACGGTGCGGTTGCCCGTGTAGAATTGTTCATCGGTTGCTTTATCGGCGCGATTACTTTTTCAGCATCGGTTTTTGCCTTTGGTAAATTGGCCGCAAAAAGCTGGGCAAAAACAGTCACAGGCGGCTGGGTCAAACCCGTTCAAGCTTTATTGTTCATTGCCATGATTGGTTTTGGTGGGATATATTTCGTCACCGACTCCTTACCAGCCTTTTGCGCCATGGCAGTCATTGCGGTCATATTCGGTTGGATGTGGATTGCGCCCATCGGCGGCGGTGATATGCCCGTGGTTGTGTCTTTATTAAACTCATTCTCTGGTTGGGCGGCCGCTGGTATTGGTTTTACCCTTGGCAACTCGATGCTAATTATCGCAGGCTCATTGGTTGGTTCGTCAGGCGCAATCTTGTCTTATATCATGTGTAAAGCCATGAATCGCTCGCTCCTTAATGTACTATTTGGCGGCATGGGCACGTCAGCCGTGGCGGCCAGTGGCGATGACGGTGCGCCCAAAAATTACAAAGCAGGTTCAGCAGAAGATGCTGGTTTCTTAATGTCTAATGCCAGTAGCGTGGTTATTGTACCGGGTTATGGTATGGCACAAGGCCGCGCACAAAATGCCGTCAAAGAGCTGTACGAGCTACTAAAAGAAGAGGGCGTTAACGTACGTTTTGCCATTCATCCAGTCGCTGGTCGTATGCCAGGGCACATGAATGTGCTATTGGCTGAAGCCGATGTACCGTACGATGATATTTTAGAGATGGATGAGATTAATTCAGACTTTGCCAGTACCGATGTGGTCTTAGTCATCGGGGCAAACGATGTGGTGAATCCGTCTGCTAAAGACGATCCGACGTCCCCCATCTTTGGTATGCCTATTTTAGAGGTAAATAAAGCGCAAACGGTGATGGTCATTAAGCGCTCAATGAGCACAGGCTATGCAGGCTTAGACAACAGCTTGTTCTATATGGATAAAACCATGATGATCTTTGGCGATGCCAAAAAGATGGTTGAAGAGATGGTACGCAGTATCAATGGCGGTGGTCATTAATAGTTCAAAAATAGTTCAAATACGTTTTTAACTATTGGCTTTTGCCTATAAGTTGTTAAACAAATTATAAGTTTTTAAAGACAAAAAGTCACTGAGGTGGCTTTTTTTACGTTAAAGTGTTCGGCATTTATGAAAAGCTGATAAGGCGATATCATTGCCACTACCATTATTAATTATAAATACAATGAAACAAGAGAAAGATTTATGAATATGTTACTGCGTTTTTTTATTATGACCACCTTGCTCAAACAGCAGCTTGAACAGCAATCTATTAGTGAGCGTTTGAGTATTGAGACATTGACCGCACCGACCGTTCGTGATTATCGAATATTACCGCACGATATGGGCTTTCGCGATCACTTGCCAAACTATCGTTATTTGTCTTTTATCGAACTAAATGTCACCCGCTGGGTAATGGCGTGCTGTCATCAAAAAGGCATTAAACCTTTAAAATGGGTTATCGCCATGCAAGAGATGGTGTATCTTAAGCAAATTAAGTTTTTGGACAAAATGACGCTCAGTAGTGCTGTGGCAGGGTGGGATCATAAATACGTCTATTTTGAACATCATTTCTTTGTAAAAAACCAGCTGATGGGGGTTGGTATGACCAAGTTTGTGTTGATGGATAAAAAAGGCAAGCAGCAAGCGCCAGAAGTGCTAGATATGACAGGAGAGCGTCTCACCGATGTCATTACGACGTGGAATAAACACCAAGTAGCGATTAAATCGGCCAAGTCGACGATGGATGCTTAGACAACTTATCTATAGTCATTGATCTATAGTCATTAATCTATAATCATTGAGTGAATTTTGGTAGGATAGAGCCTATCAAAACGATTAAATGTTAAGGAGCCGTTATGACGCCGCAAAAATTAAAATGGACAGACAGCCTAGATATCGCTATCGAGCTTTATGAAAAATTCCCAGAGACCGATCCACAATATATACGCTTTACGGATTTGCATCGCTGGGTAACTGAGCTTGAAGGCTTTGATGATGATCCAAACAAATCAAACGAAGGCATTTTAGAAGCCATTCAAATGAATTGGATTGATGAAGCCGACTAATCGATTGCCCTATAATAGGTACGATAGTAAATAAAAAACCAATAAACAGCACAGGTAGCATCATGACTTCACAAACCAAAACTTTAACCGAAGCGCTAACCTGTAAAGGCATTAGCGTTCGTACTACTAACAACGCCGAGATCAGCCATGAAACGGCGAAATTGGGTAGATTATGGCAAAAATTCTATCAAAATCATGCCGGTCAACTTCCTGAAGGCGAAGACATTTATGGCGTTTATCATAACTATGAGAGCGATGACTTAGTCGGGGCGTTTGATGTGGTCGCTGGCTGGCAGATCAACCATGAGCAAGATGAGACCGAGCTTGCAAGTAGTGACGCTGCGCTGAATACAGGCAATGTGGTAGAAGTAACCATTCCTGCTGGCAAGTATTTGGTGTTCTCTGAAAATGGCAATATGCCAAATACGGTCATGAATGCATGGGAGAAAGCGTGGGAGTATTTCAATGCGCCAGACTGCGAACATACGCGAACGTTTGAGGTTGATTTTGAGCGTTATATCGATGGCAATTTAGAGTATGGTCAAGTAGATCTGTATATTGGAATTGAATAAAGCTCTTGAGGCATGATATGGAATCTTCTAAACGTCCACTTTGAGCTTACGAAAACTTACTCACACTTTGGCGCTTTACCGTATATTGCTTACTATGTCGATATGAGAAAAATCTCAAAGACACTAGGGATGTAAAGTAAAAATGGATAATAACGATGAGCATAAGATTTCAGTTTATGAGTTAGGGATTATTAAGAATGCATTGCGTGGACGCATATTGGATGTAGAAGAGTTTAGGACAGAATATGTGCTCAAAGAAGAGCAAGGCGATATGAATGATAAGGTCGATGCTTTTCAAGCGGAATTGGTTCACATACAGCAAAAACTTGAAAATATTTCACCAGAAAAAGGCCTTGATATCTAGGTAATGCTTTTCCATTAATTAAGCGGGCAACGAATCATTGCTGTGTTAGTCAACTTTAACTCTTGCTAGTCAATTACTAATAAAAAAGCGCCCTTTCATATAGAGGGCGCTTTTTTAGTTGTCTATGATGAATATTAATCTAGCAACAAGTTCTCCAAAATCCCTTCATAAATCTGCGCAAGTTTACCCAAATCATCCACCTCTACCTTTTCATCGACTTGATGAATCGTGGCATTACGCACGCCAAGCTCCACAACTTGGGCGCCCGTTGGCGCAATAAAACGTCCATCCGATGTGCCACCAGAGGTTGATAATGTGGTATCGACGTCGGTCACCGTTTTAATTGCTTTTTGACAGGCGGACACCAATTTGCCTTCTGGGGTCAAAAACGGCTGACCAGATAACTTCCAATCAATAGCATAATTGGCTTTGCTGTTTGAAAAGTGCTTATCAAAAATCGCGTGCGTTTTTGCTTTTAGCTCATCCTCAGTGGTTTCTGTTGAAAAGCGAAAGTTAAAGATAACTTCCAAGGTTTCTGGAATGACATTGGTCGCGCCTGTGCCACCGTTAATATTTGAGATTTGCAAGGATGTGGCAGGGAAATAGTCATTGCCTTCGTCCCAAGCAGTATCTGTCAATTCTGCCAACGCTGACATCGTAGCGTGAATAGGGTTGCAAGCCAAATGTGGATAGGCGACATGGCCTTGTTTACCAGTCACGGTCAGTACCGCACCCAATGAACCACGGCGACCATTTTTGATAATATCGCCAAGTGTGTCGGTACTCGACGGCTCACCCACGAGGCAATACGTGATTTTTTCATCGCGCGCTTCTAAGGTTTCAATGACTTTAACTGTGCCATTCACCGACGGGCCTTCTTCATCTGAGGTGATCAAAAAAGCAATAGAGCCTTTATGCTCAGGATAATTGGCCACAAAACGTTCCGCGGCAATGGTAAACGCCGCAATACCGGTTTTCATATCAGCAGCACCGCGCGCCCACAGATAGCCATCAGCGATGGTAGGGGTAAACGGCGGATACGTCCAATTATTCTCATCACCCGTTGGCACAACATCGGTGTGACCTGCAAAGCAAATGACGGGATCAGTCGTCCCGCGACGCGCCCATAAATTCTTAACTTCAGCGTGCTCACCGCTTTGTCGTCTATCACCAAAGTACATAAACTCACAGTCAAAACCCACCTGTTCTAATCGCGCTGACAATATATCTTGGCAACCATCGTCATCAGGTGTTACCGAAGGACGTTCAAGTAGGGCCATACTCAAATCTAGCGTCGCTTGCTGATGGGTCATCTGCTGATTAGCGTTTGATTGGTTATGAGAGTCGGACATGAATAAACCTTTTATATAAAGTCAGTATTTAGAATTAAAGTAAAGCATGAATTAATGGTTTTCTTCAACAAACGGCACCAATCCATCGCGGCGCATCCAAGTGGCGATAGAATAGCGTTGGCGGTGGGCAGTTTGTACTTGATGCATAAGATCGCTATCGAATATCACCAGCCTGTTGGCAACAGGGGTAACCTCATGATGGACGCCATGTTTATCAACAATTTCTAGCGCACCGCCATCATTGGATGTCCAATCATCATTAAGATAAAAAACGGCTGAGATCACGCGCTCATCCCGCTCAGCAGGATTGTCGCTGTGCCATTGATAGCCAAATCCAACGGGGTAGCAAGCGTAATGCGCTTCACTGTGGCGAATACCAGCAAACAAGCTGCGGTTAAATAAAGTGGCAAGGGCATTGATACTTTGCAAGTAATAATAGCCAGCAAAAAAATCCTCGGTGATCCAGCGAATTTTATCACCGCGAATGTCACTGACACGGATACCCGCCGTCAGCGCAGCATCACGATAATCAACAAAACCGCTTTCTACTTGTAGGGCTAATAATGCTCTATGCTCAAACACATCATCAAGGACAAGCCAGCCCTCACTGACAAACCGATCGAGCTGCGCATCTGTCAGTTTATCCTGCCAATTTATATCAAAATCGGAGGGCTGCAACAGCCGCTGCGTTGGCGGGGTTTCACTTGAGTCTTTATTGGGCGGAAACAGCAGTGGCGGATTATCCTGACCTATCGGATGCTGAGCCAAAACTTCTGTGACCTCAAGATTGCTAATAATCTGTGTCATTTCATCTCGTTACTGTCAAATAGTTGTCAAATAGCGGTCAAATAATTATCGAATAGTTGCCAAATAGCGGTCAATACGCAGTCAATCGAGGCTTTTTTATTGAAAGCACTTACTAAAACCACATTATCTTTTACTCCGCCTATGCTACCATAGATGCAATTTTTCTTATTTAAACTTTTGAGATTATGAACTATAAACACGCCTACCACGCTGGTAACTTTGCTGATGTCGTTAAACACATTTTATTGGTACAACTGCTCAACCAATTGGGGCAAAAAAACAAACCTTTTTATGTGCTTGACGCTTATGGCGGCCGTGGACTGTATTCACTGAGCAGTGAAGAAGCGCGTAAGACAGGCGAGGCCAACGGTGGTATCCAAGCATTGCTAAAAGCCGATACCGAAAAGGCACCTGCTGCTGTCAAAGATTATATGGAAGGCATTAAGCAAGCCCGATTTACTTATGACAATAAAGTCTATCCTGGTTCTCCTTGGTGGATTGCTCATCATATTGAAAAAAATCCTGAGGCAGGCGTACGCGGCGAAGCATTTGAAGCCAAAGCCACCGAATACGATGCGCTCAACTATCAATTGCATAAATTACCCATCGGTATTCACCACCGTGATGCGTTTGAAGGCATTACTGCCGTCATTCCGCCAAAAGAAAAGCGTGGTCTTATCTTCCTTGATCCCCCTTATGAGCAAGAGCATAAAGACTTTACGCGTCTCATTGATCTATTAGTCACCTCTTATAATAAATGGCCACAAGGCACCTATGCGCTTTGGTTCCCTATCAAGAATATGGAAGCGGTTGAGTTATTTTATAAAAAGCTTAAGCGTACCGACATGCGTCGCCAGCTGGTTTGTGAGCTGAATATTTATCCAAATGATGTGGCGGTTGGTCTAAACGGCACAGGTTTGCTGGTGATTAATCCACCTTGGCAATTTGATAATCATGCGCGTGAAATATTGCGCTTTTTACAGCCTGCTTTAAAAGTGGCTGACGCGCCAGATCTAACCCCTGATAGCGCGACCAATGTGCGCTGGCTGGTTGGTGAGTAACGATGCTAGTAGCTAATTTAACAACTAATTTAACAACTATGTTAGTAATGATCCAATGTTAGTAATAGTAAGGTTAGCAATAAGGATATTGAAATGACTAACGTACAACCACCCAAAAGCCAAGCAAACAATACCTCCGTAAATGATGCAACGCTACAAGACAGTGCGGCTACTCAGCCGCCTTTTGTCGATGAGCACGATTTTAATATTCGCCTAGCGAATAATGACAGTTACGATGGGCTAACTTTTGAGGTGATTGAAGCAGAAGTCGCTGAAGGTAAACGAGTTGTCAGTCGCGGTGTTTATTTAGCGCCCAATTTGATCACGACTTTATCACTCTTGTCAGGCTTTTATTCGATCTTAGCAAGTACGCAAGGGGAGTTTTACAGAGCCTCGCTAGCCATTTTCTTATCTGCCATTTTGGATGGGGCTGATGGCCGAGTTGCCCGCATGCTCAATGCGCAAAGTCCTTTTGGTGAGCAATACGACTCATTAGCAGATATGTTAGCTTTCGGCGTAGCACCGGCTATTTTGATTTACAGTTTTGCTTTGCAGCCCTTGGGTCGTATTGGCCTTGCTTGCGCTTTTGTCTTTACCGCTTGTGGCGCATTCCGTTTAGCACGCTTCAATGTACAGGTCGGTATCGTCGATAAGAAGTATTTTGTTGGTTTGGCCAGCCCGCTTGCCGCCATCTTGGTTACCGCGTCGGTGATGGTGGCTATCGACCATAATGAATGGGTAGGGCAGTATGATACGGCAATCATGTTGTTATTCGCCGCTTGGGTAGTCACCTGTGGTTTGCTTATGGTCAGCAATGTTAAGTACTACAGTTTTAAAGAATTTGACAAAAAGAAAGTGCCATTTGTGGTTCTGATCATTGGGGTGTTGGTCATAGGTATTGTACTCTATGATATACCCGTTGGTATTTTAGCCATTGGCATTATTTATGCCTTATCCGGCATTGTCACTACGATCAAAGCCAAGATGTAAAATCAGTGATATGCTTTATATTAAGGAGCTTGCCAATAGGTAAGCTCCTTTTTTTAGCTGATTTATCCTATAAAAATACTGCGTTTTAGAATAGGAAGCGCTTTGTAACTCTACAACGGAGTCAGTAACACTGTTATATGACTATTTTAGGCTGTTTAGCTCATTTAAAAGGCAATATGCCCAAAACAGCAAAATTTTCAAGCTTAATTTATAGATTTTGAATAGTGAAAACATGTTTTTTTATTTCTACTTTGTTGCAGATAGTGTTTTTCAAAAAAAGAAGCGTATAGTGTCTGTGAATTGAAAGGGCAGCTTTTGATGGTTTTATACCTTATAGACAGCATGGAATAATGCTGGGGTAGCCAGACAAAACTTAGCGTCAAAGTAAGCTGCTCTTACATATTGATACCCTCTTAGTAAAGCGATTTACCAATCTTCCCAATCTACCAGGACAATAGAAACAGAGCATTATTGCTACTGTTACTTAATCCTGTGCTACTGCTATGGTGAGATAGGTAAATCTAAGATTTATTCTATTGATTATTGTTGCAATATAGCGACCGATGACACTCTTTAGAGCGTGAAAACTGTCATAAATGTTCGTTACCAGATTTAAATGGGTAACAGTAATGACATTGTGACAAGCAAAGTGACAATCATTGTGACAACCAAAGTAACAACCAAAGTAACAACCAATGTCACAAGCAACGCTACTAGGAGTATCAATAAGGTCAAAATCCAGCGTCATTCCTTTGCTGTTCGCTATCAGATTGTGACAGCTATAGAGTGTCTCTAAAATTTAACAAATATTAATAAAACTGACCGAATATAAGGTTAACAAGGCATGACGTTTTTCAAATTACCGATCTGGCTAAAGGCCAACTTAGTGGTATTGATAAGCAGCTTGCTCCTGACCGCCTGTGATAAAGGTGTATTGCATCCTCAGGGCGCAGTTGGCGTGCAAAATAAAGAACTTATCATTGTTACCACTGCCTTGATGTTGATTGTGGTTATACCAGTCATCGTCATGGCTCTCTGGTTCACCTACCGCTATCGTGCGGATAGACCGGATGCTGATAAAGACTTCGACCCACAGTGGTCACACAACACTTGGATTGAAGTTTTAATGTGGACGATTCCCATTATTATTATCGCAATCTTAGCGGTGATTACGTGGAAAAGTACCCACGCGCTTGATCCTTATAAGCCACTAGAGACCACAAGTGATAATCCACCGCTTGAGATTCAAGTTGTGGCGCAAAACTGGAAATGGTTATTTATCTACCCAGAGCAAGATATTGCCGTCGTTAACGAGCTTTATTTGCCAGTAGATCGTCCAGTTAGCTTTAAAATTACCTCTGATACGGTAATGAATTCGTTCTTCATTCCTAGGCTTGGTAGTCAGATTTATGCCATGTCGAGCATGGTGACGCAGCTACATCTGATCGCTAATGAACCTGGTGTCTATAACGGGCTTTCTGCCAACTATAGTGGCCCTGGTTTCTCAGATATGAAGTTTTTGGCACATGCTGTTGATAAGCAAGGTTTTGATAACTGGGTCTCTAACATTAAAGCGGGAGACAACAAGGTTCTTGATACCGCTGTTTATGAAGAGCTATCGAAGCCGTCAGAGAACCATGCCATCGAGTATTTCAAATCAACGCAACCTGATATGTTTGATTATATTGTGAATCAATATAGCTCAGATACAAAACAACAAAATCAGTTTGTGGCGCCAAATGAAGTCAATCAGCGTGATAATAAAAACGCTGTCAACAAAGGCTTAGAGTCTGATTTGAAGAAAGACGGTGAAGGTAGCATTAACCCAGCAGCGCCATCGAATAAAGATGATGCGCAAGAAGCTGACGCTCAATAATAGGAAAGGTAACTATGGAAGCAATACTCGGTAGATTGTCCCTCGAGGCAATACCTTTCCACGAGCCTATCATTATGATGGCTGGTGGTATGATGGCCTTGGCTGGGCTAGCAGTTTTAATTTTTCTAACCAAAAAGAAGCTTTGGGGCGTTTTTTGGCACGATTGGCTAACCTCGGTTGACCATAAAAAAATCGGTATCATGTATATTGTCGTCGCTATCGTCATGTTACTACGTGGCTTTAGTGATGCCATCATGATGCGTACCCATCAGATGTTGGCCAACTATCCGGATACGGGATATTTACCGCCGCATCACTATGATCAGATTTTCACCGCCCATGGCGTGATTATGATTTTCTTTGTCGCGATGCCATTGGTCGTAGGGCTGATGAATGCGATCATACCTTTACAGATTGGCGCACGTGATGTGGCGTTTCCGTTTCTAAACTCCCTATCGTTTTGGCTATTTGTGACGGGCGCTTTATTGGTTAACGTCTCGCTAGTCATTGGTGATTTTGCGGCGACAGGTTGGTTGGCGTATCCGCCATTGTCAGAATTAACCTACAGTCCAACAGTGGGGGTAGATTATTATATCTGGGCCTTACAGTTATCCGGATTGGGGACGTTGCTGACGGGTGTCAACTTCTTAGTGACTATCTTAAAGATGCGCGCGCCTGGCATGAAACTCATGCATATGCCGATTTTTACTTGGTCAGCACTTTGTACCAACATCTTGATCGTTGCCGCTTTCCCTGTATTAACCGCAACTTTAATAATGTTAACGTTAGACCGCTATCTTGGTATGCACTTCTTTACCAATGATGCAGGCGGTAACGTCATGATGTATATCAACCTGATTTGGATTTGGGGTCACCCAGAGGTATATATCTTGGTACTGCCAGCTTTTGGTATTTTCTCAGAAGTCATCTCGACTTTCTCACAGAAAAAACTGTTTGGCTACGTCAGTATGGTCTATGCCTTGATGGTTATTGCGATTCTAAGTTTCATCGTTTGGTTGCATCACTTCTTTACCATGGGTTCAGGCGCCAACGTCAATGCCTTCTTTGGTATTACGACCATGATTATTGCCATACCCACTGGGGTTAAGGTCTTTAACTGGCTGTTTACCATGTATCGAGGCAAAATCGTTTTCGGTACGCCAATTCTATGGACGCTTGGCTTTATCGTTACCTTCACGATTGGTGGTATGACGGGTGTCATGCTAGCCGTTCCTGGTATTGATTATGTCTTGCACAACAGTCTGTTCTTGATTGCGCATTTCCATAACACCATCATTGGTGGTGCCGTATTTGGATATTTTGCAGGTATTACTTTTTGGTGGCCGAAGATGTTTGGCTATCGTTTGGATGAAAAATGGGGCAAACGCGCTTTTTGGGGCTGGCTCATCGGTTTCTTTGTGGCCTTTATGCCGCTGTACGTCCTAGGATTCTTCGGTATGACGCGTCGTACCAACCACTATGCCAATGATGTTTGGCAAATATGGCTGATCGTGGCAGCAGTCGGTGCCTTTATTATCCTGTTCGGTATTTTCAGCCAGCTGATGATGTTCTATGTCAGTTATCGTGATCGTGAACGTCTTGCTGATGTTAGTGGTGATCCTTGGAATGGTCGTACGTTGGAGTGGAGCACACCATCACCTGCGCCGTTTTACAATTTTGCACAGCTACCAGTGATCAATGATCTTGATGCCCTAGCCCATCTTAAAGACAGTGGCTGGACATCAGACAAAGCGCCCAATTATTACAGCCCGATACATATGCCTAAAAACACAGATTCTGGTGTGATTATTGGTCTATTAACCTTTGTCTTTGGTTTTGCTTTTATCTGGCATATCTGGTGGTTGGTAATCGCCTCTTTCTTAGTCATGATTTTCTTTGTTATTCGTGAAGCCAACAAACGTGATATCGATTATATCGTACCGGTTGATGAGATTGAAAAAATTGAAAATGCTTATTATAAGCGTCTTCGTACGGCTCACGCAGGAGACGGGTTATGAGTAGTACCGAAAGTATGAATAAACATGAAGTAAATAGTAATTTACCAGACGACAACGGCGAGGAGTTGTTGCCGTCTGATGATCATAATAAAGGCAACATAGACTACTTTAACCATAGTGATCCTCACCATCCAGACCATTTGGATGCGCAGGGCAATAAAGTACTCGGTTTCTTTGTTTACTTGATGACCGATTTGGTGTTGTTTGCCACGTTCTTTGCCGCCTATGCAGTATTGAAAGTTGGCGTGGCAGATGGCCCAAGTCCTAAAGATATTTTTGACCTTAAGTTTGTTTTGGTTGAGACGTTCTTGCTGCTGATCAGTAGTATTACCTTTGGTTTTGCTATGCTGGGTGCTTATGAGAACAACATGTCAAAGCTTAAGACGTGGTTGATTATTACGGCGCTATTTGGCATGGGTTTCATTGGAATGGAGATTTACGAATTCCATCACCTCATTGTCGAAGGCTTTGGACCTGATCGCAGTGCTTTCTTATCGAGCTTCTTTAGCTTGGTCGGTTTGCATGGTATACACGTCACGGTCGGTATCTGCTGGTTGTTGTTTACGTTGTTCCAGTTGAACAAGTTTGGTCTTTCTGAGCGTATGATGACGCGTTTAAGATGTCTAAGTCTGTTTTGGCACTTTTTGGATATCGTGTGGATTTGCGTCTTTTCGCTAGTGTATCTGGTAGGAGTGGCATTATGAAAAATGAAAATTTGCATGCAGCCGAGCAGGCTCATGCACATGGAGATGTAAGCCACGGCCAAAGCAGTCATGGAAGTAAAAAGAGTTACATTATCGGCTTTGTGCTATCGGCAATCTTGACGGTTATTCCATTTGGGCTAATCATGAGCGATATGATGTCAGGAATGAGCGCGATTTGGATGATTGCTGTTTTTGCAGCAGCGCAGGTTTTTGTACAAGTTTACTTCTTCTTGCATGTGGACTTTAGTCCTGAGCAGCGCAATACGCTTTATAGTTTTTTATTCACGTTGTTTGTAGTGGCAATTGTTATGGTTGGTTCATTGTGGATTATGCACAACGCCAACGAAAACATGATGCCGGGTATGGGTAAAGATATGCAGATGGATATGGGCATGAAAATGCCAACCAATGCAGATGGTACGCCTAGGTTAGACCGTGAGCTTGAAGGTTTTGAAGATAAACTGGATCTACCGGATACGTATCAAGCGCCTAACCAAGGTAGTCCTGCTACCACGCAACAAGAAGATCACTCAGATATGTCTGATCATTCAGGCATGGCTGAAATGCAACAGTAGGGCAGTTACTGCCTTTATTATCTGCGCTGCAAGTTGGCGTATGTAATCTATCTCAAATGCCGCTGCAATGATGAGCCGCTAGCATCGGGCTCATCATTGTTTTAGATGGTAATCTTTTAACCATATGGCCAAGGTATTTGACGATATTAACTGATGGATAATCATGAATAAACTTGCACAATTAAAACTCGATGTTGCCAAACAACCGCTGGTTCAGGTAATCAAACCTGGCATCGTATTCGGCAATGCTATCACCGTACTCGGCGGCTATTTTTTAGCGGCTAAAGGCAATCCTGATTGGCTGGTATTAATGCAAGTCTTGGTTGGTACCTTGACGGTGATAGCTTCTGGTTGTGTGATCAATAATATCATCGACCGTGACATCGACTCAAAGATGCAGCGTACTTGTGACCGAGTTTTGGTCACAGGTGAGCTCTCGATTCCGCATGCCATACTTTATGCAGTCGTCCTACTAGGTATTGGCGTACTGTGTCTAGCCGCGACCACGCCACTGGCTTTATATTCGGCGCTATTTGGTTATGTCATCTACGTCGGTTTCTATAGCCTATACTTCAAACGTCAATCTGTTTGGGGAACGTTTATTGGTAGCTTCTCTGGTGCCATTCCACCAGTGATTGGTTATGCTGCGCTAACGCCTTCTATCGATGGTGTATATTGGGTGCTGTTTGCGATGTTTGCTATTTGGCAAATGCCGCATGCTTATGCCATTGCTGTGTTTCGCAAAAAAGATTACAGCGCAGCCAGTATTCCGGTACTACCAGTAAAGCATTCTTTTAGAACAACCCAGTGGCATATTGCTATTAGCATTGCTTTTTTCTTGATTGTGGGTAGTTTGCTCACGGCCTTAAAAGCAACGGGCTACTGGTATTTAGGCGTACATTTGTTGTTGTCAGGCTATTGGTTGTTTATCGCTATGAAGCCTATTAAAGGCAATAGCGAGCAAGAGCAGATTCAGCAACAGGTTAAATGGGCTTATAAAATCTTTGGGCTTTCCATCATCATCATGATGGCACTCTGCTTAATGATGGCGATTGATTACGTATAACGTTGCTTGGCTATAGATAGTACAACGACCGTGGTTCATAGAACGGAGACAATCTAAGTTTTAAAATTAGATACTGTTAATAAACACCATTAAGAAGCCACTAACATGAATAGTGGCTTTTTTTATGACTATTGCTTCAATGAGAGTATCCGAAATTATCCATAAGCCATATTTTTCGTAACTTCTAATAAATAAATTCAAATTAACCAAGTCTTTAACCTATTGAAAATACTATAATATTTACCTTCTACCAAACTGATTTGATAAACAACCAAAATAACCCCTTGACCCAGCATCAAACCTGCGTATAATGCGTCCCAGTCGGAGAGGAAGGTGGATTAAGGAGCGGGTTTACTGCTTAATAAACTTAATCGCTGCATGTTTAGGAGAAGGGATTTGAGCTTAGTAAAATAAGCGAGAATAAAACTTCAAACCAATCAAAAAATACTTCTTGACTTCATAAATAAAGCGTCTATAATACGCACCTCATTAAGGCAAAGCAGTTAAGAAGATAGTG
>NZ_JBDKWD010000006.1:0-197105 GCF_039680845.1 Psychrobacter halotolerans | reverse complement strand
TACGGCGCTCAGGTCATCGTCAGCTCTCTATTCCTGACTAGCCCCTTGATACTAACGTATCAAGGGGCTTTTCTTTGTCCGCCATTTGACCAGTCTGCTCGCTATCTCCTCTTCTAACCTCTTTATCTTATTCAAGATAAGCACTGTGCTTCCCATGAAATCGTAGTTTCTGTACGGTTGGTTTAGGTATTGGATTATATTCTCTGAAAATCTTCCTTTTAAGCATTCGGCCTCATTTTACATATTTGTGTTCCTACTGTATTGGCTGCTTTTCCCAGTCAACCCATCTACCTATTCAATTTAACACCATGATTTAAGCAATGTTAACCAATTGACATAGACTGTATTCCTATATGGATATTGTTGGACTGTGCTATTAGTGCTAAATTCATAGAACTTAAGATCATTAATCACTAAAACAACTTAGAATAAATGGTCAATATGTCATTCAATGACAATATCTTGATTAGATAGTTTAAAGTTACAATGGATTGCATTGATTGGCTTCATAAATATAGGGAAATTATGAATAAATTACAGGTTTTTTCTTTGGTTGGTGCTGCGCTTATGATGTGTAACACTGCCAATGCCGCTAAACTATCTGCAAGTTCTGCTGCTGAGTATGCACAAGGTACTTATCCTGAGTACTTTGGTCTTTTAAAACTACCAAACGACGCGATCGTCCCAGCGGACATACGTAAAAACGTTGATTTTCTTGAGACGGCTTTCCGTAAGCGCGGCTTTGACACAAAGCAATTAGCAAACGATGGTAAGCCCATGCTGTTTGCAGAACAACCAAATGCTGACCCCAAACGTAAGACGGTGCTCTTTTATATGCACCTTGATGGCCAGCCAGTAGTACCTGAACAATGGGATCAGAAGGATCCTTGGACGCCTGTACTTAAACAACGTAACGCAAATGGCGAGTGGGAAGAGATGGATTCTGCAAAGTTACTCAAAGGTTCGGTTGATCCAGAATGGCGAGTTTTTGGGCGTTCTTCTGCAGATGATAAAGCGCCAATCATGATGCTTCTTGCTACTATGGATGCCATAAAGTCCAGTGGCGCCGCGCAGGGTGTGAATGTGAAGGTCTTGCTTGATAGTGAGGAAGAAAAAGGGTCTCCTTCAATTAACAAGGTAATGTCAGCCAATAAAGAACTGCTGCGCTCAGATGTCATCGTGATTAATGATGGGCCGATGCACGCAACCAACCAGCCCACTCTTATTTTTGGTAATCGAGGTGCCGCTCAGGCGCGCCTTACCGTTTACGGTGCCAAAGTACCGCTGCATAGTGGCCATTATGGTAACTACTCACCCAACCCCGCTCAACGCTTGGCGACCCTTCTTGCTTCCATGAAGGGTGATGATGGCCATGTCACCATACCGGGTTACTATGATCGCGTGAAACTCAATGCCGCTGACCGTAAGATTATGGCTGCCGTTCCAGATGATGAAGCTGCGATGCAGAAGCGCCTTGGTATCTCAAATCCTGACAAGGTAGGGAACAACTATCAGGAGGCAATGCAGTATCCATCGCTCAATGTTCGAGGAATGGCCTCGGCTGCCGTTGGTGATAAGGTCGCCACTATTGTGCCTGACATGGCAGTGGCCGAGCTGGATCTACGTACGACGCCAGAGTCGGATGCCAACTACCTTACCAAGCTCGTTGAGACCCATATTCAAAAACAAGGCTATCACTTGGTGACAGGCGCACCTACTGATGATGATAGAGCGCGCTTCGATAAGTTAGCAAGTTTCACTTATCAGAGTAAAGGTGGCAACGCTGCAGCGACACCGATGGATGCGCCAGTAGGCAAATGGGCATACCAATCTATGACTGAAGCATTTGGCGGAACGCCTGCGCCAGTGCGTATTCGTATGATGGGCGGCACTGTGCCAACGGCAGAGATTGTGGACGCTCTGCAAGTGCCATTCGTTATTGTGCCCTTGGTTAATGCCGACAACAATCAGCACGCTGCTAATGAAAATATGCGGATGGGTAACTATATTAATGGCGTACGTACTCTCTATAGTCTAGTTACTAAGCCTTTATAGTCAGGAAAAAAAGGGTGACAAGGTTCACGCTTAATTGCTAATCACAATAGCACGATGTATCACTTGATAAATTTTGAACTCAGAAGTGAAATATCGTAGCACCAATGGTAGTGTGGGTTCGCCCATGTGAGTGTAGATCATCGTCAGCTCTCTATTCTTCAATACCCCCTTACACAAAAATGTGAGGGGGCTTTGTTTGTTTGGGTTCCTATTCATTAAGTAGCATTCGTTGCTATACTTACTATATTATTGCTATATAAAGTATGGAGATCATAAATTGAGAAAACCACGATTATTTATTGCTTCTTCAGTTGAAAGTATACCAATTGCCGAAGCTGTCAATGTAAACCTAGATCATCAGTTTGAAGTTACTATTTGGACAGGCGGTACGTTTAAACTTTCATCTTCAACTATTGAAGATTTAGTTGAGAAGTCCTCTACCGTCGACTTTGCACTATTTATTTTTGCGCCAGATGATGTAGCTATAATTAGAGATGAAAATCAACATATAGTTAGAGATAATGTGGTATTTGAACTTGGATTATTTGTTGGTGCTATTGGAAAGGAACGTTCTTTCATTCTTAAGCCTCGTGATGTAGATATACATTTACCAACTGATTTGCTAGGTATGACGCCTGCTGACTATGATCCAAACCGCTCAGATAGTGATTTAGTTTCTGCAACTAATAGAGCTTGCTCATTAATTAAAATAGAAGCTGCTAGTTTAGGTATTCTAAATCGTTCTAGTCTTTCTGAATCCAAAGCAATTATTGCTAATCCATCTAACTATGAATTAAAAGAGCAAGATTATAACTTTCTAGCCTCTTGTCTTCAAAGTTACGTTTCTGATCCAATTGGCTTAGCATTTCATAGAATTGCTAGCAATTTTCGTGAAGTAAACGAGGCTTTTCTTCAAATATCACTCATTAAGTTAGAACGTATGGGTTTAATAAGCAAGTCTATAGAAACAGACCATCAAGATGGTTATGATTTCTATACATATTCAATTACTGAGTTAGGTGTAGATGAACTTCTAAATAATGAGAAATTTCTTAAACCTAAAGCTTCCAAATCAGTTAATGGTTTCGATACTAATATTCCTTTTTAATGACAGTAAGAAAGTTCGAAATTGATTTTAAAATGCGACGTATATTATAAGGGAAGCTATGAGCATTGAACTGGAAAGTAGATTAGTATTTATTGATACGTCAGTATATGAAAGTAAAAATTATCAATTTACTGAACATACATTAGGAAACCTTTGTGATTTTCTCGAGTCTAAAAGAATTCATCTTTTGATAACTCAAATTACGATTAATGAAATCAAAGCTCACTTACTTTCTAAATCACAGGAATCAGCTAGAGCTATTAAGAAAATACAAAAGGAGGCAATGTTTTTAAGAAACGCCCCTGAACTTCCATGCTATGGTATTTTTAATAAAGTAACAGCAAATGATATTTATGAATCAGCTTTACGAAACTTTGAGGATTTTATGGATAGAAGCTCAGCGGAGATCGTTGATATATCCAATGTAGATGCTACGATTATTTTCGATAGGTATTTTAATTCAGAACCTCCATTTGGTGTATTGAAGAAAAAGTCAGAATTTCCTGATGCATTCGTACTAGAAGCTGTGTCTAAAGTAAGTGATGATAGAGGACATACTTTGTATTTAATTAGCAATGATGGCGATATGGAGAACTACGCTGATACTGTAGATAATTTGATCTATCTAAATAAGGTTGAGGACTTCTTAAATCTAGTTATAAGAGAAGAAAAAGAGTTAGCAGATCCTGTGAGGTATGCAGATAGTGTTTTTGAAAAGTTAAAAGCTGAGTTAATTGAAATCGCTGAAGTAAAAATTAGTGAGGGAGAGTTTTATTCTGATGAGGTCATGGGGTTTAATGATGAAATTTACCAAGTAGATATCGAGTCAGTTTGTATAGCCAACAAAAATATTATTTCAGTATCTAAAGAGAGCGTTGAATATGAAATAGATTTTGAAGTAGTCTTGAAAGCTCGTTATTCAGTTATTGATTATGATCGTTCTCCTTGGGATCCCGAAGACAAAAGATATATGTTTGTTCTATACAATGATATAACTAAAAAACATACAGAAACTTTCTTGGCTTACGTAAACATCGATTATATGGACGGTATAAAGGCAAATGCAGAAATAGTAGAATTATATTTTACTGATTCAGCATTCGAATTAAATGAAGACAACAGCGAATTATTAAATGTTAAATCTTTAGACTTAGACGACGGTCAGTAAAAATAAAGATTGAGTTATCTTAGTAATAGCGATTACCGAAAGTACATGTAATTGCTTAACTCTACATCCTGATTTTTAATCACTAAAACAACTCACCCACCTCAAACTCTTCTTCAAAGTCAAATCCCAACTGCTCATTCTTACGCTGTTTCATCTGCTCGATACGCTGTTTACGACCCACAATAAGCCGTAACACCTCTCGGCGCTGCTCTGTCGTCATCTCATGCCAAAACTGACGCTCAGGACGACTGCGCAGGCAACCAAAGCAATAGCCTTTTTTATTGCTTTGACAGACACCGATACAAGGGTTGTCTATGTCAAACAGCTCAAACTGTGGATTCATGGCGGCTCCATCGCTACTACGGTCATTCCTTTGGTGGGCGCAAAACTCGGATAATAGCCTATTATGTCGCAAATACCGAATAATAGTGTGCCGTTTTATTGTTACTATGTTTACTGAGCCGGTGTTATGCTGAGTATCACAGTCTTTATAAAACAATCAAAATAAGCGAGATAATACGTGAACCTCATCTATATTCATGGTTTGGACAGCGATGCCAATTCTACCAAAGGCATGTTATTAGAAAAATATTGTCAGCAGCACCATCCAGACATTACCGTACTGCGCCCAGATTTGAATCAATCGCCTGAGCACGTTTTTAAGCACCTAGTATCGTTGATAGAAAACGCCAATAATGATGAAACTAAAAACACTAAAGCCGCGCAGTCGCACACATCAAACACAGTACTGGTCGGCAGCTCGTTAGGCGGGTATTTTTCTACCTTAATCAGCAATCATACTGGTTGCGCCGCGCTATTATTAAATCCCAGTACGCAGCCGCACATCACGCTACAGCGATTTGCCGACGAGTCTGTGTCAACTGATAACGCCAAAGAAGCGTTGTTGGAGGATTACGTTCTGCATTCGACGGCAGGTGGCTGGAATATTACCAATACTGATTTACAGTGGTTTGCTGACCATCCGTTATCAGTCGTTAATCATCCAGATAAAGTCGCGGTACTGATTAAAGAAGGCGATGAGTTATTAGATCCTGAGCTGGCCAAAACCTTTTATCAAGAACAAGGTGCTACGGTGACAGTACAAGCTGGCGGCGATCATCGATTCAGTGACTTTGGTGAGCAATTGCCCATGGTGCTTAAGCTAATACAGCAGTTGGTCTAAAATCGCATCAAATAAATAGACGACATTATATGACGTAAGCGACCGACTATTACCATTAAGGTCGCTATTTTTCGTTATAATGGTTTAATAGAATTAATCGCACATGAACAATTAAGGATGCATTTGTGAGTCAATATAATGCGCAATCGTTAGAAGTTTTAGAAGGGTTAGAGCCAGTTCGTCGTCGTCCCGGTATGTATACTGATACCACGCGCCCCAATCATTTGGCGCAAGAGGTCATTGACAACTCCGTCGATGAAGCATTGGCAGGTTATGCCAAAACCATTAAAGTGCAACTGCACAGTGATGGTTCGTTGTCAGTCGAGGATGATGGTCGCGGGATGCCGACCGATATTCATCCGGAATTTAATCAATCTGGTATTGAGCTGATTTTGACTCGCTTGCATGCGGGTGGTAAGTTTTCGACCTCTAATTATGAGGTGTCGGGTGGTCTGCACGGCGTGGGTATCTCCGTTGTGAATGCGCTATCCACACGTGTTGAAGTTACCGTATGGCGTGACAGTACGCAGTTTGACATGGCATTTGAAAATGGCGCACCCGTGACGCCTTTGACCGAAGCGGTCAGTTCAAACAAGCGCAAACGTGGTACCAGAGTCCATTTTTGGGCGGATGGCAGTTTTTTTGATACGCCCAAGTTTAATGTAAAACAGCTTAAGCACAATTTAAAAGCCAAAGCGGTTTTAGCGGCAGGACTGACGATTGAGTTTGTCGATGATATCAACGATGAAAAAGTCGTTTGGCAATTTACCGATGGCGTGGTTGAGTATTTAAACGAGCAATTAGATGGTCTTGAGACATTGCCGCAAGCGCCATTTTATTATAACTACGATGCGAAAGCGGGTGAACGGGCTGCCATTACTTTTGCGTTGTCTTGGTTGCCTGAGGGCGGAGCACCGATTCAAGAAAGCTATGTGAACTTGATTCCGACGGCTCAGGGCGGTACGCACGTCAATGGTCTACGCACGGGTATTTTAGAAGCCTTGCGCGAGTTTTGTGATATTCACAACTTATTGCCTCGTAGCGTGAAGCTGACGGCAGAGGATGTGTGGGATGGGGTAAATTATATCCTATCGTTGAAGTTCTCGGAGCCGCAGTTTTCTGGTCAAACCAAAGAGCGCTTGTCTAGTCGTGAAGCGGCTGGCGCGGTACAGACATTGGCAAAAGATGCCTTTAGTTTGTGGCTCAACCAACATGCCGATATGGGAACGCAAATTGCTGAGCTTGCGATTAACAAAGCAGGACGTCGTCTCAAATCTGCCAAAAAAGTCGCTCGTAAAAAGATCACGCAAGGACCTGCACTGCCGGGTAAACTGGCCGACTGTCGCGGTGATCTGCGTGATGGTGCGGAGCTCTTCTTGGTCGAAGGTGACTCTGCGGGCGGTAGCGCCAAACAAGCGCGTGACCGTCACTACCAAGCGATCTTGCCATTGCGTGGTAAGATTCTTAATACGTGGGAAGTCTCTTCAGATACGGTACTATCAAGCCAAGAGATTCACGACATTGCGATTGCCATCGGCGTCGATCCAGCCTCTGATGACTTATCCGAGCTGCGCTACGACAAGGTTTGTATTTTAGCCGATGCTGACTCTGATGGCTTGCACATTGCCACGTTGATTTGCGCGTTATTCGTCAAGCATTTTCCGGCGTTGGTCGATGCCGGTCATTTATTTGTCGCCATGCCGCCGTTATACCGCGTGGATGTGGGTAAAGAGGTGCATTATGCATTAGATGAGCCTGAGCTAGAACACATTTTGGCCAATGTCCCAGGCAATAAAAAGGCACAAATCACACGCTTTAAAGGGCTAGGCGAGATGAGTGCGGAGCAGTTACGTGAGACGACTATGAACCGTGATACTCGTCGCTTAGTGCAGCTAGATATGGATGACATGGTGCTTACCAACGGTATCATGGACATGCTATTGGCGAAAAAGCGCGCCGCTGATCGCAAATCATGGCTTGAAAATAAAGGCAACTTAGCGGATATCTCATAAATGCGTGTCTTATAAAAGTCAGTCCTACAGATACCTGTAGATGTTTTTTTATTACTCGCTTATTGATTAGTACATTCATTCGCAAATAACATGTATAAAAATAGGGCAACGCGCCACTGAGATAAATTTTGCTTTCTTTATGTGCCTGTGCAGATAGAGGCTGTGCACAATTTACCTCAGTAGCATGGATTTCATTTATAGTGGATCGAATGTGTATAGATAGACAAGCGGCTCAGTAATAAAACCTATAAAATTCAACTTAGTAGCCTAATCTTGATGGTATGATACAGTTATCTTTTACTATATGGTGCCATCATGACATCGAAAGGTTTAAAACGTTCTAAAGTATTGCCCAATCTGAGTAAAGAGCAGCTTGGCGACAAGGTTCCAAAACGTGGTAGTAAAGTGGCACCCGTGATTGCCTCGGCATTACTAAAAATGGCTGGCTGGCGCAACGTGGGAGAGATTCCAAATATTCCGCAAGCGGTGGTGCTGGCACTTCCGCATACGTCGAACGTTGACGGTATCTATGCCATTCCATCCTTATTTGCGTTGGATCTGAAAGTCAGTATCATGGCGAAGCACACCCTGTTTAAAGTGCCCGTATTGGCACAGCTTTTATATTGGGTAGGGGTCATTCCTATTGATCGGGGCAACAAAGGTTCAGTATTACAAGCAAGTATCGATAAATTCAAAACAGGTAAACCCTTGTTTTTGGGATTGGCACCAGAAGGCACGCGCAAATATACTGAAAGCTGGAAGACGGGGTTTTATTATTTAGCGCTGGGTGCTGGCGTGCCGATTTTGCCAGTTGCCATGGATTATAAAACCAAAGAAGTCCGGTTTCTGTCATTGGTTTATCCTAGCGGCGATATCGAAGCAGATCTGCCAAAGATATATACACAGTATGAAGGCGTCATGCCAAGACATCCAGAGCGTATGTCGCAGCCACTACAAGACGTTAATAATCGCTATTACCAATAGTCTTATCGATAGAATTTTATGAAGTGACTAGTTTTATTAATTGACTGGTTTTATTAATTGACTAGTACTGAAAAGCCCCTGAACTCAATAGTTCAGGGGCTTTTTTTATCAGATGGATTTTGGTTCTATCACCAATCTTTTATTTATATGTTAAAAATGTGGCTGACCGTTAGAGGCACTAACGCCGCCATCGACTGGTAAGTTGACACCAGTAATCATAGCGGCATCTTCACTGGCTAAAAACGTAATAGCGGCTGCAATGTCTTCAGGTGCTGCAAGACGACCAAGGGCAGAGCGCGCGATGAATTTGTCCGTTTTTTCTGAGTTGTCTTGAATGGCGGTCGTCATATTCGTTTTGGTCACGCTTGGGTTGACGGCATTGACACGCACGCCATCCGGTCCGTGATCCAAGGCCAAGGTACGTGTTAAATTGGTGACACCTGCTTTGGCTGCATTGTACGCGGCCATATTCCAATCACCGCCCATGCCTGAGAGTGATGAGACATTGACGATATTGCCTTTAGTGGCAATTAGGTACGGCATTGCTGCTTGTGAAACATAAAAATTACCATTTAAATTGATGTTAATGGCGGTATTCCAGTCTTCGGTAGACAAGTCCGTTATTTTGCCTTGCATGGCTTTACCAGCATTGTTGACCAATACATCGATTTTACCAAAGGTGTCTACTGCGGCCTGCATCATCTCTTTTACTTGGCTTTGTACGCTAATATCACAAACCACGGTTAGATAGTTGTCAGTATGAATCCAGCTATGGTCTTGTGGAAACTCTTTGGCGGTTTCTCTTAATGTATCAGCAGTACGTCCTACTAGAACGACGCTCGCGCCTTCTCGTGCAAATCGAATGGCCGTTGCTCGCCCAATACCTGAGCCTGCTCCTGTGACGACGACAGTTTTGTCTTTAAAACGTTTCATAAAATCAATCCTTGTTATTATAGGGTGTTCGTTAAATAGTCTTAATAAATGTACCTGAAAAAAGCGCTGGGACGCAGTTTATAATCTGTAAGTCTACGCCCAACCCATATTGCTTGATCCTCATCATAGCAACTGATTACGACAAAAGCGACTTTGTCTGTTAGGGCTTATGTAGTTGAATTTTTCATGAATAAAAAATAGTGGCGGCCTATTTATAAGCTTGTACCTATAAGAAAAATAATGAATATGCAGTTGGCTTTTTAACCATAAAAAAAGACAGCCTAAGCTGTCTTTTTGGTGGTTAGTATTGAGAGTAATGGAGACTTATTTGTTATCAAGATCGTCATTGATACCGTTATTCGGTAGCAAATGATCATCACCAACGATATCGTTATTAACAGTGTTGCTGTTACCGACGTTAGTGTTATCCAGACTGCTATTACCAAAGCCATTAGTACCAACATTGTCATTAGCGATGTCATCAGTATTAACGCGCGTTGTACTATTTATTTGCGTTGTATCGACGATATCAGTATGCAAGTTAGGAGTTGCTGTGCTTGTGGTAGAGGCTGATGGCGTGTTTTCGCGAACAGAATCCGCAAATTTTTCTCGTGTTGAGGTACTTGGCTGAAGGGCAGATTTTGCTTGCGCTTCCTTATGCTCTCTGTCCATTTTGTCTTGCATCTTACGTAGGAAGCGAGCGGCTGCTTCTTGACCACCAAGACCAAACGATAGGGCAAAGGCCACGGCCACGGCACCCAAGGTTAGACCGAATGCAAGGTTAACGATAGAGTCGGCAATGCCCATCGCTTTAAGACCCATGGCAAGTACTAAGCCCATGATCAATACGCGTACGATGTTGGCAAGGAATTGCGAACCTTGTTCAGAACGCTCAACCACACCAGCAATGATATTGGCCAGCCAAAAGCCGATAAATAGAACAATCGCACCTAGGATGATATTGGCACCGAAGGCGATAAACATCGTGATGATGCCAGAGATGGCGACAAAACCAAGGAGATCAGCGGCAGCGATAGACGCAAACAACATGGCAAAGAAAATAATGGCATAACCCACTAAGTCAGAAACTTTTTGATTACCCATGGTTTGTTGTAGACCAACTTTCGCAGGCAATTGATTGATTTCAGTGTTTTCGATCAAACCTTTGATGATGTTGGCAACCATACGAATAACATAGAAAGTAACGACTAGAATTGCGATTGCCATAAAGATGCTTGGCAATGCTTCCATGATTCTATTCAGCATGTTGGTCGCTGGACGAGCAACTGCTTCAATTTTTAGCGCATTTAAGGCAGCGATGATCGTTGGAATGATGATGACTAAGAATGCCAATGAACCAGCAATGTTAGGCAAGCTGTTTTGTTTACTCAGGCCTGCTCTTGAAGCCAGTTCTTGTACATTAAAAGTAGAGACAAGGTTGGTCACAATGCCGCGTACGATTTTGGCAATGATATAACCAACAACAAATACCACACCTGCGATGAGGATGTTAGGGATAAAGTTAAAGATTTTATCGACCATATTGGTCAATGGTGCAAACAATCCATCAAGCTCTAGTTGACCAAGTACCATAGTCAACACAACCAATAAGATGAACCAATAAACCATGTCAGCAATCGTGCTGCTCATTGGTTTGACACCCGCTTTGGCACTCAAACGCTCATCCATTGAGGTTTTTGCCAAGGCTGCGTTGATGGCGGTGCGTGCAACCGTTGCCACAACCCAACCAATGACACCAAGGGCGATAGCACCGATAAGATTAGGAATGAACGCCAATACTTGGTTAACCATGTTTGCAAATGGTGCCGAAATAGAGTTTAAGTTCAACTGGCTCAGCGCCCCTGAAATGGCAATAATAAAGATAAACCAAAAAACGATCTTGGAGATTATACCCTCAAGATCGTAAGTTTTACCTGTTGACGAATTCATACGTTGATTTAGATTTATTTTAGATAGTACGCCGCGTACCAGTGCCGCGATGCCAAGTGCTGCGAGCCAACCAATAATGAAAATCAAGATAGCGCCGATAATAGAACCGATCGGTCCACCTAAATAACCATTGAATGATGTGTACATTGGATTCATCTTATCCTCCTTTAATCATCATATGAAAGCCGTCAAATAATACTGTAAGTCCAGTCTTCAGGTACCAGTAATAATGAGCGAAACCATTACATAGATGGTTATAATAAATAGTATTTTTTAAGTTAAATTATGCGATGACGTTATAATTTTCGAGGATGTATCCCTATCTGATGATATCGATTTACCTTGTGCTAACGACTGCACTACCAATATCCAAACAAACAGGGTAAAAGCTTACACTCAGTTACTGATCACTTTAACTAATTCAGCTTAGCCTATGTATTAGTGGATTTAAAGATAGAAAGCTTAACGTGTTGCTGTATTTGTGTGATAACTTGTTATCATGAATAGAAATATTAACACAGACTGTACATTAGCCCGATAATTTCATCGCAAATATAGCTCCCAAAACTCATATTTGTTATGATGTTATGCAAATTATTCGTAAATATCCTTTTTATAACTCGAGAACCTCTTATGAAAAAAATCACTACCTTAAGCGTTAGTGCCCTTGCTAGTGCAATGCTATTGATCACCGGCTGTAGCACAAACAATGGTAATCAAGAAACAGCGGCAAAAAGCGTCTCAATCACTGAGCAAAGCCCAGCAAAAGAAAAAGTGGGCTACAGCTTGGGCTTTATGATGGCAGAAGGCAATAAAGAAGCGGTACAAGACTTGGATCTTGATACGTTCGAGCAGGGGTTCCGTGATGGCTATGAAGGCAAAGACTCAGCACTTACCCAAGAGCAGATGCAAGAAGTATTGATGGCTTATCAAAAAGAGCAAGAAGAGAAGTTTGTCAAAGATATGGAATCAAAAGCGGCTGACAATAAGACCAAAGGCGCGGCATTCTTAGCAGAGAACGCCAAAAAAGAAGGTGTGAAAACCACTGCTTCTGGCTTACAGTATAAAGTCATCACACCAGGTACAGGTAAATCACCAAAAGCGACTGATGTCGTTGAAGTGAACTACGAAGGTAAATTGATCGATGGTACGGTATTTGATAGCTCTTATGAGCGCGGCGAGCCAATTGAATTCCCACTAAACCAAGTTATCGCTGGCTGGACGGAAGGTCTACAGTTGATGAAAGAAGGCGGTAAATACGAGTTTTATATCCCATCAGACATCGCGTACGGCGAAGCGGGTAACGCAGGTATTGAGCCTAACAGTACGCTTATCTTTACCGTTGAGCTGTTAACCGTAAAATAATTGCCTTATTAAGCATTTATTTGGCGTAAAAAAGCAGTAAACACAAAAAAGCCTTCACAATGATGAAGGCTTTTTTTTTGGCTATTATAGTCAGTTCAAAATAAAATCGATACGTTAATAGCAACGTGCTACTGGGTAAATTTTTCTTGCTTGTTGTTCGCGGGCGTGACAGAGGCTGCAAAAAATTTACCTCAGCAGCCCTGTTTCGGTTTTAGAGTAACTTGACTATAAAATGTTCTATACGCTGACGTCAATTACAGGTTTTTTTGGAAAACTTTCGAGTTGCGACCGTTATGATATTTCTCTAAACGTGCGGCTGGCAGGGCGCTAGCATCAACCTCTTCAAAGCCTTGCTCAACAAACCAATGTGCCGTGCGCGTGGTTAAGACAAACAGTTTGTGCAAACCATGACTGCGCGCTTGTTGCTCTAAAAATGCCAATAAGTCAGCACCGCGACTGCCACTACGATAATCAGGATGTACCGCAACGCAGGCCACTTCTGCCGATGTAGTATCTAATGGATGAAGGGCAGCACACCCTAAAATCATACCATCGCGTTCAATGACACTATATTGATCAATCTCTTGCTCTAAGCGTTCGCGTGAGCGACTGACCAGAATACCTTGTTCTTCTAGCGGTGATAACAGTTCGATCAGACCAACCACATCATCGATATCAGCGCGGCGAATCTCTTCATAAGGATCATGACTGATCAAGGTGCCAGAACCATCACGGGTGAATAGCTCTTCTAATAAAGCCCCGTCTTTGGCATAAGAGATGATATGCGTACGATGCACCCCTTGGCGGCAAGCCAAACTGGCGCAATTTAAGAAGTAATTGATTTCGCAGTTCAAATCACGATCCCGTAAGAAACGATCCACTTCGTTTGGAATCATTTCACGTAACAACCGATCGTTATCATTGATACCCGTGTCTTCACCTAAGAATATAAGCTTATCGGCGCCAAGCTCTATGGCCGCACTGAGCGCCACGTCTTCAGCCAGTAAGTTGAAGACTTCGCCAGTCGCTGAGTAGCCCATTGATCCCAAAATCACAATATGGTCATGCAATAGGTTGTTTTTGATGGCTTCAACATCGATAGAGCGAACTTCTCCGGTCATTTGGTAGTCAACGCCCTCACGAATACCATAAGGACGCGCCGTGACAAAATTGCCTGAGATGGCATCAATGCGCGAGCCATACATGGGCGAATTGGCCAGACCCATCGACAGCTGTGCTTCAATTTGCAACCGAATTGCGCCCACCGCTTGTAAAATGGCTGGCATGGCCGCTTTTGGCGTGATGCGAACGTCTTGATGCAAAGGCGAGGTAATGTCTGTGCCTTTTAGATTATTCTCGATTTGTGGCCTTGCGCCATGCACCAATACCAGCTTGATACCCAAGCTATGCAATAAAGCAAAATCGTGAATAAGAGTACTGAAATTGGGGTGATTGACCGCTTCGCCACCAAACATAATCACGAACGTTTTGCCGCGATGCGTGTTGATGTAGGGAGCAGAGTTACGAAACCAATGGACGTATTCAGGGTTAATTTGTGGCATAGCACTAGTAGTCATAATAGAAGCAATAGTTGTCAGAATAAAAAAGAGGCGTCGCAAAAAATTGCCAATCGCTAAAGATTTACCATAGCAAAAAACATCGTGATGAGCTATCTTTTATTTTAGTCGTTTTTATCGATTTTAATCGCTGCTTGACTATATACACAACCGCTACACGGGGCTCATGTACGCACAAACACTTTTTGTTATGCTAAACGCTGTTGCCTGACAGGCAGTGACTCGACGTAACTCATAAAATTAAGTAACTTATAAAATCAATAGGTAACTGATGAAATCAATGACCCAGATGTGATTAACGGGTTAGAGATGACAATATAAGATGGGAGACTTACTCATGATGAGCGCGCTTTGTCGTCAATTCAGCCTATAATGGATAACAAAGCAGCAAAGCAAAGATGAGTGAACAGGATAAGAGTGTTCTGGCGAAACCATAATGTCTCACATCGATCGTGAGGTTTCTACATGATTCAACGTATATTAAAAGCGAGTCAAGCTTTACCAGCTGCGTTTTACCGATATATTAACTAGGGATAATGAAAACCATGAAAAAAAGTAACCAATTTGCTAGTCCATTTAGTGCTTGGAGCGGACATCGCTTGTTTCACGTTGTTGCTGGTACGCTTATCGGTGCTATGGTCGTCACGACACAGGCCTCAGCAATGCTACCAACACCCGAGCAGGCCGTTGATGGTTCAGTGGCGCTGCAAGCGGACGCTAGCCAAAACAGTCGCTCAAGTGCGCAAGCCGTCAATAGCAAAATTACCGCCTCATTGGTCAGTGCCGATGCAAGTGGTCAAGAAGTCTTGGTTCCTGTTGATGCCAATACACGCTTGCAGTCTGGTAATGTTTTAGAGTATCAAGGGTATTTTACCAATACCAATGCTGACCGCGTTCGTAAAATGACGGTTACGATGAGTATTCCTGATCAAGTAGAGCTACTAAAAACCGTATCGCCTGATTTCCCTTACGGCAGTGCCGATGGCGATACGTTTGCTCGTATGCCTTTGCGCGGTAAAGTGGACAATCAATTGCAAGAAATCCCCTTGAAGTACTATAAAGCAGTACGTTGGGATCTTGAAGGCGTTGGTCTTAATGACACCGTCGTCGTTAAATATCGCGCACGCGTTAAATAAACGACCCATCAGATATTGGCTTTCTAAAAAACACCACCGTTAATGACGGTGGTGTTTTTTTATGGGTTATCAGATTTCTTATTCAATTGTTTGATGAATTAAAGCGTGGCGTATTTACTTTGAGATTTTTGTTTGATGAGCTGCTTGATGGCAGCAATTTGCGGTGTGGTGGCTTGCGTGCCCGCCGTTATAAGCGCACGGCGCTGACTGGTATCGATTGAGCTGATATGACCAACATCAGGTGTGATGACAATATCAGCGCGGTCACGCTCTTGGCGCATCGCTAAGCTGCGATTGGTACTTGACTGATTAAGGCTACTATTTGTACTTTGCTGAGTGACGATACTGTTTTCTAATAACCCCCAAAAGCTGCTAAAAGCGTTCAGAGTGGGTATTTTATTGTTGGTTGGTGTACGGTCTTTAACCTTTGGCACCGTCACATCGACGGCGATCACAATATCAGCGCCCAAATCACGCGCGCTATCAACAGGCACCAAACTGACCACGCCGCCATCGATGTATTTTTTGCCCACATTTTCTGGAATACGCGGCGCGATAAAAATATTGGGAATGCTACAGGACGCTTGTACGGCTAGACCTGCGTCCCCCGTTGTAAAGACCGCTTTTTTTAAGGTGTGTTTTTCGGCAGCGACCGCCGCAAACCGGATGGGAAAATCCTCTATGGCGCGTTTGTCCACTTTATTATTGATGAAGTTTTTGAGTTTGATACCCTCAATAAAACCCTGATTGGATAAGACAAAGTCTGTCAATTCACTGTCGGTTGTCGTCAGCGCCAAACGCTCAAGCTGCGCTGGTGTATAGCCGCTAGCATATAGGCTACCCACCAAACTGCCCACGCTGGTACCAACGATGAGCGTGGGCGTGATGCCTTGCTCTTCTAATGCTTTAATCACACCCACATGAGCAAAGCCTTTGGCACCGCCGCCCCCCAATACTAAGGCCACACTTGGCGATTCTCTGTCGGGTAAAGGCGCAGGCGTGCTCGTGGCTGGTGTTAAAGAGTGGCAAGCGATGACATTGAGTCCCAATATGGCAAGCAGGCTGACGCGCATACAGACTGAATGCTGACGATGCTGGTAAGGTGTAGGGGCAGCAGACATAAAAAAGACCTCATATAATGGCTAAAATGCAGCAAAGCGCACATCAATTATTGGTATGATATAACTGATTGATTTATCTTTAAATCTTTATCAAGCAGTATCAATAAATCGCTGAGTAGACGCAATAGCAAATTCAAGAAATATCATGACTCAAAAAATATCATTAACCACGTCAAATCCGTTTGACTCAATGAATGCAGGAATGACCTTTTTATTTTTGGGCACTTATATGCTTGAGCGCTTATGTTCTGGAATATTTTAGTTTTGAGAATGAGTGTGGCTTGTCAGTTATACTTACAATGGCTTAATATTTGATAGGGCGTTATATTCTATAGTGCTTTGATGATAATTCTGATAATACGTTGCAGGTTTTCGAAGAAAAAAACTAATTACTTAAAAACTAATTACTTAAAAACTAACCACTTAAAAACTAACCACTTAAAAACTAACCACTTAAAAACTAACCACTTAAAAACTAACCACTTAAAATTTAAACACTATCTTTTTAGGATTTTTGATGTCGACATCCGTTAGTCACTCGCCCGTTCATGCATCAGACTATGCTAGGTCTGATCAACCCGTCTCGGCGCTCGATATGCCAGTGACGGCGCTGGCGGGCGTTGGCTCAAAAGTCGCTGAGCAATTGGCGCAATTGAACATCAAACGTGTGTTTGATTTGCTGCTACATCTGCCGCGTGATTATGAGGATCGCAGTCGCTCGTTGTCCATTGCAGAGGTGGGTCACGGACAATCTGCCTTAATCACTGGACGGGTGGTTCATGTCGATACCAAGCGCAGCGGTATGACGGTTGTGATCGATGATGACACTGGCACGATATCGTTGCGGTTTTTTAAAGTCTATCGCGGTCTTGCCGACACCATGAGTTTGGGGACGCGGTTACAGTTATTCGGCGAAGTAAAAGTCAGTCGTTATGGCAAACAGATACACCATCCTGAGTACCAAATCATAACGAACAACGCAGCAGTGACCAATACGGGTCTTCAGCCTATTTATCCTAGTGTCAAAGGCCTGCATCAAAATAAGCTACGCACCTTGATTAAGCTTGCGTTGCAGACGGTTCGTAGCCAAGGTTTGCCAATGACGCTGTTGACCACAGCTGACTTTGCGGTGGTTGATGATTTGCCCTTGGTGCCTTTTGAGCCAGCAAAACCGGTCGTACAAGAGGGGTATGCAGAAGACATATTTTCTACACTGGCGCGTAGTGTACCGGATAACCATGTCAACCAAATCAAGCCAACGACGTATGATGCCAATGATAATGACGCACTGGCAGCTACGCAAAAGGCCAGTAGTAATGTCTATAATTTGACGATATTTGAAGCATTGGTATTGCTGCACACACCGCCCACCTATACCGACGCTCACCAGCAGCATAAACTGTTAAACCAATTAAGCGCGCGTACGCATGCGGCTTGCCAGCGTTTGATTATCGAAGAGTTGACGGCGCATCAGCTCAGTTTATTGTATCGTCGCCAGCAGCTGCATCAACATAAAGCGCCTAAGTGCGTCATCGACAGTTCACTGGCAGATAAGCTATTTGCCGCGTTGCCCTTTGATTTAACGGGTGCTCAAAAAAGGGTAATGAGAGATATCACAGCAGATATGGCAACCTCAATTCCTATGCTGCGATTGGTGCAAGGGGATGTGGGCGCTGGCAAAACCTTGGTTGCAGCAGGAGCGGCAGGTTACGCCCTTGATAGCGGTTGGCAGGTGGCGGTAATGGCACCGACAGAGATTTTGGCAGAGCAGCATTTGCTTAACTTCAAAAACTGGTTTGAACCCTTAGGAATCAATGTTGGTTGGCTGGCAGGCAAGCAAACGGCCAAGCAGCGCCGAGAAGCATTGGAAGCAGTGGCGGAAAATACGGTACAGATCGTCGTTGGTACGCATGCTTTGTTCCAAGAGCAGGTGCAGTTTGCCAAATTGGGACTGGTTATTATCGATGAGCAGCATCGGTTTGGCGTTGAGCAGCGCATGGCATTGACCAATAAAGGCGTGGCCAACAGTACGCCGCATCAGTTAATTATGACCGCTACCCCAATCCCCCGTACGCTGGCAATGAGCGTCTACGGCGATATGGACACCTCCATTATCGATGAATTACCACCTGGACGGACGCCGATTACGACAGTCACTATTGATCGCAATCGCCGTGATGAAGTGATTGAACGCATTGCCATTAATTGTGAAGCGGGCAGGCAAGCGTATTGGGTATGCTCACTGGTAGAAGAGTCTAGCGTATTAGATGCGCAGGCAGCAGAAGCGACGTATGAGGATTTAAACGAGCGCTTGGATATTCGTATTGGATTAGTACACGGCAAAATGAAATCCGCTGAAAAACAAGCCATCATGCAAGCGTTTAAAGCGGGCAATTTGGATTTATTGATTGCCACTACGGTCATCGAAGTGGGGGTTGATGTACCCAATGCGTCATTGATGGTCATCGAAAATGCGGAGCGTTTGGGTCTGTCGCAATTGCATCAATTGCGCGGGCGCGTAGGGCGCGGCTCAACCAAAAGTTTTTGTGTCCTGCTGTATCAAAAACCTTTGTCGGAGACAGGAACCGAGCGTTTAAACGTCCTACGCGATAGTACCGATGGCTTTGTTATCGCGCAAAAAGACTTGGAGCTGCGTGGACCAGGCGAGCTTTTGGGTAAACGCCAAACGGGCAACGTTGGTTATTATTTGGCCGACCTCATTCGTGATGAGCAATTGTTTGCGATTGCCCAGCGCTTGTCCAAGCACTTGATCACCGACCAGACGCGCAAAGCAGATGTGACGCAGCTGATTCATCGCTGGATGCCGGAAGCAAGCCGCTATACCAACGCGTGATATAAGTGCGTGATACGCTTGATATAAATAGCGGTGCTAAAAGCGCTATCAACAGTTCGAACCTTGTTTTAATACTGCCGTTTCTGTAATCACTTGATCCAATGGTTGGGGTTCTGTCCTGTCTATTTGAACCGTCATCCGTTTTCAGCCATCTTCTGTAGAAAAATATCGTGAGTGACTGCCAAGTCTTGAAACCTCAAACACGAGATATAAATATAAAATGATGACGGGCGATGTGCTATTCTCAATAGCTTTATAGACTATTGTATAATAAACAGTAGGTTAGAGCGCATGGCGACCTTTTACGGTGAGCTTTTATAGTCAATGAGTTTTATTCCAAAACCGCGCAAAATCGCGCTTTAATAGGTTACCCATTAGCACCTTGCCTATGACCTATGATTTTTAAATATTTGCTGATTATAAGATTACTGCGACTTACTTAACGCTAGTTTTGAACATTCAACTATCGAACCTTTTAGTTTTATCATTGCCTGTACTTATAGAGAGTGATCATGAGCGATCTTAAAGAAACCAAGCCTAAGTCACCAACCGACGCTGAGCTACCACCGTATCGTCAGTCTGACTCGGTAGGCAAACCTGCGCCAAAGCTGCCATTATGGTTGTGGCCCGTATTAGCAGCGGTGCTTGTCATTGGCGTATTGCTTGGAAAATATTGGGGCGGCAATGATGAGACCGCGATAGGAGCGTCGTCGACCTCTGACAGCGCTCTGAGCGATGGGAGCAAGACGGGTGAGGCTAGTGCTGAACCTGCTGTGTTATCTGTCGAAACGGTCATGCCAAACCAAGAGGACATTGGCGCCAGTTTGAGCGCTGATGGGACGATCAATGCCAAAGACACAGCGAATGTCAGTGCTAAAGTAACGGGCGTTGCCATTGAGCAGATATTGGTAGAGGAAGGAGATCGCGTCAAAGCAGGCCAAGTATTGGCAGTATTTGACACCGATGCCATGGAACAACAAGTCTTGCAAGCAGAAGCCGATGTGGCAGAAGCCGAAGCGACATTGGTCAATGCCAGTGCGGATGCTGCGCGCGTCCTACCATTGATAGATATCGATGCTATTAGTAAACAAGAAGCAGACCGCTATCGTACCTCAGAAGTCAAAGCAAGAGCGGCATTACAAGCCTCAAAAGCACGTTTAAGCAATCAGCGTTTGACGCTAAAAAATGCCAACGTGCTTGCCCCAGTCAGCGGGGTCATTAGTGAAAAGATGGTGGAAGTCGGTATGGTCGCAGGCGGCGACCCGCTGTTTACGATCATCAAAGGCGGCGTGTTGGAATGGCGTGCTGAGATCGATCCTAAGCTGGTCAGTGACATTACTATCGGTACACCCGTCCGCGTCAGCTTGCCAGATGGTGACTCGGTCGCAGGACAGGTAAACCGCATCGCGCCAACCGCAGATGACAACCGTCAGATTACCATCTATGCAAGCTTGGCTGCCAACCCAAAAGTGCGTGCCGGCATGTACCAAACAGGCGAGTTTCTCTTGGGCAGCGCCAGTACACAAACGCTCCCCAATAGTGCGATTGTCAGCAACGATGGCTACGATTATGTGATGCTGGTCACTAATATCACCCAACAGAATGGCATAAGCGTTGGCCGTATTCAGCAGCAACGGGTGACGCTCGGTGAGCGATTGGGCGAGAACGTCGCGGTCACAGAGCCATTGCCAAGCGACAGTCAAATTGTGAAGCAAGGCGGTAGCTTTTTAAACGATGGAGATTTGGTGCGCATCGTCAATCGCACGACCCCAATAGCCAATCAAGCGTCTGCTTCTAAGAACGGGACATCAGATAGCGCATCCACTGGCACAGCCTCGCAGGCGCGCTCATGAGTTTAAATGTCTCCGCTTACTCGATTAGAAATCCGCTGGTTGCTATTTTGTTGTTTGTACTGCTGACGCTCGGCGGTATTTACGGCTTTATGAAAATGAAAGTACAGCAGTTTCCCGATATCGACCTGCCCGCTGTCGTGGTTACTGTGACCTTGCCGGGTGCTGCACCTGCCCAGCTTGAAAGCGACATTGCCAAAAAGATAGAAAACAAGCTCACCAGTATTGAAGGCATCAAACATATCCGTACGACGCTACAAACTGGCGCGGCCACCATGGCCACTGAGTTTGTGTTAGAAAAAGACATTCAAGAAGCGGTCGATGATGTGAGATCAGCGGTCGGCGAAGTGCGTGGCGATCTGCCCGCCGCTGCTAATGACCCTATCATCACTAAAGTTTCAACCGCCGGGTTCCCTGTGGTGACTTACTCGGTCGCTGCTGAAAATATGAGTGTCGAGGACTTGTCTTGGTTTGTCGATGATACCGTTACCAAACGTCTCTCAGACATCCCTGGTGTCAGTACGGTCAGCCGTATTGGCGGCCTACAACGTGAGATCACTGTCGCGGCTGATCCCATTGCCTTAAGCGGCTTAAAGTTTGCGATTGCGCAGTTGTCGGATCAAATAGCGGGCATTCAACAGGACAGCTCAGGCGGTGAAGCAGAAGTTGGAAACAATACGCAGACCATTCGTGTGCTTGGCGCAGTTGAACGTGCCAATGAGCTCAATGATTTACAAGTGGCTGTTCCTACTGGCGGTACACAAGCGCTTGGACGCATGGCGCAAATCACAGATGGTGCCTCTGATCCAAATTCCATTGCCAAGCTGGATGGCAAGACGGTAGTAGCATTTAACATCACGCGATCACGAGGCGCCAGTGAGGTAGAGGTGATGGCGCTGGTCGACGCAGAGCTGGCAAAGCTAACGACAGACGTGGGCAATATCAGTATCGACAAAGTCTATGACCGTGCCACCCCTATTGCAGAGGATTACCAAGCGTCATTACGCATGTTGATTGAAGGCGGACTGCTGGCAGTCGTGGTGGTTTTCTTATTCTTGCGTAATATTCGCGCGACCATTGTGGCCGCCGTTGCCCTGCCACTGTCTGTGATTCCAACTTTTTTGGGTATGTATCTGTTTGACTTTAGTCTCAATATCATCTCACTATTGGCGCTATCCTTGGTAATCGGTGTGCTGGTCGATGATGCGATCGTTGAGGTTGAAAACATTATTCGCCACCTGCGCATGGGTAAGACGCCTTATGAAGCCGCGATGGAGGCGGCAGATGAGATTGGCTTGGCGGTGGTCGCCACCACTTTTACACTGATTGCGGTGTTTTTGCCCACGGCCTTTATGGGCGGTATTGTCGGACAGTTCTTTCGTCAGTTTGGTTGGACGGCGGCCTTATCGATTTTTGTGTCATTGATGGTTGCGCGTCTTATCACTCCAATGATGGCGGCCTACATACTGCGACCCGAGAAAAAACAGGTCAAAAAACAAAGTGCGTCGATGCGTTGGTATCTCAAAATCGTCACGTGGACGCTGCATCATCGCTGGCTGACGATGGGCGCAACGTTACTGTTATTTGTCGCCTCATTAACCTTGGTGAAGTTACTGCCAACCTCGTTTATTCCTGATAATGATATCGATCAAACTCGAGTGGCAATTGAGCTGACGCCTGATGTGGCATTGGCAGACACTGAGCGGGTCGCAGCAATGGCAAGCGAGCGTATTTTGGCGATGCCTGAGGTGACCAATATTTTCACCTCAGTCGGCGAGGCTCAAGAGGCCATGGGCTCAACCTCCGGAGGTGGTAAATCAGAAAATATCGCGGGTTTAGATATCGTGCTTGCGCCAAGGGCAGAGCGTATCTCTAAACAAGACATTGAACGAAAAATCAATAACGTGCTGGCAGAAGTACCGGGTGCTCGCTTTACGGTTGGCTTATCGAGCGGCGGTGAGAGCGGTTATAACTTCTCTATGACCAGTACCAATCCACAGTTGCTTGAGCAGACCGCGCAGCAGATCATGTCAGAGATTCGAGGTTTGCCTAGTGCGGGTGCGGTGACCAGTGATCTCAGCCTGCCACGCCAAGAGCTCACAGTCACACCAGACAGATTAGCAATGGCGGATAAAGGCGTCACCACACAATCTATTGCGACGACGCTACGTGTGGCAACGGTGGGTGACTATGAGCAGCGTTTGTCCAAACTTAATCTAGACACACGTCAAATTCCTATTGTGGTTCGTCTGCCTGATATCGCTAAGCAAAATGTTAGTCAATTAGAAGGCTTGTATGTGCCAAGCTCCTTACCAGCAGGACAAGGCGTGCGTGTGGGCGAGGTTGCGTCACTAGACTTTGGTACTGGCCCTTCACAAATCAGCCGTCTTGATCGCGAGCGTGCGATTAGCATTACAGTGCAGCCCGCGAATGGTGAGCTTGGAGATTTGGTGCAAGCGGTCAAGGCCGTTCCTACCATGCAAAAACTACCGCCTTCGATTACGATTATTGATCAAGGCCAAGCTGAGAACATGGCTGAGCTATTTAATGGTTTTGTGATTGCCATGTCGGTTGGGGTCGTCTGTATTTTGGGTGTCCTTATTTTATTGTTTGGGCGGATATTACAACCGTTTACCATCTTGATGGCATTACCACTGTCCATTGGCGGCGCGTTTGTGGGCTTGGTGATTACCAATAGCAGTCTTTCTATGCCATCCATGATTGGTTTTATCATGCTAATGGGTATTGCTACCAAGAACTCTATCTTATTGGTCGATTATGCCTTGATTGCCCAGCGTCGCGGCTTGGCACGTTTTGAGGCGATTGTGGATGCCTGTCGTAAGCGCGCGCGTCCTATTATCATGACCACCATTGCGATGGGCGCTGGGATGTTGCCCTTGGTATTTGGGTGGGGTGATGCCGATCCGACGTTTCGGCGTCCGATGGCAGCGGCTGTGCTTGGTGGTCTTGTGACATCGACATTATTGAGCTTGGTGGTGATTCCTGTTGTTTATACTTTGATGGACGATCTGTCAGGTTGGTTTGCCAAATGGCTCACGCCCAGCAAGAAAAAAAGCGCCG
The DNA here is from genome assembly GCF_039680845.1 of Psychrobacter halotolerans. NCBI lineage: Bacteria > Pseudomonadati > Pseudomonadota > Gammaproteobacteria > Moraxellales > Moraxellaceae > Psychrobacter > Psychrobacter halotolerans. The sequence continues at coordinate 172,728 of NZ_JBDKWD010000006.1, read as the reverse complement.
CCATTGACAAATAAAGGGAACGTATAGATTTAGCGCTGTGGTAAAGCAATGGATTACCCGCACAAGGATGTGATTGACTGAGAAAATACCACCATCAAGGTCGTGTATCACAGGTCATTTATCAAAGGGCCATTTATCAAAGGGTCATTTATCAAAGGAAAGTTGTCATGCGCCTACTGTCATTTTTAAAACCATTATTCTGCTATGGTAAGCCCATGGCAGGTTTACTGGTGAGTACGTTGGCTATCGCTGCTGGACATGCTGCTACCTATCATGTAGATCCCACTCATACCAATGTCCGCTTCGCGATCGATCATTTTAAGACGTCTACCAATACGGGCGGCTTTTATAATTTAACGGGTCAGCTCGAATATGATCGGGCGGCCAAGATAGGCAATATCTCGCTTATCATTCCTTTAAATAGCTTAATGACAGGTGACAAAGCCTTTGACATAGCGCTTAAGAGCGCAGATTTTTTTGATATCGAAAAGTTTCCATTGGCGCGTTTCGAATCCACCAAATGGTATTTTCAAACGGCTAACAATCGCTCAGAAGTGACCAAAGTAGACGGTATGCTCACGCTACACGGACAGACCAATCCAGTCACGTTAACGGCCACAAAATTCAACTGCTATTTGAGCTACGTATTGAAAAAATCAGTGTGTGGTGGTGACTTTACGACGACCATTGATCGGACGAAGTGGGGCATTAGTAAGTATACTTTGTTAGGTATCACAGAAAAGGTGGATTTAACCATTCAGATTGAAGCGGCCAAGCAGTAATGGTAAAAATCGTTTATGTTTATTGAGGCATAAAGCATATAAAAAGGTCGAGACTTAATCCTAGGTCTCGACCTTTTGCTTTTATCTATGAGTGTTGACATACCATCTTGCCAGCGAGCATCCCAATAAAGCCAGTAAACACATTAATAATTAACGTTAATGGTTACCGTGTCAGAATAGCTGGCTGGTTTGACATCCGCGTTCGGGACGGTCACGTAGACAGTATGAGTTTGGGGGTTGCCACTACCTCTACCAATGACGCCATTGGTTAAGGTGTCATAGGTGTTACCATTATTGCCCCATATCGTACCCGCTGGGTTTGAGAGCAATTGGTAAGGGAGCTTATAAGTTTTACTTTGTGTGTCGGTCATAACGCCTTGACCATTGATATCGCCATTAGAGGGCGCTAATCCAATATTATAAGGCGCATCATTGGTACAGGTCATATCAATCGCTTTATTATTGCTACCTGTAAAGTTGGTTGCACTTGCTGGACGACTGCCCAGAAGGATGTCAGAGGTGGTATTGATTTTACAATCATTGACAACAGTCGCTTGTACTTTAAAGGGAAACTGGCTTTGTTGATAAGAGCCGGTTTCGCAGCCAAACGGCGTTGATTCGACATTGGATTGGTAGGCTAGTGTCGTGTGATTACCACTAAAATCACTACTATAGACCCCTTGGGTAGCAAGAGTATTACCAAAGCCTGCTAGTAAAGAGAATTTAATCACCACACTGTCTGTAACCGTTGTATCGGGAGGAATAAGGAAAGGTGGCGGTTGGTATATAGCGTCACGGCTATTTCCCCAAAGTGCGCCATTCGGCAATGTCATGGTGAATGCCAGTTTAGCGTCATTGGGTCCAGTCATATAGCGCGGGTTCAGCGAAGTGCTGTTGTCATTATTACCGACGCCAAGGCAGACCGATGCATATCTATTCGATGGCTCATTATTCGTGCAGCTATAGGTTAATGTGCCTGTAATGCTCGCATTATCAGCGTTAAAAGGCGTAATAGTGTTGCTGATGTTCACCGTATTGGTATTCATGCTTGCTGAGCAAGTAATTTCAGCTTGCGCACTAGCAATAGATAACCACAACGTGACGAGCAACCATAATAAGCTGTAACGCCATTGCAGTAATTTCATCATGGTTGTTCCTGTTGACAGATAAAAGGACCAATGAGCGGAATCTCATCACCCTGCTTGGTATAGTCAAAACGAACCGTGCAAACGTCAGCAGCAGGGGTCGTTACTTCAATAACATTGTGTTCATCGAGCGTATCTAGATATACCTCACCATCAAAACCAACGACGGTCGGGGGTGCTTCTGTGTTGGTGATTAATCGTACTTGACTGCCAAGGGGCAACGGTTGGTTATTCCTGTCTACTAGGATAACAGAGGCAGAACGCACTGGTGTGATGCCAAAAGCCACAAGGACACCCGCACGATCAGTGGGGGTGGCGTCAATACTGACCTTATCAATACGCAGATCAGCTGGCAACTCTAGTGGATCAATACCGATTTTATTATCTTGATAAGCGTTTAGCGGTGAAACCAATAATAGTCCGCGGCTATTGGTCGTACCAATAGGGCTGTTTTGTAATAAGACGGGCACATCAGCGATACCGCCTGTAGATACAACGGCAAAACCACTATTGATTTGACGAGCAGCAAAAAGCCCGCCTCCCATGCTTACCAGCGCTCCTGTCGCACTGACGTAGCTGGCGTGACTGCCACCGTTACTGCTAATACCTGCTTGTGCTTGACCATAGCGCCCAAGGTAATTTATCTCAGCAAGCCCGTCTGTACCGCTTCTTCTGCTCGCGCTATCCTCATCTAAGTTTTGCCGTGCTTGTGCCCGCCAGCCAAAGCCGCCTGAACTTGGTGCGGATCTTGACGCCTCAGCTGCAACAAGGGTGTTGTTATTGGCATGCTGTAAACTGCTGCTCAGAGAGATATTGCGATCCAGTGAGAAGGAAGCGCTCACAAAGGCGCTGTCGTTATCAGAATCATTAATGTCATGATTGTAGTTGGCGTTCACGCTTAATCTGCGGCCAAAAGATTTAGACCAGTAAGTGCTAGCGAATTGGGTGGTTCCAAACTGCGCTTGTGCCACTTGATTGTAACTGATGCCAAAACGGCCCAAAGACTGTGTGCTATAGCCCGTTGAGACCTGCTCACTGCGGCGAGCAGGGGCCAAACCATATTGCGTGCCCACATCACGGTAATCACCGTTAGTGCCCGTCGCACCTATACCAATATTGAAACGATTGTTGTTCCATGAGTAGTTTGCACTATACTGCGTGCCGCTTTGCTCCCGACCTTCACTGCTTGCTAATGAAACAAATAATATCCCACCTGCGCGGCCAAGTAGCCACGTACCCCCAATACCCGCGTTACTAAGGCCGCTTGTGACCTCAGCATGCGTTTCTGCAGTAAAGTGGTCGTTCACGCCATAACGCCACGTACCACTGGCGGCTATATCGCTACCGTAATCGAAAGAGTCGAAACCGTAGTTTTCACGCACAACCCCAAGCTCGGCTGACCAATCAGCGAGTCCGGGTTGTAGTAAACGATGGACATCGTATAAAGAAAAATTAAGGGTGGAGCTTTGTCCCAATGCATCGGTCACGACCAGCTGCGCGGTGCCCGCACCGCTGAAACTAGGTGCTGTATTAAGCTCGAACGGGCCAGCAGGTACCTCGCCACTATATTGTTTGAGACCATTGACGTAGAGCTCTACCGCTGATGGTAACGTAGCGTCGCCAAAAAACAAAGGCAATGGCGTGGTTGATCGATAGGGTTGGAGATCAAAATTGGTGCCAATTTGTAGACCGCCCAAACGCGTGGATCGTGTCCATGAGAGCGCGCCTGTAAGAATATCGCCTGCACGCACCGTCAGAAGTTTGTCAGGAAATGATCGACTCCAACTGGTATCTAAACGTACAGTACGGCTGTCCCAATCTCGACGATTATTGTCATTATTAGCTGAGTGATTGGCAGTGGTTAAGGCAGTAGAGCTAAGCACGCCGAGCTCATTAAATGCACGTAGCTCTGTATAAGCGCTAAGGTTTTTGGCGTTATTTTCAGTTTGAGTACCATAGATATTATAATTGAGCAAGATGCCGGGCGATGCGGTGGGCTTTGGACGCTTATTGGTACGCGTGCTACGGACGGTGGTGTCCAAATTGAGCATGGCTAAAGGTGCGACAAGGTTGAGTGTTTGCCGGCTAGCATTATAATCGATTTTAAGGTCAGGTAGGCTGTTTAGTGCTATGGCATCGGTGGCATCAGAAGGGAGGATAAAGCCAAGCTTTTGCAAAATTTGGGTGCTTGCCCACAGCTCATCTTCACGGTAGTAAAAATGCGTCAATCCTGAACTGGCGCCATTTAGCGTGACATCTAGATACAGGTCTAGTCCAGCCTCATCATCAGGGCTGTAGCTGTCTAAGTTGAGTTGGGAGAGTTCGTTGTCGTCAATATCTGTAGAAGCAATCTCATTCAATTCTACAGCGTGGCTGGCAGATACCGCCACGCATTGTAGAACAACTGCTTTAGCGAATTGACGTATCCATCGTGACGTCTGGTGTCGTCTGAGTACCATTCATCATAACCTTGAATTTACCACCCGATGTCAGGACAGAGGACGGTACATTCAGCGTCCAATTCATAGTGGCACCAGGTAATACATACCCCAGCAGCCCTGAATTAATCGCTGTACTTTTGCCTGCCGTGTTCACAAAGCTTAGACCAGCCAACTGCGCATGACCATTGCCACGGTTACTGACACGAAGTTTTATTTCTTTGCCATCCGGTTGCAAATGGGTACTCCATTGCAGTTGCGGGCTGGTCTTAGTAACGCCAACTGGTTGTACAAAGACGGGAAGAGAGTAGCTTAGGGCAAACTGTAACCCTGTCGTTTGGTTATCAGACTTGATTGGTAACTCATTAACCAAGACACGATAAGCATCCTCTACGGCGCCCGTACCTTGCGGTGGTGCCTTTGCCCGAATGATCCGAATCAGCTGTTTCTCACCCGGATTGATCTCAATCATGGGCGGACTGGCTAATAGCCCTCGCGATGGCGTCAGCTGATCGCCTGTGTCATCCTGCAACCACTGATACACGCGCACTTGCGCACGCACCTTATCGTTACCAGAATTACTCAGCGTCAAACCACTGGCACTCTCGCGAGCTTGTAAGCTTAAGGAGATGGGAGAAACCTGCAAGCCACTTGCCACTGCCAAACCAGACGACAGTAGCAAGCTTGAGATAAGCAAGGGTTTTGCGATATAGCGTAAGCAAAGATCTAGCATCACTATTAGTAAACGATAGAAGCAGTAATAGTATCTGTATAAGTATCTTGCTTCACATCAGTGCTGCTCGTTATTTTGGCATATACAGGATGTAAGATAGGTGTGCTTACGCCTACGCCTATACCAGCAACGCCAGTGCCTTCAGCATCAGTACCAAGGGTACCAGTATTGCCCCAAGCTTTGCCTTCTGTATTAGAGCTTAATTGATAAGTAATCTTGTCACCCAAGGTACCAGTCATAATGCCTTCACCAGTCGTGCTATCTGCGTTGCCAGCGGAGGACAGATTAACGACATACGGTGCGTCATTAGAACACATTACTGAAATATCTCCAGCAGATTGTTGACTTCCAATTTCGTCACCTGTGCTACCAGCAGCAATATCTGTAAAACTAATAGAGGCAGCAGAAGCGCTTATATCGCAGACAGAAGTAATTGTCGTTGTAACACTGAACTCTGATGAATCAGCAGCATTCGCAGAAATAGCGGTAAAGCCACCAACAGTTAATAAAGCAGCGCTGATTAGGGTTTTGTTGAATTGCATTTTATTCTCCAGTGAATATAGATCACTTAACATTGCAGTATATAAGAAGGGTATTTAGTCGATTATTGTCCGATTTTTTTAAATGATAAAACTACTTAAATTGAGAATCGACTGATATAAATTAACGACATAATCTGTTTGCCTACAAACTGTAAACTATTCGTCTTAGAATATATACCGTTTGTCGCTTTTGTTAATTCATTGTAATATAGAATTTCTTGAATTGCACGCTAAACGTTTGATTATTCATGTAAATTTTCAAAGAAATTGTAAAGCTAAAATTTTTTATATTTACAAATAGAGTGTTTACTTTTTTATAAATATAAAAGATTTTAATGATAATGAAGTATATCTTAACTGAAACGTCATTAAGCTATAAATGACAGGAGGTGGCATGACAATAAGGATTAAATCGACGAAGTTATCATCTCATTAATCGTCTTATATTCTCGATTATAGTGATCATAAGAGAGCTTTAGCTGTAATAGGATTAGAATGTTTTTAAATAAATAGGATGAATGGTTGCTCTTAAGCTTATTTTATAACTAGTAGACTTTAGTTTTATTTAAAAATATCTATCAAATGTCTAATAATTTTTTACTATCAAAATAACCAACTTTCTCGCCTCAAAAAAAACGGTGGGCATACATAAAGTACGACCACCGCCGGAGAAAACGAATAAAACAGATCAGTAAGCGATTAAACAGCAGATTTCTTATAACGCTTACGGTATATGCTACGGATGATTGGCATAAATACCATCAAAATAGCTAGGGCCCATAAAGCGATGGTGATAGGGCTGCTCCATAAGATAGACAACTCGCCTTGAGAAATCGATAATGCGCGTCTCAAGTTAGATTCCATCAGCTCGCCCAATACATACCCTAAGATCAGGGCTGATAGAGGGAAGTTTAACTTACGTAAAAAATAACCAAATACACCCAGTGCAACCATAAACACCAAGTCAAAGGTCGTGCTATGAATTGAATATACCCCAACGAAGCTGACAGCAGCGATTGCTGGTATCAATATATAGTTTGGTACATCAAGCAGTTTTGCAAATAAGCCAACCAAAGGAATATTCATCACTAACAAAATAACGTTACAGATGAACAAAGAGGCAATAAGACCCCAAACGATATCTGGCTGCTCAGTAAATAACTGGGGACCTGGCGTGATATTATACAAGGTTAGTGCACCCATCATAACCGCGGTAGTACCAGAACCGGGTACACCAAGGGTTAGCATCGGGACAAATGAACCACAAGCAGACGCGTTGTTTGCCGCTTCAGGTGAGGCCACGCCGCGTAAATCGCCGTCTCCAAACGTTCCGGTGTTACCTGCGATTTTACGTTCACTCGCGTAAGTCATGGCACTCGCGATAGTTGCGCCTGCACCCGGTAGGATACCAACGACAAAACCCATTAAACCACTACGTAGCATGGAACCCAAACTAAACGTAAATTCTTTAAAGTTTAATAAACTGCGCTTACCCTGTTCGATAACTTTGTGGCCAGTCGTGGTCTTTTCTAATAAGATCAAAATTTCGCTGACACTGAAAAAACCAATGACGATGGTCGTAAATTGAATACCATCGGATAAATTAACCGAATCAAACGTGAAACGGTAAATACCCGTAACCGCATCAACACCAACGGTCGCTAGACCCAAGCCGATCAAAGCCGCAATACCGGTTTTAACAGGTTGGTCACCAACTAAGCCGCTTAAGCAGGTAATCGCAAATACCATTAGTACGAAGTATTCAGACGGTCCAAATGAGATTGCCCATTTGGCTAATAAAGGAGCGAATAGTACCACGCCGATTGTCGCGATAGTGGCACCGACAAACGAGCTGACGGCAGACAAAGACAAGGCAATACCGGCCTTACCTTGTTTTGCCAAGGGATAGCCGTCGAGCGTTGTCATAATGGCACCAGCATCACCAGGCACATTGATAAGAATGGCAGAAATACGTCCACCATACTCACAGCCAAGATACACCGCTGCCAGTAAAATTAGCGCGCTTTCTGGTGGTAATCCAAGGGCAAAAGCAAAAGGTAATAGTATCGCCACGCCGTTGATAGGGCCAAGGCCTGGCAACATGCCGACAATCGTACCCAAAAACGCACCGATAAGCGCAATCAATAAGTTTTTTGGTGTCGATGCAACAGCGAAACCATGCATTAAAAAATCAAAAGTATCCATATTGGCTATCCTATTATCCCTGATAACAATCCGAGTGGTAATTTGACGTCTAAAAATATGTCAAACAAGATATATAAGCCAATACTGATTAAAACTGAAAAAATAAGGCTTTTAAGCGGATTACCGGCAAACAGCAAACCGACCGCAAAAGACATCAGAATAGTGGCAAGGATAAAGCCTAAGGATTCAAAGATCAGACCATAAACCAATAAGGCGAGCGCACAGAGTACTAGGTTTCTGATGATGGGTTTGCTCCACCCCAAATCAATAGGCTTGGTAAAACTGGCAGGACGAAAAGCGACGACTAAAGCACCAAACGCCAGTAAAGAGAAGATTAAAATAGGATAAGGTCGAGGACCAATTGGGTCATAAGCAATGGGGGCAACATAACCAATGGCTAAGTATATTAAAAATAAACTTACTAGCGCCATCAGCCCAGAAAACAAACGTTCCATTGTCATAGGGGCATTCCTTGAATGAGGGGAAAAAAGGCTGACAGATAGGGTTCCTGCCAGCCTTTAGAAATACCAAAACATGTAAGATTCAATTAATAAGGGGACTGATTCTTAATGTGCTTATTTGGTTTCCGCTGCAGCGTCAACAAGACCATACTCAGCAGACAACTCACGTAACTCACCAGTACGTTTATAAACGTAGGCTTCTAGCTCTTCTCCAGTCATAGAGAATGGCAGTAATTCTTGCTGCTCACGTATTTCAGCGAATTTTGGATCAGCAAGCATTTTGTCAAAGGCCTCTTTCCACCAGTTATAAGCACCTGGGCTAACGTCTGGACCCATGTAATAACCACGCACCACTGGCCAAGTCACATCATAGCCTTGCTCTTTAGCGGTCGGGATATCGGCCATAGAACCGTCCAATCTTTCATCTGCAAATACCGCTAGTACGCGTAGTTTGCCTGCCGTGGCTTGTGGCATAATCTCAGCGATACCCGCACTAACGACCGTAATATGGTTGCCCATAACCGCTGTAATGGCTTCACCGCCGCCTTCCATCGCCACATAAGTCATGTCGCTTGGATCAACGCCAACGGCTTTAGCCAAAATAGCGGTTTGCATCCAATCCTGACCACCGACACTACCACCAGCACCGAAGCTGATAGATTTTGGATCGGTTTTTAATGCTGCGACCAAATCTTTTAGGTCTTTAATGGGTGAGTCTGCATTGACGGCAATAGCGCCATAGTCAGTACCGACACCTGCCAACCATTTCACATCTTTTTCGGTGAATTTACCAAATTTACCCTGTGATAGATTGAGAATAGAACCGGTAGAAAAGGCAATGATGGCATCGCCATTGTCACGATCATTAGCCACGATTTTGTTATAAGCAACCGCACCAACGCCGCCTGGCATGTAAGTGACGCGCATAGGATCTTCCAAGATACCAGTGTCTCTTAAGCCTGCTTGCGCAAGTTTACAAGTCAAATCAAAGCCGCCGCCTGGTTTTGCTGGTGCAATACATTCTGGACGTGAAGGCGCGGTAAGCTCACTTGAGCCTTCTGCCGCTGCATCCGTACTCGCAGTTTCGTTTGCATTATTACAGGCGGTTAAGGACAGGATAGAGAGACCTAACGCTAGATAGGATAGTTTTTTCACACGACACTCCTTGTGTGTTTGTTTACGAAAAAATCAATAAAATGCGAATAGAGGTAGAAAAGTGATAGGCATAAGACCACAAGACCATCGCACCGTGACATAGCACCGTAAAAGGCACGTGCATTCACAAATTCGTGGCACTATCATTTTCAATGTTATGCAAAAGTAACAGAATATTTTAACAATGACAAGAAACATATGTATGTATGTATGAATATTATTTTGAGGCAGTCAATCAAAAAGTAAAAGAAGGCACGTTGTTGAATCGTTTAGTAGCGTCAAAATTACTGGCAAACACGCGTGTGCTTTTTTCTGTAAGGTACAAAGCATCAGGTATTTGCAGATTATTATTGATGAGCGCTCAATCAGTTAATGACTGGTTTTTTGAGATAAGTTGCGTATCGGCTGTGTCGTTCTGATAATGATGGGAGAAGAGAAGCCAGTTAATTTAGAATTTGAACAAATGGGTATTGTTACTCGTCAAGATTTGCATTGCCAGTTCCTCGTTATTGATAATGGTCTTAAACGTGGTCAGTGCTTTGGTGAAGTTGATGTGACTCTCGTTTTGGGTATGCGGCCAGTCACTTCCCCAAATTAGGCGATTGCTCATATTATGTTGTATCAACAGTTTGATAGCGTCTGTCGCATTTTGAATCCCTATCTTGTTTCCTAACCGATAATAAGCAGAGGCTTTAACCCAGTGTTGATGGGGGTCAAGCATGTCCAATAGCGCACGATACTCTTGATCTTGCACCCCTTTAATAGGATTAAATCGACCGAAATGGTCAATCACGATATCGATGGGATACTGCTTTAGCACGGGCAGTAATTGGATTAAATAGACAGGCGGCGCTTGAATCTCGACTTGCCAATGGATATCGGCCAAATTGGTTAAAAAGCTTTTCCACTGCGGATCGGTTAAGTCAGGACAAGGAACGCCAAACAGATTGATGCGTATACCAACAATGCCTTGCTTATCGAGCGCCTGCAAAGCAGGCATGTCTACGGTATTTGCCAAAACCGCAATACCTCTTAGACGCTCAGGATATTTTGAAAGGGCTTTTAACAGATAACTGTTATCGGTGCCCAAAAAACTTGGCTGAACCAATACGGCTTTATCAAAGCCATGCTGGTCGAGTTGGTCGATATAACTCTCCACGCTAGCGGTGTAATCAGGTCGATAGCGTGCAGTGGCTGGAAACGACTCGTGGTGTGAAAATACATGTGCATGGGCATCCATGTAATCCATATAAATCTCTTTTTTAGTAGCAGTTAAAACACGATTTGGATAAATAAAATCGCTATTATGCCAACAACGATATCTAAAGGTACGGCTTTAAACAACAAAATATGTAAAAGCTTATTTTTATCGATGTGTACTTGTGCTGCGCCCAATATTAGACTGCCGCCTGATGAAAAAGGCGAGATGGATGAGCTTTGAGCCCCCACAACAATACAGATAAACAAGAAAAAAGGGTTTAAGCCGGAGGCCACGGCGAGTGCTGGCACCATCGGAAATAGAGTCGGCGCTACGACCCCAAGCGTGCTGGCAAATATCGACATAATTGCGCTGATAATGAACACCAAGCTCGGTATCATCCAAATAGGAACGTTGGTACTTAACCATTCCGTTAGCTCATAAATGACACCGACCTCCACGCCAAGGCTAATCAACATACCGACGCCACAAATCATAATAAGCGTGTTCCAAGGTATTAAGGCAATCACGGTTTTTTCATCACCCAGCTTCAAAAACAAGCTGACTAAAGCGAAGAAAATAGCGATAAAACCAATATCAATGCGGGCGTTCAAAAACTCAATGGTTTCTACATTTGGTATGAGTAGATTGGTCATTGGTACAATGAGCACCGTGGCCATCATAATGAAAATCAGCATGATAGACTTTTTTTGTTTGCTATCGAAAGGTTCTGGTACGACAGTTTGAATCGCTATTTTGCTAGATTTGGCATTGATAGAACTATAAAGACCTAATAGCACCACAGGCATCAAAAAGGTAGCAGCAAATATCCCTAAACCGTAAGTGAATGTATTGTCATTTGCCACGCCCGCGCCACTCATAAGCTCTCTAAAAATGACCCCACTTTGTGAGGTAACAAAGTTAGCGCCGGCAAGCGCTCCGTAGTTCACCGATAAGGTCGCAATAATGATATTTAAATTGGTTCGTTGAGACAACAATAAAATCATCGGTGCCATAGTCGCAAGCACGGTGTAATAGCCCGCTCCTAAAGCTGCTACAATCGTGGCGGCAAAGAAAATAGCCAAAGGCAAAAATGCGGGAAAGTGTCGACATTTATATATCAAATGTTCACACAGTTTTTCTAAAGCACCATTGGCAAGAGAGAAGTTGTAGAAGAGAGTCACTGCCAAAATAACGAAGAAAATTTTGAGGGGCCACAGTTTAATAACCTCATAAGCGCTAAGCTCCATCCCAAAACAACCAATAAGGTATGAAAAGACAATCGCAAACAGGCCGATATTGATTTTGGTGGTGTAGCCCAGCACAATAGATATCACAATGGCGGCTATAATGTAGAGAGTCATAACTACTCCTTGACCTGAACTGGATGAATTTTAAAAAAATCCAAATCAATTTTTATAGATAAAAGAGCCTGACTATAATATTGACAAATGGTTGTTTGGCTTAGAAAATCACATAAGCTTTAAAAGCGGATTTGATTGAGTAGAATAATAGCAAAAAAGACCATGTGAATTAGATAATATTGCCTATAAGACCATATAAGCTTTAACATTAAACCAATACACATAAGATTTACCCAACGCTTAAGATAGAGCCATCAGCCATAAATATTAAGCATCGGCTATAAATATTAAGCCATCGACCATATACTACTTACTAGGGCCACAACCACGCTTAAAGCATTTAAGATCATGTTTAAAAGCCCTTCCATTGTGGTGAAAAAAAATGATAAAAAATTTCAAGAAATTTAAAATGCCACGCTATGAGCAAGTACGGTGGCACATTCAAACCTTACTCACCGAGAGTCAGTGGGATGAAAGTAAACCTCTCCCAACGGAACAGGAGTTTGCAGATAAGTATCAAGTATCGGTGGGCACTGTCCGTAAGGCAGTTGAGAAGCTAGTAGAAGAAGGGGTTTTGATAAAACAGCAGGGCCGTGGTACGTTTTTAAAACCACCAAACTTCCAGAGTTCATTATCAAGGTTTTTTAAGTTTCGCGGCAAAGATGCTTGTTATGTCACACCAACTGGCGTGGTCAAAAAAGTCATGCAGATTGAAGCTATTGACACAATCAATGAAAAACTAGAAATCGATAAAAACGAAGATCTCATTTATATAGAACGTGTGCGTATCGTCGAAGACGACATCATTTTGAGTGAAAAAATCTGGTTGCCTAAGCGTCTGTACGAACCACTTTTGGCAATCGATCCCAAAGATTTTGGCAATCTGTTATATCCGTTTTACTACAAAGAATGTGGACAGTTCGTCTCGTCTGCCGTAGAAAAACTGTTCTTTATAACGGGTTACAGTGATCATAATTTGGACAATGAAAAGCAAGAAAACCTAGTAAAGGTATGCCGCATCGCCAATAATTTAAAAGGTGATCCAATCGAATACAGAGAGTCATACGGGCTGGCAGAAGATTTCAGTTATGAGATTAATATTATTTAATGGCTAAAAATGATAACTTAATTCAAAACTCCCTGTTTATTGGCTGAAGTAGTCAATCTTAGTAAAAGTAAACGAGTTAATAAGAGGACAGCTTATGTCTCGTTTATATCCAGTCTCTAACAGCATCCTTAGGTTTAGAAAAGTTTTCTATCATTTTTTGGTTTTACTGGCAATTTCGATGCTGGTTTTAGCGGTTTGGCCATCACAGCTCGTTACTGTTTTCTTCTCCGCTGCGCTGTTCGGCGTTACCTACATTATGCTAACTGGTATTTATCTCGTCTGGGGCATTCGAGTTTATGACGATCGACCAGCTATTGGTCTCGGTCTTCCTTTTCTGGTGCTTGCTATTGGTCAGATAATAGGGACGCTCGTTGCTGGTATGCTCATTGAGGCAACTAACCACCTTATAACCTTTATTATATTTGCTGGGATTGGGCTCATACCAATATTTCTAAAATATAAGTCAGAAGTCAGCGTTTAATTAAAGTCATAAAATACTTCCTTATTTTCTGAATAACGTAAGGTCAATAAATAAATATTATAAAGATGAATTTTACTCATCTTTTATTCAAATTAAGTCGTTTTTATTCATGTAATGGTTCAGGCATAATTCACTCATACAACATATTTAGTTTTATCTTAATTATTAGGGTAGCGAATCATTATGAGTAAACAATTTATCTGTTCAACGTCCACCATCCGTTTTGATGAAAACTATCTTCCGGCAGACAGCACCCGTCTGACCACCAACTTTGCCAATCTGGCGCGCGGTGAGCACCGTCAAGAGAATTTGCGCAAAACGCTGAGAATGATCAACAACCGTTTTAACGCATTGGCACATTGGGACAATCCGACAGCAGACCGTTATTCTGTGGAAGTGGACATCGTTTCTGCCAACATGGACATCGAAGGCAATGGCGATGCCTTCCCTGTCATTGAAATGTTGAAAACCACCATCGTTGATCATAAAGAAAACAAGCGTATCGACGGTATGATTGGCAACAGCTTTTCTTCTTATGTGCGCGATTACGATTTTAGCGTTGTATTGTTAGAGCATTTCGATAAAAATCCAGCAACTGCGCCACCAGAGGATTTTGGTGATCTGCATGGCAAACTGTTTCAGCATTTATTGAACTCAGAAGCATACAATGCCAATTTCGATAAAAAACCTGTGATTTGCCTCAGTGTGTCAACCAGCAAAACCTATCATCGCACCACCAATCAGCATCCGGTATTAGGGGTTGAGTACAAACAGGATGAGTATTCATTAACCGATGAGTATTTTCACAAAATGGGTTTAACGGTTCGCTATTTCATGCCTACGGGTAGTGCCGCGCCGTTAGCGTTTTATTTTGCAGGGGACTTGTTGAGTGATTATACCGACCTTGAGCTGATCAGTGCGATCAGTACCATGGAGACGTTCCAAAAGATCTATCGACCTGAAATTTACAACGCCAATTCAACCGCTGGGCAAGTGTATCAACCTAGCTTGAAGTACCAAGATTATTCACTGACTCAAATCGTGTACGACCGCGAAGAACGCAGCCAGTTGGCCGTGAAGCAAGGCAAATTTACAGAAGAGCAGTTTATTAAGCCTTATCAAGACATTCTGGAAGAATGGGCGGCAAGCCAAGAAAATGACAAATATGCGGCTTAATTGAGTGACGTATAGAAAACCCCACATAAGAATGAATAGATAAAAAATTAACATATAAAAGATGAGCCAACATGACAATATTATTACCAACATCAACCGCTGGCAGTTTACCAAAGCCCTCTTGGCTGGCAGAACCTGAAAAAATTTGGTCACCTTGGAAACTAGAAGGGGATGAGCTTTTGCAAGCCAAGCAAGATGCGCTACTGGTCTCATTGCAAGAACAAGTGCGGGCAGGAGTCGATATTGTCAGTGATGGCGAGCAGACCCGTCAGCATTTTGTGACCACGTTTATTGAGCATCTCGATGGTGTCGACTTTGAAGATCGCAAAACCGTGCGTATTCGCAATCGTTATGATGCTAGCGTGCCGTCGGTGGTTGGCGATGTGAGCCGTCAAAAGCCTGTGTTTGTTGAAGATGCCAAGTTCTTACGTCAGCACACCAACCAGCCAATCAAATGGGCGCTGCCAGGCCCAATGACGATGATTGACACGCTGTATGATGGTCATTATAAAAGCCGTGAGAAATTGGCGTGGGAATTTGCCAAAATCTTAAATCAAGAAGCAAAAGAGTTAGAGGCCGCGGGCGTTGACATTATCCAATTCGATGAGCCTGCTTTTAATGTGTTTTTTGATGATGTGAACGACTGGGGTATTGCCACGTTAGAGCGCGCCGTTGAAGGCTTAAAGTGTGAAACGGCGGTTCATATTTGTTATGGGTATGGTATCAAAGCCAATAATGACTGGAAAAAAACGCTGGGTTCAGAGTGGCGTCAATACGAAGAAGCGTTTCCTAAATTGCAGCAGTCTAAGATCGACATTATCTCACTTGAGTGTCAAAACTCACGCGTGCCGATGGATTTGATTGAATTGATTCGCGGTAAAAAAGTGATGGTCGGCGCCATCGATGTGGCAACCAACGACATTGAGACGCCTGAAGCTGTGGCCAAAACGCTACGAGCTGCTCTACAATTTGTCGATGCAGACAAGCTTTATCCCTCGACCAATTGCGGCATGGCACCCTTATCTCGTCAAGTAGCACAAGGCAAATTACATGCACTAAGTGCTGGTGCAGAGATTATTCGTCAAGAACTGACGAGCTAGTCTAAAAATAAGCGATAACAAAAATTAGGACATAAACAATGATTGAAGCCAGCGATTTTAGAAATGCTATGGCGCGACTGACCACAGCGGTCAGTGTGATCACTACAAAAGGAGAGTCAGGCGTACACGGTTTTACGGCCTCCGCCGTTTGCAGCGTGAGCGATAATCCGCCAACCTTGCTGGTCTGTATGAATCAGGCAGCACGCTCGCATGGTCATTTTGTTGAAAATAAAGTATTAAGCGTCAATGTATTGGGCGCGCAGCATGAGATGCTATCTAATACTTTTGCTTCTAAATTGTGCTCCAAAGAGCGATTTGAACAAGGCGATTGGCACACATTAGTCACAGGTGCTCCTGTTTTAGCAGATGCGCTGGTCAGTTTTGATTGTGAGATTGAGCACGTTCAGGAAGTGGGCACGCACAGTGTCTTTATGTGCCGTGTGGTTGCGATCAAACATGCTGAGCAACAGGGCGGGCAAGAGGAGAGTTTGGTTTATTTTAATCGAGCGTATCATCAAGTGGGTCAAATCGAAATCGCTTAGGTCAGTGTTTTATACCTTGTCTTATTTAATTATCATTAAACGGTGAAGTGACTATCTTGTGGAACTAATCTTGTGAAAATAGTCTTGTGGAATTAATCTTGTGGAACTAATCATTTTTTTAATAATAGGGGCGGTAGCAGGGTTTGCCGCGGGGCTTTTTGGTGTGGGCGGCGGCACGATCATGGTGCCACTGTTATATATCGTTTTTACTCAAATGGACTACGGGGCTGACACGACCATGCACTTGGCTTTGGGGACGTCACTTGCGACCATTGTGGTAACGTCTATCAGCTCTTTGATGGCACATAATAAAAATGGCGCGGTCATGTGGCCTGTATTCAAAAATCTGGCCCCAGGCATGGCGCTTGGCTGTTTTTTGGGCGCAGGGATTGCAGGATGGCTCTCTGGCACGCACCTTCAAATCATTGTGGGCGCGTTTTTGCTATGGGTTGCCTTTACCATGCTAACGGGCGGCAAAAAGCGCATAGAAGCCAATGCCAATAGGTCGCTTCCTTCAACCCCGAAGCAATTAGGGGCAGGGGCGGCGATAGGTGTGGCTTCTGCCATTTTTGGTATCGGCGGCGGCAGTTTAACGGTGCCTTATCTCAATCGGTATGGTGTGGTCATGCAAAAAGCGGTTGGCACATCTGCCGCATGCGGGTTACCGATTGCCATTGCTGGTGCGCTTGGCTTTATGATTTTTGGGATGAATGAGCAAGTAAACATGCCCAATACGATTGGCTTTGTGCATATTTATGCGTTTTTGGGCATTAGCATCATGAGCTTTTTTACTGCAAAGGTTGGCGCAAAAGCGGCTCATGTATTATCACCGCAAATCCTCAAGAAATGTTTTGCGTGGCTATTGGTTGTTGTGAGCGTTTTCTTTTTGTTTAAAGGGTTGGTTTGAGGATTTGGATTGGTGTGTTTAAAAGATAGAGCTCATAAATAAGAGTGTAGTGCCTAATGCTGCGAGTCATGTATAGTTTAGTAGTCTGGTATAAGTATTTCTATTATATCAGTCTATTATGAGTGGTCTATTAATGGATTTTTGAGGCTTTTTAGCTGGTTCCGTTGGGGTATACCCTAATTAAAACTTCTTATCAATTTTACTAAGTAATTTGATTATTATATTTTGATATTGCCATTATTGTCCATGATAAACAAAAAAAGCTACGATAGAATTGAGCCTCGTAGCTTTTTAGTTGGGTTTATTTTATTTTTGAGTATCGAAAGCTCCGCCTAACCTACGTACTAATTTATATTTAAAAACAATAGTATTTAGTCTTATTTATTGCAAACTAACTTAATCAGGGTCTATGCCCCAATTCTTTTTGAAATTCAAGCCAAGGTTCAAGCTGTCCTTCAACGATACCTTCATAAGTTTCCCAATCATTCTTTAGAAAATCACAAAGTATAGGATGCATCCTATCATTTAGACCTGCCGATAAATCAACCGTTGTTAGGCTTACGTAGTTGTCTGCTAACACCTCTATGTTATAGACTTCACTTTCCCTATGTGCTATTAGGCCTTGGTAAGTACTACAGCTTGCTAAATAATAAGTTTCAACTTTATTCTCACTATAGTTTTTACCTTCATAAACACTATATATGTATATGAAGTCAGTATCATTCTTACTCAATGCTCTAATCATAATTTTAAATTCTACCCATGTGTCAAATTGAACTATGCTTTCAGTTTTTTAGTCATGAAGTTCATATTTAGAACTACTAGTTCGGTGCCTGTATAGGGAACCGAACCTTTAGCAGCGGTATTTTGGCTTTTTTCACTGATTATTTTAGATAAGTTTAGGCTTAGCACTCTCTACCCAAGAAAACGCTTCCAGTATGCGCATCCACTGTGCATCTAATCCAGCTTTTAACACCAATGGCTCACCTGTGACCGGATGGCTAAGCGCTAACGTCTGAGCGTGTAGCAGCATGCGCGTACAGTCATAATGAGTGCGGAAAAAACGCGTGTGCCGTATATCACCGTGGCTGGTATCACCCACAATATGATGAAATACATGTCTCATATGCCGACGCAGCTGATGTTTGCGTCCAGTCTCAGGTGTCAGGCGCACAAGGCTATAGCGGCTGGTGGGATGCTTTTTTGATACCGCAAATGGTAGCTCAATTTGTGCCAAACTTTGCCAGTGGGTCACCGCTTCTTGAGCAGGTTTGTCCAAGTTGGCAAACTTATCGGCAATGGCATCGGGCTTAAAGCTCAAGGCATAATCAACCACTCCTTGCTCTGGCATAAAACCGCGTACCACGGCCAAGTACTGCTTAGTCACCTCGTGTGCAGTAAAGGCTTCGGTTAGGCTGCGTGCCACCGCTGAGCTCTTAGCAAACAGCAACACGCCCGATGTCGGCCTGTCTAACCGATGTACCGGAAACACATGGCAACCGACCGCATCACGGGTGAGCTGCATGGCAAAGCGCGTCTCACCTTTATCCAGCCAACTGCGATGCACCAATAGACCTGCTTCTTTGTTAATTGCCACCAAAAATTCATCTTCATAGATGATATCTATTTGTTTAGCGGTGTCGCTTTCGCCTTCGATTTCCATGTTTTTGGTGCTCATACTGTAGATGCCACCATTGTATAGATTATCAGTATTTTACTACATCGCTGTGCACAAAAAATCCTTCGTCATCTTGTCATATCAGATGGCGAAGGATTTAGTATTGCATCATAAGATGCTGAGTAAAGACTGAGTATGATAAGTCATTAATAAAATAAAATTATATTAAAAATCAATAACTTAGATTACTCGACCGTCACTGATTTTGCCAAATTGCGTGGCTGATCGACATCAGTGCCGCGCATCACAGCGACATGGTAAGACAATAACTGTACGGGTACACTATAAACGATAGGCGCCAAAACTTCGCAGACATCAGGGACATTTACCACATGCATACGCTCTTCTGCCACCATTTGACTGGTTTCGCTGGCAAATACAAATAGCTCACCGTGACGCGCATGTACTTCTTGCATGTTGGCTTTTAACTTATCAAACATGCTGTCCTTAGGTGCCAAAACCACAATTGGCATATCTCTATCGACCAAGGCCAATGGACCATGTTTTAGCTCGCCTGCTGCATAGCCTTCTGCATGAATGTACGAGATTTCTTTGAGTTTTAATGCGCCCTCAAGAGCGATTGGGAATTGCAAACCACGACCTAAAAACAAGCAGCTGCTCTTATCTTCAAAGCTTTCGCTCATCGCCTTGATAGGGGCGTCAAGGTGTAGGCTGGCATACAACTGACCGGGCAATTGCTTTAAATCGCCAATCAAAGTGGCTAAGCGCTCGCCAGTCATACGCTCTTGAACAACGCCTACCTTTAATACCAATAGCATCAATGCGGCAAGTTGAGTGGTAAAGGCTTTGGTCGAGGCTACGCCAATCTCAGGGCCTGCAAGCGTTGGTAAGAAAATATCTGTCTCACGGACAAGTGAAGAGGTAGGAACATTACATAATGCCAAGCTCACTAAACCAGCTGGCATCTGCTTTTGAGTGTCGCGCAGCGCAGATAAGGTATCGGCCGTTTCTCCAGATTGAGAAATACAAATCACTAATGAGTTATCGACCACGACGGGATTGCGATAACGGAACTCGCTTGCCACTTCCACCGAGCAGGGCACTCGTATGAGACTTTCAAACCAATATTTTGCGACCAAACCTGCATGGTAGCTGGTACCGCAAGCAATGATCTGTACATTACGAATGCCAGACAGCTGAGACTCATGGCGCTGTAAGAAGTCGGTGCGAAGATTGGTCTTTTCGCCATTATCGATACCCATCTCAATCGTACGGGCGACGGCGTCTGGCTGCTCATAGATTTCTTTGAGCATATAATGTTTAAACTCGCCTTTATCAGCATTGTGCTGTGTGGCATCGATTTCATGTATTTGACGCTTTACTTCTACGCCATCTGCGTAAATTTGAATGCTTTTGCGCGTCAGCTTGGCAATGTCGCCTTCTTCTAGATACACAAAGCGGTTGGTGACAGGTAATAGCGCCAGTTGATCTGAAGCAATAAAATTCTCACCAATGCCCACACCAATCACAAGCGGCGAACCCAAACGCACGGTCACCAGCTCATCAGGACAATCGATGTGGACAATACCAAGGGCAAAAGCACCATGTAATAGCGGAATGACGTTGCGTACCGCTTCTAGTAAGTCATTTGTCTGCTTATAAAGATCATGAATCAGATGCGCCACAACTTCGGTATCTGTCTGTGAGGTAAACTCATAGCCTTTGGTCACTAGGTCTTGTTTAAGCTCAGCATAGTTTTCAACGATACCATTATGGACGACAGCGATCTTACCTGAAACATGTGGGTGAGCGTTGCGCTGTGCTGGCTCTCCATGAGTCGCCCAGCGCGTATGGGCGATACCTGTATGGCCATCAAAAAATTCTGGATTAATGGCAACGGCATCGACCAGCGCCTGCACTTTACCCACTTGGCGTTCGCGGTGCAGTTCACCATCACGGATCACGGTCAAACCTGCAGAATCATAGCCTCTATACTCTAAGCGTTTGAGACCTTCTAATAAGATATTGGCGATATTACGCTCAGCAACTGCCCCTACAATTCCGCACATAGTTAATCCTTTTGTTAATTTCTGATAGATGGTGCTGACTCAGATAAGTCAATCATATAAGTGAGTATTCAATATCAAAACATTCATGGTTTATAAAAACGAGGAAGCAGCACCACAAAAATTGCCGCACTGCTTAACCTTGCTAAAGCACAATGATTGACTTAGTAACCGTTTCAGTTGTTCTTTGACGAGTCCTTTTTAATCGGTCTTTGATAATCGTCCTTTTGGGTTTGACGAGCGCGGCCAAATACTAAGGCTTTAGCGTCCACGTCTTTAGTAATTACTGAACCTGCCGCGACCGTTGCAGTATCACCAATGGTGACCGGCGCAACCAAACTGGCATTGGAGCCAATGAATGCATTGTTTTTAATAAGGGTTTTTGATTTATTGACGCCATCATAATTGCAGGTAATAACGCCTGCACCCACATTAACGCCTGTGCCAACGGTAGCATCACCAATATAGCTTAAATGGTTTACTTTGCTACCTTGACCAATAATTGATTTTTTAATCTCAACGAAATTGCCGATTCTACTGTTATCAGACAATACCGTTTCAGGACGCAAATGCGCAAAAGGACCAATATCGACACCAGCACCCACTTCGGCACTATCAATCACACAATAAGGTTTGAGATGACAAGCATTGCCAATGTGGGCATTTTTGATAATACAGCCCGCTTCAATATAAACATTATCTCCCAGCGTACAGTCACCCTCGAATACCACACCGACATCGACAAAAACATCTTGCCCAGCAGTCAAGCTGCCGCGAATATCTACGCGCGTCGGGTCTGCAAACTGGACGCCGGCTTCTTGCAAATCAGCAACCAGCTTGCCTTGCCATGTGCGCTCTAGACTGGCAAGCTGTTGACGGTTATTGACGCCTTCAATCTCAAAAGTGTGCTCAGGTTCAATAGCAGCAATCGTGATACCATCGGCGACGGCCATTTTGACAATATCGGTCAGATAATATTCTTGCTGGGCGTTGTCATTAGACAGCTTGGGTAGATATTTATGCAGTAGAGCATTGTCAACGCAATAGATACCACTGTTGATCTCTTTAATATTTTGCTCATCAATATCCGCGTCTTTTTGTTCAACGATAGCAGTGATATTACCTGCATCGTCACGCTTGATACGACCGAGTCCAACTGGATTATCAACGGTCAATGTCAGCATCGACATACCATCGGTATTCGCTGTTTTTAAGGCCGTTAATGTTTGGCAGCTTACCAAGGGTACATCGCCATACAGAATAAGGCTTTGACCTTCTGTTGGTAAGTCAGACAAAGTAACTTTGACCGCGTGACCAGTACCGAGCTGTTCGGTTTGTGCAACCCAAGTGATGGAAGACTGGGCATACTGATGGGTGATTTCTGACTTTACTTGCTCACCACCAAAACCATGAACAATAATAGTTTCATAAACCGTAAGCTTATGACAGGTATCCAACACATGACCCAATAATGACTTACCAGCCAGCGTTTGCAGCACTTTTGGCTTGGCTGATTGCATACGTGTGCCTTTACCAGCCGCTAAAATAATGACAGAGAGAGGAGATTGCATAATGACTCTTATAAGTGTATCAAGTATGAATGTAACAAAATATAATATTCGATTATAGCGCAAATGTTCGCTCATAATAATTTTATGGCGTTCAAGCTTTGTAACTTAGTGTGGTCAAATGCTATAGCATATTGCTACTTGCTACGCTAAAACTCGCGAAACCATCCCCAATAAATGTAGGACGATTTAGCTCGAATCTTTACCACGTCCCGCGTGGATCATTACCATGCGAATATTGACAAGCAGTCAAATAAACCCTGTCTTGTCACTGCACAGCACCTTTTTTCTTCAATAACAGTAGGTCACTGAGGAAGTAACAAGGGTAGGCTATCAGGAACAAATATCATCACACTGATAAAAATAACCAGCCAAATAGCGGCTGCCATGATACCTGCAATAATGTCATCTAACATCACGCCAAGGCCACCAGCCACTTTTTTATCCGCCCAGCCAATCGGCGGCGGTTTTAAGATATCAAACACGCGAAACAGGATAAACGCTGTCGGTAGCCAACCCCAAAACATCGGCTGTAACAGCATCGATAAGGGGTTATCGAGTGGCGGGAATACATAAGAAAAAATATAAGATAAGGGTAATAAGGTAATCCACATTCCGGCCCATTCATCCCACACAATGTGCGGATCATCGTGTACCTGCATCAACTCAGATGTACGACCGCAGATCCAAATACCAACCAAACAAGATAAAATGGTCAGCACCAAAAAAGGAACAAACCCCAAGCTCATGAGCGGCGCGCCCACAATCAAACCACCAACCGTGCCCCAAGTACCGGGCGCACGGCGGGGTAGACCGCTGCCTAACCCGATACCAAGCCAGTAAAGCAAACGGTCAAGCACACTGGCGTTGGCGGGCAAAGGAGGGCAATCATTGGCTTTACGTATATCGGGTTTAGTGAGGTCGTGATCGGTCATAGGTTAGCCTGTGAAATGTTGGTAACCAGTAAGCGTGGGCCATGTGGAAAACGGGGTAGGGTGAGTGGGTGTGACCAGTTGGCCTTGATAATAAAGTGCAGGACGTAAATGCATAACGTCATTCTTGGAGTTGTCTAAGTTGTCTAAGTGATCTAGGTTGTCTACGCTATCTGTTATCGCAATGACATCACCGATATAAGTAACAGGGACGTTGCTGGTAGGCGGCGTAATATGAGCAGGTAAGGTAAATGCCAATTCGTAATCATCGCCGCCTGCCAACTGGCATAGTAAGCGCTCATTCAAATCAACGACTGATAAAGGCGTACTACTCGGTAGCTGCTCTAGGTTTAAACGCATGCTTACCGCGCTTTGTTGACAGATGTGTCCAAGATCTTGATACAGGCCATCAGAGATATCAATCATGGCTGTGGCACCGATTGTTGCTAAAGTAGCTCCCAATGCAATGCGCGGCGTCGGCATATGCAAACGATGCGCCAGCGCTATGCCTTCTTCGTTATCAGGGTGTTGCAAGGCATAATTGGCATCGCCAAGGGTGCCGGACACATAAACTTTGTCGCCGACTTGCGCGCCTGAGCGGTAGATGGCTCGCGTATCCGCGTCTAAAAACCCCTGCGCACTCACGCTCAGTACCAAATGATCGCTGCGCGTGGTATCACCGCCGATTAAAGTTACACCGAATAGCTGGCAGGCATGAAACAAGCCTTTGGCAAACTCGCTGAGCCATTCGCTTGTTGCCAGACGTTTAGGCAAGGCCAGTGCAAGTAAAATACTGTGCGGCGAGGCACCCATGGCAGCAATGTCTGAAACATTCACTGCCACCGCTTTATAACCGATAGCAAAGGCCAGTGTATTGATTTCATCCCAGTCAGCGCTAAAGTGGCGGCCTTGAACGAGGGTATCAATGCAGCTGACCAAACGCGCACCTGCGGGCAATGCTATCACAGCCGCATCATCACCAATGCCTTTTTCGACATCGCTTGATAGCGTCGTCGCCGCTTGCATTTGGGAAAATATACGCTCGATCAGCTCAAATTCGTTCATGATTAGTCTTGGTTTTTGGCGTCAGCGTCTTTTTTACTCGCCTTAAACTCACTGATATTGGCACTGGCTTTGCTAGCGCTATTGCGCTTGACGCTGGCATTATTGGCACTGATACGCGGCTTATTTGATGCCGTTGGTGCGTTATCGCTATCAGCCTCAATATCGGTATCAGATTTGCTTACTACGTCATCGACCGACGTGGTCTCGGGCTGTTTGGCAGGCACTTTTTGTGACGTACGTAGATTGGCCTTGGTGTCTGCTTCGATTTCAATCACGCGCAGCTCTACCGCCATTTTATCGAGTACGGCGTTAATCAATTTGTGCGCATCCGTCGCGCCAAAATGATTGTTGAGTTTCATTGCTTCATCAAGCACAACTTTGTATGGAATCTCAAAGCGGTTTTGTAACTCATAAGCACCAATCAGCAAAATCGCATGTTCAACCGTGTCCAGTTTATCGATGTCACGATCAAGATGCTGGCTGATGAGTGCGTCCAGCGCTTCAATCTGATCTGGGATATCGCGCATCATTTCATGATAGTAGCCGATATGTACGGTGTGCATGGCATTGGTCGCACGGGTACGAGCAGCGATATCATGCGGGGCATTGGCCTTCCAGCCAAGCTTACCATCGATATCGAAGCGGCGATCGGTGACGAGCCATTCGTATAGGCCTTGCAGGGCAAAGCGACGCGCCTTACGGATAGCCGTATGACTGGTCTTATAAGAAGACTCACTCATATCAAAGGTTTGATCACCCGCACTGCTGCTGGCTATACGGGTAGCTTCAGCTTGTGGATCGTTGGCTTGTGCGGTTTTCGCAGCGCTAATCGCGCGCTTGAGTTGGTCAGTCATAGGGGGTCTGTACCTAAATTTTTGAGATAATACCCAGTCAAAGCATCAATCAGTAAAGGGTCTATTCAAATGTGTTGAGACAAAATACTGTCAGAACACATATGTATTTGCTTTGCTTATTCAAGTCTTCAATGAGTATAGAAATACGGCGAAAAGTTAAAAAATAGCCAATCTTTTGATAGCTGGCTAGAGCTATTAGGTACTGTTACTCAGTGATAGCAGCACCCATAAAACCAGTAAATGCTAGTCTTAGAAATTAAACAGCATCGCTATCGTCATCGATGTCTAGCTGTGACAATACGGCAATCATTTCTAGCACGACCATCGCCGCTTCTGAGCCTTTATTGCCTGCTTTCGTGCCAGAGCGCTCAATGGCTTGCTCGATGCTGTCGGTCGTCAATACGCCGTTTGCGACTGGGATATTATAATCAATTGCCACACTGCTTAAGCCTTTAGCCGACTCGCTTGCGACAAAATCAAAATGCGGCGTGCTACCACGGATAATAGCGCCTAGCGCAATGATGGCATCAAAACGATCAGATTCAGCGGCACGCTGGGCAACCAATGGCAACTCAAACGCGCCCGGTACACGGATGACGGTAATATTGCTACCCAACACGCCGTGACGTAGTAGCGCGTCAATAGCACCATCTACCAATGACTCAACGACAAAACCGTTAAAACGACCGACCACGATACCAATACGGGCATCAGCGTTTTGATGCAAATTACCATCGATATGGGTCACGTCATTGCGTTGCTGTTGTAAATTTGACATAAAAAATCCTTTGCTGATTGGCTTTCAATAGAAGTATAGGAATAAGTGAGTGGCGAAATATAGTGATAGGTTCAAATAACTTTTTTGGTCATAAATGAGTCATCAAAAAAACAGGTATAGTCCGTCCTAAATAAAAGGGAACATACACTACGACGCGCTACTGAAATAAATTTTTCTTGCTTGCTTACTGTGTCGTTGCTGACAGAGGCTACAAAAAGTTTACTTCAGTCGCACCACATGTCTTTTATAGCGGATTTGCTATCGTTAAATGAACGAAAATAAATGGTTAGCGCTATGATAACATTTTTTCTAATTTATTGGCATTTTACCAATGTCTTATAAGCGCATCTGTATGCCTTGTGATGCCATATATTTTTTGGCTTCCATAACCGTATATTCCCCAAAGTGAAAAATACTGGCGGCAAGCACGGCATCGACGCCGCCCTCAATCACGCCTTCAGCCAAATGTTGCAGATTACCAACGCCGCCTGAGGCAATAACGGGTACATTAACCTGATTGGTGATTTGCTGCATGAGTGCTAGATCATAGCCTTTTTTGGTGCCATCACCATCCATCGAGGTGACCAATAACTCACCCGCACCCAGCTCTGCCATTTTACGTGCCCAAGCAACGGCATTAATACCAGTTGGCTTGCGGCCGCCATGAGTAAAAATCTCCCAACGCGGCATAACAATGCCATCGACGCTAATATCGTCGACGCGCTTGGCATCGATTGCCACCACGATACATTGATTGCCGAATTTTTGCGCCGCTTCGCCTACAAATTCAGGCGTAAACACTGCCGCTGAATTGATGGCGACCTTATCAGCACCCGCATTCAGTAAGTTTCTGATATCCGCAATTTTGCGTACGCCGCCGCCTACGGTTAAGGGAACAAACACGGTTTCTGCCATGCGCTCAACGGTATGATAAGTGGTATCACGCTCATCATTGGTGGCTGTAATGTCCAAAAAGGTAATCTCATCAGCGCCTTGTTCGTTATAGCGTTTGGCAACTTCAACAGGGTCACCTGCGTCTTTGATATCGACAAATTGAACACCTTTGACCACGCGGCCGTTGTCCACATCAAGACAGGGAATGATACGTTTTGCTAGCATAAAACCGCCTATTAATTCGTACAAGTACACAAAGATAGATTGCATAAAATGCTATGATACGCGTAACTATTTTACAAAACAAATGCAAAGGTTGCTTATGTGTCAACTGCTCGCCATGAACAGCAAAAATCCTGCTGACATTGGTTTTTCTTTTGCTGGTTTTCGAGCTCGTGGTGGACTGACGGACGATCACATCGATGGCTTTGGAATCGCCTACTTTGAGCCGACAGGATTGCGTCTTTATTATGACAATCGTGCGGCGATGGACTCTCCGCTTGCCGAATTGGTCAGTCAAACTCGTGTGAAAGCGGCCAATACGATTGTCCATATTCGTAAGTCAGATGACCAATTATTAAGTAATGCCCATCCCTTTACCCGCGAGATTTGGGGTGAAGCTTGGGTGTTTTCTCACAATGGCAAAATGACCATTAAAGACATCCCCGATAGCGACCCTATCAAACAAGAGATATCCAAGCAAGGTACGTCGCGTCACTATTGCCCAGTAGGTGATACCGATTCAGAATTTGCGTTTTGCTACTTACTCAATCAGCTCAAAGACCGTTTTGACGATAAGCCCGATGTGCAAACACTGTATGAGTTTTTAACGGAGCAGTGCCGATTTTTAGCGAATTATGGCTTGTTTAATTGTCTGCTGTCCAATGGCGAGTGGATGCTTGCCTATGCCGATACCTTATTGTTTTATGTTACCCGTCAAGCACCATTTGGTTCAGCGGCTCTCATTGATGTTGATGTGACGATGGATTTTGAAATGGTCAATGAGGCAAGTGATGTCATGACAATCCTTGCTACCACACCGCTTACCAGTGATGAGGACTGGCAACAGCTTGCCGTCGATGAATGCATCATTTTTGCAGATGGCGATAGGGTTTATCAAAATGTTCCAAAAACGCCTGTTTATTTGTCGATTGAGAAGGGCTTAGAAATTGCAAAGAATGCTTAATCCATTTTAGATAACTATCGATTGCATGAAGGACATGCCCTAAACTATAGAGAGTAGGTATCGTCAAAGCATCATACCGAAATTTAAAATTTGCTTATGAGCGACATAATGGTCACTATTATTACTTGCCGCCACATTTATTATTGCCCAAATTGAATGTATTATTTCAGCTTCTACTTTTACCATTTAACGATCACAAGTGAGATGTCATGTCCGTCTATACCCAGTTAACCGATGACCAATTTGCCGCCTTTTGCCAAAGCTTTGGCGTGTCGTTTGCGCGAGCTACCCCGATTACGCAAGGCATCAAAAATTCTAACTGGTTTATTGAGACGACTGATGACGTAGCGGGTGCGCCCTCTTACGTGTTTACTTTATTTGAAGAGCGTCCGCCCGCTGATATCGAAAAAATGGCGGTTATCCTCAATCAGTTAGATGGCAAACTGCCTGTCGCTGCACCACTGACGGTGAGCGCGCCGGATACTTTTAAAGCGGATATGGCTAAAGCTGATGCTACTAAAGATGGCAGTGATAAACGTTATGTGATTCACTACGAAAACAAAGCGATTACGCTTGTCCCTTGCTTGGCAGGTACGCATCCAGAGCAAACCACGCAAGCGATGTGTCATGAGATTGGCGCAGCTCTCGCGATGCTGCATGAGACCTTGCAAGCGCTGCAACCGAGCGAGCAATATGGCGTACCGTTGTATCCATGGAGCGAGGTGCGCGACCGTGAAAGCCAATTTATGCCAAGCGATGAGGCAAAATTGATGAGCGACATTTGGCGCGCTTATGCCGATTTACCGCTTGCAAGCTTGCCAAAAGGTCTATGTCATTTAGATATGTTTGCCGACAATACGCTTTGGCATCTGCAAAAAGGCGAAGCCCATCTCACAGGGCTACTGGACTTTACCGAGGTCAGCGTCGAGCATTACGTGATGGATATTGCGATTACGATTAATGATTTTTGTACCACGTGGGGCGATGCTGAGCAGGGCGAGTCGGTGAATTTTGATCGTAGTAAAATGGCTGCTTTCCTGCAAGGATACGAGTCCAAACGTCCGCTGGGTGATGATGAAAAGCGTGCCTTACCAGTGATGCTTGCCAAAGCCGCAGTGATATTTTGGTTATTACGTCTAAATGTGATTCACTATAACCGTACCGAGGGACGTACGGGTGATAACATTATGGTCAAAAACCCAGATTTGATGAAACGTCTGTCTGCTTATCATTGGTCGCACGTCGAAAAAGCACAAAATACGGTTTTTGTATTATTAAACACCTCTGCGGATACCGAGAAAAATAGTCAAATAGTAGGCATTTTTAGTAGTGTTACTCAAGCTGAGCTCGCACGAGATAACTTAAGCAATCGTAGTCATTTATCTATTAAAGCGTGTAAGCTTGATCAATTATTGTAGTCATTGCTTATTCCTCTATTTCTGTATTAAAACTATGAAGGCAACCCCATGACCGATCAAATTGATAACTGGCAAAAACTGGCGCGCTACGATACCAATATGCAAGGCGAGCTGCATGCCAATCTGCTGCGTAATAATGGCATCACGGTGTCCTTACAACCACTGAGTGTGATGCCGGGTATGAATTCAGGCATTGTACTCTGGGTTCAAGATACCGAGCTGGCACAAGCCCAGCGTATCCTAAACAGTATCGATACAGAAGGGGCAACAGCGTCCGACGAGATGTTTGATGAGTCGGCAGACGTTACTCTCAACGCGACTCTCAATCCTGCAAAAGCCAACGATAACGGCGGTACTTTATAAATGTGTCAACTCTTAGGAATGAACTGTAATACACCAACCGATATTGGCTTTAGCTTTGCAGGTTTTCGCAAGCGCGGCGGCATGACCGACAGTCATGAAGACGGCTTTGGTATTGCGTTTTTTGAGCGCGGCGAATGCGCCAATACGGATGACACAGCAAATGCGTCGACGGGACTGCGCTTGTTTCATGACAATCGTCCCAGTCATCTGTCACCTGTGGCAGATTTGGTTAATAACTATCCTATCAAAGCCATGAATGTCATCGCGCACATTCGTAAAGCGACCCAAGGACAGAATTGCTTGGCAAATACCCATCCGTTCGTCCGTGAAGTTTGGGGCGAGCAGTGGGTGTTTGCTCATAACGGGCAGATGAATAGTGAGTTTATTAAACGCTGCCAGCGCTTGCAGGACAACGGCAATGCCTCGCATTGTCAGCCCGTGGGTAATACCGATTCTGAAATGGCGTTTTGTTATCTCGTCAATCGTCTCAAAAGCAGCTTTAAAACCCGTCCTGATGACCAAACCTTGTTTAACTTTTTGACCACGCAATGTCGTTATTTATCCGCAAATGGTTTGTTTAATTGTTTGATATCAAATGGTAAATGGCAGCTAGCGTATGCTGGTAGCTTGTTGTTTTATCTCACGCGCCAAGCACCATTTGGCGAGGCAAAATTGGCGGATGATGATTTGGCGATTAACTTTGGCGATGTCACGACCGATAAAGACAAAGTGACGATTCTGGTGACCGTACCACTCACCGAAAATGAAAAATGGCAGCAGCTAGCGGTCAATGAATGTCTGATATTTAAAGATGGCGACGTGATTTATAAAGACAGCCCAAGTCAGCGCAAGTTTTTGACGATTGACGAAGGCCGCGCGATTGCACGAGCGGTTGGGGCGAGTGTTTAGTTTAAACATTTCTTGCGGGTTTATCGTTTTACAATGAGCCAAGCGCCTAAGAAATAAGAGAGGTTTTTTTTGAAAAATAGTGTCAAATATTTATTAGCATTCACTATTTTAGTCGATATCTGCCTATTTTCTTTTGTAAAAACAGAGTGTGGGACATTTCAGTTTTTTCAAGCGTTTAACTATATACTTACGCAAGTTTTTTGCTTTTTCTTACTTAGCGACATAGAGATTAAAAACGCCTTGGTTAAGATGTTTAGAGTGAATCCAATCACACTCAAAGTAGCCGCAGTATTTATACTGGTAATGAGCTTTTATCTTATCTATCTATCCAGTAGAGGCCTTGTCTTTCAAAACCCAGTGACAGCTTGCTGATGTTGTTAAAAAGATGCGACTCCAAGCAAGTTTAAGTGGCGCAATGGTTTACAAATACTCCCCACAACACCGCTTAAACTTCTCACCCGACCCGCAAATACACGGCTGCTTTTGCGTCACCGTCATTGCGACGGTCGGATCTAAAAAGTACCAATGCGCAGTATTAGTAGCTTTGTCTTTTACCTTTATGAAAGCAGACAATTCATGATGCGCCTGCAATTGGTTAGACGTATCATTGCTGGTATTAAAGTACGCTTTAAACTCAACCTGTGCGTGACGCTTGCCAAGCGTTGGCGTGTGCTGCACGATTTCTAATCCTGCCCAATCCGTCTCTTCTGCCCACGTCTTAATCGCCTTTTCATCCAGCAGTGCTTGCTGCGCGGGCAATGTAGTCTTGACAATGTAGTCTGACTTTACCAAGACAAACGCACTATAGCGCGACCGCATAAGACGTTCAGCAGTCTCCGCGCCTAACTCATCCATATTCTCATGAGAAAGAGCGTCATGATACGGCTGGCAGCACTCTTGATAGGAGAGTGGCGAGTCTACTTTTTCTATTGACGGATTGATCTGGCAAGGGCAGATTTGGGGAGCAGATGGTATAAAAAGCGACATAGCGTACTCTAATTATTCTTATTGATATTAGCAGTGCATGATGTTTTGATCGTCATGCATCATTACGGTCTTTCACGCAGCATATCTTCTATGATATCAGGCAGTATACCGACTTTTAACTGTGCCCACGGTGCTGGATCACGCAGTTGCTGCCAAAATGGATCGAAGGGCGGTGCAAGGTAGATCAATAATCCAAGAATGGTATACAGCAATAGATACCACCATTTGTCTTTAGGTTGATAGAACTTCATCGCCGTACCGGATGAGCGCTTCATTTTCATGTTGGATAAATTGACGCTATACAGCTCATCAAGTGCCAAATGCACCAGCGCTCCGCCAAACAAAAACAAACCATAAAACCAGCTGGCAGTCAGCGAAATCTGCAACACGTAATAGCTTAGACAAGTCAGTCCTAGCCCCAATATTGCCATATAAGGTACGGAATGAATAACACCGCGGTGCACCGTCATATTGGTAAAAATGGAAAAAACGGTATAACGCATAAAGCAGTAGCCTGCCAGCCACAAAGCGATCAGTGCCAGTAAGCTCAAATCATTACGCCAATGCATAATGAGGCCAAAGGCAAACACAAACGAAGTAATGTTAAAACCCAGCTTGATTGGGGTTGAATTATCGGAGTCCAAATCAGGCAACAGCCCGCCGATGGTACCAAGCGCCACGCACATTAAAAATCCCGAATCGTCAACCAACCCTGCTTTATAAACCGTTAAACTTAGCGTACCACTCACCATAAATGCGGTGTTTAAGTGGGTATTAAAATTTGCCATAGACACTCATCAATAAATAGCGCTCAAAAAGACCTTTCGAGCGGCTCATCTAGCTGTAAAAAAGCGCACCATGATACCATAGACCAGCCACACGTCTAATAGAGATAGTTCATATGACCGCGACTGATTTACCCTTAAATACCCCTTCTTCTGTCCTTAACAATGTCTCTTTTGATGATTTGCCTAGGCTGCATCACCGTTTTGCTGACATCAACTGGCAAGCGCCGTGGCTAAGCCATTTAAACCAGCTAAATTATATGAGCGATGCGGTAAAAAGCTTGAGTGAGCCACATGAACAAAACCATCATAGCGCGCGTGACGATCAGCCAATCGATATCGTCGCGGATCTATTAAACAACGCTTTACTGTTGCGATGCGATAATGCGCCAGAGGGTTTGCCCACCACCAAACCAACGCAAGACGCACAAGCGCAAACGCTCACATTCGTCTCGCAAAATGCCTTGCCCGACGGCGAAGCGTACGAGCACTTTATCGCGACGACGGGCAATATACCCACACGCGATAACTTACATGATTTGTTTAATGGCAGTATTTGGCTGACTTTCCCGAAGACTAAGGCGCTGCTAAATTATTACCATATGTTAGAAATTGCAGCACAGGGGGTTGGCGAGCGTCGAGGACGGGTACGCGATACCATCACTATATTTGATGAAAATGGGGCAGTGCTGGTCACGGCTGATGCGAGTATTGGTGAGGCGTTGATTGGTTTTGATTGGCAGGCAAGTTTGGTTAAACCGCGTGCCAAGTGGGATGACCCAAAGCAAATGGATAGGGATGCGCAAGCGGCGGTATATATCTTTGGTCATGCCTTGCTTGAACAACTGGTGCAACCGCGTAAACCCTTATGCGCCCACAGTATCGTCATTCAAGTGACCCAAGACTTTTTTGCGCTACCGTTGTCCGAGCGTATGGATGATTTGGACAATAAGATGGCCGATTATATGGATAGACTGTTGTCAAAAGATACTGTGACCCCGCGCCAACTTGCTCCATTGCCTATTTTAGGCGTGCCGCATTTTTGGTCTGAAAATGAGCATCCTGCCTTTTATGAGGATACTCATGTCTTTCGTTCAGGTCGCCGCAAAAGACCATAATTTTTAAAAAAGGATTTAGTTGTGCGTAAAACCATACCTCAATCGCTGTACACGACTGGGATAAATTTTTCGTAGCCTCTGTGACCGCAGCAAGCAAGGAAAATTGATACCAGTCGCACGGCACAATTTTGAAAGAGGTTACACTTGGACTTATTGGTCTAATGCACTGTGACGTTTACGATTGTGCCACGATTTGACAACGACTAAACGTTAACAAAACCTTATAGGTTTGTTATGGTAGAGAGAGTAATGGTCAATACGTAAAACAAACCAAAAAGACGCTGGTCTTTTATAAAACTACGTTACCTAATGAATGTTGTACATCCAGTTTTGTGCAGCCAAATTCTACGCTTATAATTTTAAGTCATGATGACTCTGCTATAGCATAGATTCATCACCCCATTAGCCACCAATCATCCGCATAAACGTCGTACGGTTTATGTTCAGATTCGATAACTTTGATAAAAACGAAGATAAGGAAGCTACCATGAGTGACATTTTTAATGTGAAAGATACGATCTCGGTCGATGGCAAGGAACACGCCTATTACAGTTTGCCCAAACTGGCCAAAACCTATGAGAATATCAGTAAACTACCGTTTTGCATGAAAATCGTACTAGAAAACCTACTACGTAATGAAGATGGTGGTCAGTCAGTGGGTGAAAACCATATCGAAGCGGTGGCAAACTGGGATGCAGGCGCTGAAGCCTCAAAAGAGATTGCCTTTATGCCGGCTCGTGTGGTTTTGCAAGATTTCACGGGCGTGCCCTCGGTCGTTGATTTGGCCGCCATGCGTGACGCGGTGGTTGAGCTCGGTGGTAAAGCGGAACAGATTAATCCGTTTATTCCCAGCGAGCTAGTCGTCGATCACTCGGTACAAGTCGATGCGTACGGTCGCGAGGATGCGCTGGATCTGAACGAAAAAATCGAATTTAAACGCAACAATGAGCGTTATGAGTTCCTACATTGGGGACGTAACGCGTTTGAGAATTTTGTGGTAGTACCGCCAGCAACGGGTATTGTGCATCAGGTAAACCTTGAGTATCTAGCGCGTGTGGTCATGGCCGCAGAAGTTGAGGGTGAGCTGACCGCGTATCCTGATACGGTATTTGGTACTGATAGTCATACGACGATGATTAATGGTATTGGCGTTCTCGGTTGGGGCGTGGG
The DNA here is from genome assembly GCF_039680845.1 of Psychrobacter halotolerans. NCBI lineage: Bacteria > Pseudomonadati > Pseudomonadota > Gammaproteobacteria > Moraxellales > Moraxellaceae > Psychrobacter > Psychrobacter halotolerans. Next base: position 137,659 of record NZ_JBDKWD010000006.1, on the reverse strand, counting down.
CGGTATTGAAGCGGAAGCCGCCATGCTTGGTCAACCATCCTCGATGCTGATTCCGCAAGTGGTTGGTTTTGAGCTGACAGGCAAACTGACTGAAGGGGTGACCGCGACCGATTTGGTACTGCGAGTGGTAGAGATGCTACGTGCTCACGGTGTGGTTGGTAAATTCGTCGAATTTTACGGCGAAGGTCTGCATAGTATGCCGCTTGCCGATCGCGCCACGATTGCCAATATGTCGCCAGAATATGGCGCGACCTGTGGTATTTTCCCGATTGACCAAATGGCGATTGATTATCTGCGCCTGTCTGGTCGTGATGAAGCGCAAATTGAGCTGGTTGAGCAATATGCTAAAGCGCAAGGCTTGTGGCATGATGCCGATACGCCAGCAGCAACATATTCAAGCAAGTTAGAGCTGGATTTATCGTCTGTAAAACCAGCGCTGGCGGGTCCAAACCTACCGCAGCAACGTATCAATCTGTCTGATATGCACGAGAAGTTTGGCGAAACGTTAGAGAAGATGAACAAAGACCGTAAGTCAGAAGTCGAAGGTAAAGTACGCTTTGACCAAGAAGGCGGTGAGCAAGTGCAAGCAGACAATCTCGCTGCTGAACCGAAAATCGAAGTTGATACAAGCGATGATAATGTAAAATATGAGCCTGCCAATAACGTGTTCTCAAACGTGAGTATTGATGATAAGCAGCATAAACTGCGCGACGGTTCAGTGGTCATTGCCGCGATTACGTCTTGTACCAATACCTCTAACCCAGCGGTCATGATCGGCGCAGGTTTGGTGGCCAAAAAGGCAGCCGCCAAAGGTCTAAAAGCCAAGCCATGGGTAAAAACGTCCTTAGCACCTGGTTCTAAAGTAGTCACCGATTACCTAGAAAAAACCAAACTAATGGATGAGCTGGAAAAAACAGGCTTTTATTTAGTTGGTTATGGTTGCACCACTTGTATCGGTAACTCAGGCCCGCTTCCTGAAGCCATCGAAAAAGGTATTGAGGAAAACGACTTAGTCGCCGCTGCTGTATTATCAGGTAACCGTAACTTTGAAGGCCGTATCCACTCGCACGTCAAAGCCAGTTACTTGGCATCACCGCCGTTAGTAGTGGCTTATGCGCTGGCAGGTACGGTTGATATCGACATGACGACGCATCCAATTGGTCAAGATCAGGACGGCGATGATGTCTTCTTAAAAGACATTTGGCCCACGTCAGATGAGATCAATGAGCTGATTGCGAACAACATTGACGCGGATATGTTCCGTAAAAACTATGGCGAAGTGTTTGAAGGTAGCAAAGCTTGGAACGCTATTAGCTCAGCCGACAGCCAGTTGTATCCGTGGAGCGAAGAGTCAACCTACATCAAAAACCCACCGTTCTTTGATGGCATGACCATGGAGCCAGAAGGTATCCCAGATATCAACGGGGCGCGCATTCTAGGATTGTTCGGTGATTCAATCACCACCGATCATATCTCACCCGCCGGTAATATTGATCCTGATTCACCAGCGGGCAAGTACTTGCAAGAGCGCGGTGTGATGCAAGCCGACTTTAATAGTTATGGCTCACGTCGTGGTAACGATGCGGTTATGACGCGTGGTACTTTTGCCAACATCCGTATCAAAAATACGATGATGGGCGGCAAAGAGGGCGGCTACACGTATTATTTCGAAGGTGATAACGCGACGCTACAAGATGGCGAAGAGATGCCTATCTATGATGCGGCCATGAAGTACAAAGAAGACAAGCGTCCGCTCGTGGTATTAGGCGGCGCCGAGTATGGCTCTGGCTCTAGTCGTGATTGGGCTGCTAAAGGCACGATCTTGCTTGGCGTCAAAGCGGTATTGACCAGCTCGTTTGAGCGTATTCACCGCTCGAACTTAGTGGGTATGGGTGTATTACCGTTGACCTTTAGAGAAGGTGAAAACGCTGCTACTTACAAGCTTGACGGCTCAGAAGTGCTGAGTATCACAGGCCTGGATAATGGTAATAGCAAGACTGCGACCGTCACGGCTACTCGTGCTGATGGTTCAACTGAGACCTTTGACGTCAACGTGATGCTACAGACACCCAAAGAGCGCGAATATGTGCGTCATGGCGGTGTGCTCCATTATGTATTACGTCAATTGGCGGCTGAGAGCAAAGAAGCAGGCTAGTAGTTAGTTAAGCTAAATCATAAAAAAGCCCAATCCTCTCTAAAATAGGGGATTGGGCTTTTTTATAACATATATTTTTGTCGTTACTTGAGCATTCAACCCTTCTCAGCCAATAACTTAATCCCCAACCCAATAAACACCACACCACTGATTTTATTTAATATCGTTTCAACAGAAGGGTTTTCTCGCAATTTTTTGCTGAACCGAGCGGCCAATAGTGCCAAACAAGTACACCATACTAGACCAGTACTCGCAAAGGTCAGTCCCAATATCAAAAATGACAGCGTGCCATAAGCGTAATGAGTGTCAATAAACTGAGGAAAGAAGGCGATAAAGAACAAGGCAACCTTTGGATTAAACACGTTGGTCAATACACCTTGTTTATAGATTTGCCAATGGTCGACCTTGTATTGATTGAGAGTCACTTTATCCTTGGAAAAAGTATTTGCTATGGCGTTTGATGGTTTGCTTAGTAGCATTTTTAGACCCAAATAGCATAAATAAGCGGCACCAATATATTTTACGATCATAAAAGCCATAGGGGAGCTGGCTAGCAATACGGATAGCCCAAGCGCCGCCAATAAAGTATGTATCAAACTGCCCGAAGTAATACCCAGCACAGAGTAAAGCCCCGCTTTCTGTCCTTGTGAGACACTGCGAGTAATGATATATACGCTATCTGTGCCGGGCGTCAGGTTTAACAGAACGGCAGCTAAGATAAACCCTAGATAATTTTCAATACCGAACATAGCAAACCACTTCCTTCAATACTTCATACTGTAAGCGTAGATAATAGAGAGTCCCTAGAACCTCGATATTAGCCAATATTAAATGCGTTAGCAATGATATCGATAGTGACAAAGCAGTAAAAGCAAATTTAAGACACATTTAAAATAGCACACGTCAAAAAGCCCAGTCCTCATATGAAGACTGGGCTTTTCTTTATCTAAGATAAGTCTTTTATTACTTCAACTTATACTGTCCTAGCGAACATGTTAGCGAACCTATTATCTAACGTTGTCACCTAACGTCACGATAGGCTTGTCTAAGCGATATTTTGACGCGGCACTTCTTGCACCCATTGTCGCTGCAATGAAAGTCAATAGCGTGCTGATTAACCAAAATAAACCACTGTATAGTGCCGCTTTACGAGCCACATCTTCAGCTTGTTGTAATCTCATTTCAGCTTCTTGTCTTGCATCAGCAATGGTCTGCTCAGTTTGTACTCTATATTCGTTAAATGCCTGTTGCACCTCAGTACGGACTTCGATGGCTTGCGCTTCTGTTAAGCCTTCTTGTTGTAGACGCGTGATCATCTCAGGGCCTTCTAGCGTTTGTTCAATAGAGGCCATGCGTTGTTTTGCATAGTCATCAATGTTGCGCCATGTATTGATATCCGTAAAGTCCATGTTTTGAACTTGAGTCTTAGTGCTATTTACCATGTCTTCAACCACACGGCTGGTCGCGGCAACTTGCTGTTGATCCAGGTTCTGCGTGTTTTTTGCAACCATTGCTTGGATATCTGATTCGCTAATGTCGCCTGATACGCGCTGATAAATTTCTTGCGCTCTTTGTTGTACCGTATTATTTTGTGACGCTTGACCCGCAGCAGTTGCACCAACGGTGGCGGTAGTTGCTGCCGTGCTAGCGACGGTACTAACAGTAGAACCTACCGCATTACCCGCGGTTGCCAAGATACCAGTGGCGCTGCTCAAGGTAAAAAAAGTCGTTAACAATACGATCAAAGCCGCAGTTAACATACCAGTCAAGGTGGCATCTTTTGGGTCAATGTCCGTACCATCGCCGAACAAGGCTTCTGGGGCTGAAAATTTGATCGCAAAATGGCCCGCCACAAAGGCACTGACTAAAGCCGTAATCGCGGCATAAATACCGCCAGCAATACTGGTGCCTTTTAGATCAAATGGTAAAAACGAGCTGAGCACCAAAGCAAGTGCAATCATCGCCATGACAACGATCATGCCCATGACAAGGCCGGCAAGCACACCGCGCCACGATGGACGTCGTTGGGGGGTATAAGTAGACAACATAATCCTTCCTCTTTAAGTAACTAATCTTGCATTATGTTTTTGGCATTACGATGGCTTGAAAATAAGATTGCCAGCGGCATCATGCCAAAGATGACCAATAATGAATATAAGGACAGGATAAAGAAAAACAGGCAGCATTTATAATACTGTTAAGTAGAGAAGATTAAGGATTGTGTAGAAGAATGTTAAACTAAGTGACAAGACAGACAGTATGTAAGAATGTGTAATTAAATTATGTTAAAAGTCTTTGTATTGAAGGTTAACTATAGATAAGTATTTAATAACAGACGAGTTTGAGTGATAAAACATGGCAAATTAATTTCTATAAAATGGATAAAGCGATAATATCTTATCTAAACTGCTATCATAATTTTTTAAACCCTAATATTTTAATAGAACATTTGTTTATATAAAGGTTTAAAATGAAACGGTTGGCTCATACATTCTCTTTGTCAGCTTTCGCCATTATTATCGGTATGAGTACCGCTCACGCCGAGAGGGTGTGTAAAGTCACAGATCCGACTGGCACGCCACTCAATATTCGCGAAAAACCCAATGGCAAGATCATCAATAAATTGCGTAATGAGCGTGAAGTTTATATTACAGACGCAGATTACGATAGTAGAGGCCGTCCTTGGGTCTATTTAGAAGGTTATTACCAAGGAGAGTACAGACAATGGGGCTGGGCAATTCGAGAGTTTGTCTCTTGCTATGATCGTTAGTGTGGTGGTGATAAATGAGCTGTCAGAGACTTCTAGGACAATGTTGACGGACAAAAATAACAGCCATAAAAAAGCCCAGTCACCGTATGATGACTGGGCTTTTTTATTGTTCGCTTATTAGTCTGATCTGATGCTAAGCAAAAGTGCTAATAAGTGACGCCGAATAGTGGCGTCCCCAGGGGGATTCGAACCCCCGTTACCGCCGTGAAAGGGCGGTGTCCTAGGCCTCTAGACGATGGGGACGCATAGAGTGTTATAACCAAAAAGGCTACAACGGTACTTCACAATATCAGATAGCTTATCTATTAATAATAGAGCAAGCCTTGCCTAGGTGCTGATATCGTCCTACTAGCGAGTATTTATTATCAATGTTCAGTCAGACTGAGCATTGCTATAAATAAGATGGTGGAGCTAAACGGAGTCGAACCGTTGACCCCTTGCATGCCATGCAAGTGCTCTACCAACTGAGCTATAGCCCCTCGCTAAGAGTGAGCACATTTTAGGGAAGTGACAGGGGTATGTCAACACCTATTTTAAAAAAAACCATAAACATGCAAAAAAATATGCAAAAAGCGAGTTTAACTCCCTAATGAAGCTAAATTAGCGTGGATTTTGCCTAAGAGCGATCTCTTTAATGGCTTTATCGGTATGAAATTCCTCTTCAGTGTCATCAGAAAAAATAATGACACCGCATTCAGTGGGCATATATTGACCACCTTTCTCTTGGATCGTTCTTATACCTTTAAAGCCAACAATGTCACACTCGCTCAATTTATCCAGATTATGCTTGGTATAGCGACAATAAGTGGTGTATATCCATTTCAAATCTTCAAAATCCTGCCCGGTGGTTAGGGTAAGGTTTGCTTCAAAAAGTTCTTTAACGATGTCATCATAGTATCGTTGTGCGTGTTTTAGGGTCGAAAACACGTGGTCTTTACTTTCTATCGTGACGGTTTTGGCAGCCATGTTTATTTCCAGTTAAAATTTTGATGGTATGGGAGTAGTCGTACTTACTAACAACGAAAAAAGGGTCAGAACTGGCCTGACCCTCCTCAATACGACAAGTTTAGCTAATTGAATTTTTAGCAGATAAGTTATTCAGCGTCTAAATTATTCAGCCGCCAAAAAGTCTGGTAATTCTGCCGCTTGCTTCTCTAACTTTTTCAGTTTCTTTTTACCCAGACCGCCAAGTACATCAACCGCGTGACGCAAGCGCGTCAACGTCATATCTGCGCCAATAATTGCCATAGAGTTCATGACGGGCGTCGATGACGTGCTACCAGCAATGGCGATGAAGAATGGTGCCATAAAGTCACGCATTTTGATATCTAAGTGCGCGGCGAGCCCTTTTAGCGTGGTATAGATGTTTTCTTCTGACCATGTTGGTAAGGTTTCCAGCTGCCACAGCGCCAGTTGCAGCATCTCGATGATTTGTTCAGGCGTTAGCGATTTATGCGTAAAACTTTCAGCAGTGATCTCTGGTAGATTTTGGAAATAGAAACCACCCCAGTTGACCGCATCAGAGAGCAGCTCGATACGCGGCTGAATCGCAGCTGCAATGGCAGTTAATTTATCGCTGTCATTGGCCCACGCAAGGATTTTATTTTTCAGCTCTTCAGGCGTGAGGGCGCGTAGCCATTCGGCGTTGAGCCAGTTTAGCTTTTCGATATCAAAGATTGGGCCACCCAATGACACGCGTTGAATATCAAAGCTGGCAATCATTTCTTCCAACGTGAACTGTTCAGCGTCATTGGGCATGGAGTAGCCCATACGGCCAAGATAGTTGAGCAATGCCTCAGGCAACACGCCTGCATCACGGTAGTAAGTGATCGACGTTGGGTTTTTACGCTTAGACAGTTTTGATTTGTCAGGGTTACGCAGTAGGGGCATGTGGCAAAGCGTTGGCATCTCCCACCCAAAATAGTCATACAGCAGTTGATGCTTGGGCGCCGAGTTGAGCCATTCTTCACCGCGCATGACGTGGGTGATTTCCATCAAATGATCATCGACGACGTTGGCCAAATGATACGTTGGCATACCGTCCGTTTTTAGCAATACTTGCATGTCCACTTGCGTCCAAGGAATCTCAACCGTACCGCGTAGCATGTCGTGTACTTGGCAGACGCCGTCGGTTGGTACGCGCATACGAATGACGTGTGGTTTGCCCTCGCTAACCAATTGCGCAGTTTTCTCTGGTGCTAGGTGCGCGCAGCGACCATCGTAACGTGGCGTCTCGCCATTGGCCATTTGCTCAGCGCGCATGGCATCCAGCTCTTCGCTGGTACAAAAGCAGCGAAACGCATGGTCAGCGTCGATCAGTTGTTCAGCGTGTTTTTTATAAATGTCACTACGCTCGCTCTGACGATAAGGCGCGTGTGGTCCACCAATATCTGGGCCTTCGCTCCAATCCAAACCGACCCAATGCAGGGCGTCTAAAATCATCTGCTCTGATTGCTCAGTCGAGCGCGTTTGATCGGTGTCTTCAATACGTAAGATAAACTCACCGCCATGCGCTTTGGCAAAGGCTAAGTTAAATAGGGCAATGTAAGCGGTTCCCACGTGAGGAAAACCCGTAGGCGATGGGGCGATACGCGTGCGCACTGGGCGTGTGTTGTTGGTAGCCGTCGTTGATTGAGTCGATGTTTGCATCATAAAAATCTCAGAATGTGGTGATTAAAGAAAAGGGATCAATAAAAATGTGAATAAAGAAGATGACTAAAAAATACAGGTGAAAGAATAGAAGTCAACATTGAAAAATAGCGTAAAATATCGCCTTAGTATAACAGACAGACGGGTTATTTTTAATGAAAAGCCTGTCTAGAGCTTGACTCGCTGTGTATCCTTGCGATAATAACGATAAGCGAGCCATAACTTGTTTATTTTCATCTGATTTTTTACTATTACTGGCCAATACGGCCGTCATCTACTGAGTTGTTTGTGTCCCTATCTAATTCTAAGTCAAATACTAACGCCAACCTGTCTTCACTTTCTGACGAAAATGATGCTGCTCACACTGACTCGGCGTCAGCGATAGACTCTGTTACGTCTGATACGCCAGAGTTTGTTCACGATGCGGTACTCTTACCAGAAACCGTTGCGGCAGTACTGGGCGTCAAATCCTTACCAACCACAAAAGAGGGCGCCGCTGCTCAAAACAGCTTACAGGCCAGCGGCATCTATGTGGATGCAACTTTCGGGCGCGGTGGTCACAGCCGCTTGTTATTGAGTCAGCTTGCCGATGATGCGCAGCTGATTGTCTTTGATAAAGACCCGACCGCCATTGGTGTTGCCAAAGCGCTGGCTAGCACGGACAGCCGCGTGCATGTGGTACATGACAGTTTTGCGACGTTGACGAGTAGTCTGGCGGGGCTTGGTATCACGCAAGTTGATGGATTGATGGCGGATTTGGGGATCTCCTCACCGCAAATCGATGATGGCAGTCGTGGTTTTAGCTTTATGCGTGATGGCGCAGTGGATATGCGTATGGACACCAGCCGTGGTCAGTCGGTTGCTGAATGGCTTGAGCGCGTTGATGATGAAACCTTGGCCAATGTATTATATGAGTTTGGCGAAGAACGTCACAGTCGCCGCATTGCGCGCGCCATCAAACAGATGGACAGCTATGATTCGACGCTTGAGCTGGCAGAAGTAATTAAAGTGGCGCATCCCAATTGGCAGCGCGGTAAGCATCCAGCGACACAAAGCTTTCAGGCCATGCGTATTTTTATCAACAATGAGCTGGGCGACGTTGATGATTTTTTAGAACAAAGTATTCCAATTTTGAAATCGGGTGGACAGCTGGCGGTGATTAGCTTTCATTCGTTAGAAGATCGCCGTATCAAGCAGTTCTTGCAGCGTCACAGTAAAGGGCAATATCCAGAAGATGAGAATTTGCCGATGCCGCCCAAACGTCCGCGTTACTTTAGCAAACCCAAACGCGTCGGCCCAAGTAGTGCTGAGACCAAGCAAAATCCGCGCGCTCGTAGTGCGTGGCTGCGCATGGCAACGCGGACTGATAGCGAATATTTACCGGATGCGGGACAGTAACTTGTCTGTGGATTAAGTACAGCAGTAGCAGCGACAGTAATAGAAAGTTGGTTTTTTATAGACTTGGTACGACCAAATATTTCAATGATTACGCGGCTGTTAAAAAGCTGTAAACATTATCTGCTAGGCTCGGCAATTACTTTTTTAATTGGTTTTATTGATTGATGGTGCGTATGGCTTATGAGGGTTTTATGACCCACAAACCGTTGTCGCTTTTTATATTTTAACGTTCACTTTTTGAGATCGTCATGGCAATATCTGACAAACCTGCAAACCATCGTACCGCAATGTCCCCGAATGCCGATGTTGGCGAATTATTTGTGCGCCGATTTAATGTGGTCAGTATTTATGTGGTCGTATTATTGCTACTAGCAGCGGCCATTATTTGGAGCGGGATCAAAACTGCTGAAGGCGTTCAACAATATCATCAGGATTATAAAGCCTTGCAAGACATGAAAAAACAAGAGCGCAAACTACAAATTGAACATCAGCGCTTGCTTATTGAGCAGCAGACATTTAGTGCAACCCCGCAAATTGCCAGCCGCGCTGTTGCTGATCTGGGTATGTTTTCGCCCACACTCGAAGACAAGCTGATTATCCAACCTGGGGTAGCAGGCGCCGCCGTACCTGTCGCGCCAGACTCTAATGGCTCGACTGCTGTCGCGGCCAACGATTCAGATATGATCGGTACAGAAAGAGCCAGCAATGTCCCGCCTACGGTATCTCCTGAAAACGAACCTGTTGAAGCCGAATCTGCTGCAATGAATGAGTCTGCTCCAAGCGATGCCGGCCTAACGGAGGCAGGACAATGAGCGATAAAAAATCCAATGGTGGTAAGTCTACCGCAAAAAACACGCCAAAAAAGCCTGCTGCTGGTAAAGTGACCAAGCCTCTAAGGCGGGCAAGTGCCGCCAAATCAGGACAAACCAATAGTAAAGCCGATCCCAAATCCACCAATAATCGCAAAGCCAAGCTGTTTGAGCGCCTAAAAAAGAATGATGAGGCGGGTGCCTATACCAGTGTCAAAAACGCAAAAAGCAAAAGAGGGTTTTTGGGTAAAGCGTCTGGGGCGTCTTCTCGCGGCGGCTTTGAGCAAGACAAAAACCGCTTTCGCCTGATTTGGGTCATCTCTTTGGTCATCTTGGGTCTGCTCATCTCCCGTGCTTACTATCTACAAGTCGCCAATGCTCAGTTTTATCAAGACAAAGGCAATGAGCTGATCACTAGCGTGCGTACGCAAAAATCTTATCGCGGTATGATTACGGATCGCAATAATTTGCCATTGGCCATTAGTGCGCCTTTGGCGACCGTCACCTTTAGCCCGCATGATTACGCCCGCGAGTACTATGAGCTTAAGCGTATTATCCTCACCAACCCAGATAGCCCGCAGCTGGTCGCGCGTATGCAAAAGCGCTTGGACAATATGGATTTAACGCAGTTGGCAGTCGCGGCCAATGTTTCGGTTGATGAGCTCAAAAAAGTAACCGCCATTGATCCTAGCGTCGATGTCACAGACGAAGAAGCGGTCAAGGCGGCGCTACCAAAGGGAGCAGGCTCGCATTATTTGCCCTTATTAAATAAAGTGACACCAGAGATTGCTCAAAGCGTCAGCTCGCTTGATTTTCCGGGAGTTTATGAGAAAAACTTCTTTCAGCGTTACTATCCGCAGCCGCAGCCAAACGCTCAGCTTTTAGGATTTATGGGTCAAAACTCAAAAGATCCTGAAGGCGGTTATGAAGGGCGTGCAGGCATTGAACGTCAACACGAAACTGAGCTGGCAGGCTCAGATGGTAAAGTATTGGTATTAAAAGATGCCAAACAAAACAGCCTCAAAGAAATCAAGCAGGTTGAGCCTGAAGTGGCGGGCAAAGATGTGGCATTGACCATTGATTCGCGTTTGCAGTATTTGCTTTATAAAGAGCTGGAAAAGGCGGGGCGTCTGCAAAAAGCGCGCTGGTCTACTGGTATGATCGTCGATGTACAAACGGGCGAGGTGCTGGCTTTATCAACATGGCCGTCATTTAACTCCAATAATCTGAATGAGATGACGGGTGAAAACCAGCGCAACCGAGCGCTGCTTGATGTGTTTGAACCAGGTTCGGTGATGAAGCCATTTACCGTGGCCACTGCTTTAGATTCAGGAAAATATACGCCGACCTCTTTGATTGACACTAATCCTGGCTCTATTCGCGTTCGTGGTTATACCATTCGTGATCATAACAATTTGGGCGTGATTAACTTGGCAACATTGTTACAGAAATCCAGTAACGTGGCCTCTACCAAGATTGCACTATCGTTACCACCTGACGCCATTAGTAACATGCAAAGACAGTTTGGCTTTGGTAAAAAAACCCCGCTACAGTTCCCAGGGGAAGGTAGCGGTATGATCGTCACGCCAAAAGAGAAAGAGACGGCAAGACGCGCAACCGTCAGTTATGGTTATGGTTTACAAGTGACGTTGGCTCAGGTGGCGCAAGCTTATTCAGCGTTGGCAGCAGGCGGCGTCATACATCCATTAACTCTGATCAAAGGCGATAAGCAGCCAAGCAAACGCATCATGGCTCATGATGAGGCAATGTCTATCGTCCAAATGCTAGAAAGTGTCACCGCAGATGGTGGTACGGCGAAAGCGGCGGCTATCGATGGTTACCGCGTCGCAGGTAAAACAGGGACATCACGCCGTATTAATCCAGAGGGCGGTTACTACTCTGACCAGTACCGTAACGTCTTTGCTGGTATAGCGCCTGCGTCCAATCCAAGATTGGTCGGTGTGATGCTCATCGAAGACCCACGTGGTCAGTTTTATGCAGGTCTAACCGTGGCACCTGTTTTTCATAATGTTATGAAAGAGGCACTGCGTTTATATAACGTGCCTTTGGACAAGCCATTAAAGACCGAAGCTCAGTAGGCAGTAATAGCAGGTTTTTAAGTATGTCGTTATTTAGGTTTAGCCACTCACTCTTTGATTTGTTTTAACCGTTTAGGATTTGCCAATGACCATGTCGACCTCATCGCTAAGCCATGCCAATGCTACTGTCACTTTGCAGCAATTGATGGATGCCAATAGTAGCCACATTGGTAGTTATAAAAACCGTTTGCATCAAGCACTCATAGCGATGACAGAAACTTCCAAAACCTCATCTGTACAAAACCTGCCCAATCAAAAAGACGCAATCGCTAACATTCCATTTCACCAGTTTTGTTTAGACAGCCGCAAGCTAGCGGCAGGTGATGTGTTTATCTTATTAAAAAGCCAAACGTCAAACTGTCAAAAAAGCCGTGACTATCTGTTGCAAGCCGCTAAACAGGCTGCGTTTATTTTGTCAGAAGTCGATCCTGTCGCTTTGCTTACGAGCGCCCATGTGCCTCCGCATACCCATATTGCTTTGACAGAAAATCAGCCACAAGCGGTCGCAGAGCAGCAGCTCGCCGCCTTGCCTTGTCCTGTTTTATACGTTCCCAATATCCGCGACTTTTTGGGCAATTTGGTACAAGTGCGTCTGCAATATCAGCAGCCAGTGATCTTGCCAACCGTCGTGGCAGTGACAGGTACCAATGGCAAAACCACCATCAGCCAGTTGGTGGCACAATTGACGCAATTGACAGGCATGAGCAGTGCCGTAATGGGAACAGCGGGCAATGGTAAGCTTGGCGAATTGGTTCAAGCCAGCCACACGACAGGTGATGCGTTAGCCGTCCAGCAATTCTTATATCAAATGGGCAGCGAGGGCGCAGAGCTGCTGGCATTAGAAGCAAGCTCGCATGGTCTCGATCAGCAGCGTTTGCAAGGTATGCCCGTGTCGGTCGCGATTTATACCAACTTGAGCCGTGACCATTTGGACTATCATGCCGATATGGTAGAGTATGCCGCTGCCAAGGCTAAGCTCTTTGATAAAGCCCATTTTCCAGAGTTGACCCATGCCATTATCAATCTTGATGATGAATATGCCCAGACGATGCTCGATATGGCACATGCCAGTGATTTGACCGTATGGACTTACAGTTTAGACCCCTCTAAGCCTGCTACTTTTGTGGCCGCTGATATTTACCCGAGTTTACAGGGTGTCAACATTGCACTGCGTTGTGATTTTAATGATAGTAATGCTGGAGACGTTGTTAAAGACAGAAACAGTTTTAAAGACAAAGAAGATGTTAAAGACCGAGACGTTGTTAAAGACCGAGACAGTGTTCTTATCAATGAGGCTTCTGATCATACCGAGCAAAAGATTGATAATATAAGTATCATCAGCCCACTATTGGGGCGCTTTAACGTGGCCAATTTGCTGGCGGCGCTTGCAGCGACAGTGGCTCTTGGCACAGATGTAGACAGAGCTATTGAGCGGATGGCTGCTGTTGTTCCGCAGTTACAAGGCGCTGTTGGACGTATGCAGCGCGTGCCCTCTCATGATGGCTGCTTTATTGTGGATTATGCGCACACGCCTGATGCCTTACAACAAGTTTTGGCCAGCCTTAAAACCCATTGCGACGGTCAGTTGTGGGCAGTGTTTGGCTGCGGCGGTGACCGTGACGCAGGCAAACGCCCATTAATGGCACAAGCAGGTTTGGTAGGGGCGGATCAAGTCATACTCACGTCGGACAATCCGCGTACCGAAGACCCCAATACGATTTTGCAAGACATGCAAGCGGGAATGAGTGCCGAGCAATATCAGCGAACGCACATTGAGCCTGCGCGCCAAAGCGCCATTGAGTATGCCGTTAGCCAAGCGGCAGCCGATGATATTGTGGTGATCGCCGGTAAAGGTCATGAGACCTATCAAGAGATCAACAAGGTGCGCTATGATTTTGATGACAGTGTCATTTTGCAAAATGCGCTTAAGCAGGCGGGACGATTATAAACAATAGCGGTGGTCATTCAATAACGATAATCGATTTTTAGTTTGTTTGACAACATACCCTAATCCATCCAAATATAAGAAACAAGTCATCATCATATAAGGTAATCACTATGACAGCCGATAACGATAATACCATCCAGTCACAAGGGCTGTATGTGTGGCAGGCAGACAATTTGCTTGCAGCCACACAGTCACTTGATGGACATTGGCAACGACCTGACGAGCCAGTGAGCGCAGGGCAATCTGAGCCAGCAAACAGTGCTGTCATCAGTAACCGCATTGCCACTGATACGCGTACCATAAAAACGGGTGATATCTTTTTGGCGTTAAGTGGTGACAATTTTGATGGTCATCATTACATCAATATGGCTGCATCGAAAGGGGCCGTTGCGGCTATCGTCTCTCGGCCTATTTCTACCAGCATTCCGCAGCTGGTGGTGAGTGACACCCGTTTGGCGCTTGGACTACTGGCCGCTTATCGCCGTCAGCAGCACAAGGATCTGACGGTGATTGCCATCACAGGCTCCAGTGGTAAGACCACTTGTAAAGAGATGCTTGGTAGTATCTTTGGGCGCTTAGCACCGACATTGATTACCCGTGGCAACCTAAACAATGATCTGGGTGTACCCATGATGCTGCTTGAGTTGTCCGATCATCATCGTTATGCCATTTTAGAGTTGGGTGCCAATCATATTGGCGAGATTGCCTATACCACTGAGATTGTTCAGCCTGATGTGGCGTGTATCTTAAACATTGGCACCGCCCATTTAGGGGAGTTTGGTAGCCGCGAAGGCATTTGCCAGACCAAGGCGGAGATTTACCATACGCTGAGCGATACTCAGTTTGCCATTGTTCCTGACAAAGACGATTTTACCAATCAGCTACGCCGTATCGCCGAAAAATACACGCCAAATGTCATCGGTTTTGGTAATACTGATGTGAGTGCCAGCCACTTAGACGTAGAGCCTGAGCGCAGTGAATTCAAACTGCACATCGGCAATCAAGTGCACGACATCAGTTTGCCGCTCGCAGGCGAGCACAATGTCAATAATGCTCTAGCGGCGGCCGCTTGCGCCCATGCGTTAAATATTGACGCTAAAGACATCGTTATTGGGCTTGAAAACTCGCGCCCTGCCAAAGGTCGCTTGAATAGTCAGCTACTGGGTATGCATCGTTTGATTGATGATACTTATAATGCCAATCCACATTCGGTACGCGCGGCGGCAAAAGTATTGGCCGCGCAAACGGGCATACAGATCATGGTATTGGGCGATATTGGTGAGCTCGGCGATGCGGCAGTGAGCGAACATCAGAGCTTGGGACGTACCATCGCCACTACGGGTATCGATGTGCTGCTTTGTGTGGGTGAGTATGCGACTTATACCGTCGCTGGGGCGCAAGAGATTTCGAATATTAATGCGCAGGCGTTCACGGATAAAGAGCGTTTGTTCAAGTATTTACAGCCGTATCTACAAGCTCAGCAAGCTCAGCCTTGTACGGTATTATTCAAAGGCTCTCGTTCCATGAAAATGGAAACCCTTATCAATGCGCTAGTCGAGGAGTAGGCGGTGTTAGTTTGGTTGTTTGGCTGGCTTGGTCAGTATTATACGCCGTTTTCTGCGGTTTCTTCGTTGACGCTACGCGCATTGCTTGCGGTTATTACCGCGCTTGTCTTCAGTATGGTTTTTGGCGGCCGTGTCATTAAGCATCTACGCTCGCTCAAATATGGTCAGGCCATTCGTGATGATGGCCCGCAATCACATTTGGTCAAAACGGGCACGCCGACCATGGGCGGGGTGTTGATTCTGAGCGCCATTGGTATATCTACCTTGTTGTGGGCACGTTTGAACAATCCCTATGTATGGATTTTGCTCGTGGTGATGATTATTTTTGGCGCGGTGGGCTGGGCGGATGATTGGCTCAAAATCAAATATAAAGACCCTAAAGGTTTAATCGCTCGCAAAAAGTATTTTTGGTTGTCCATAGGGGCGTTGTTTGTCGGTGTGTCTTTGTATTATATCGCCACGCTACAGCCTGATCTCAATACCACACGTGAGATGCAGGATTTGTTATTACCTATCTTTAAAGATTGGATGATTCCATTCTCGGCGGTGCCTTTTGGCATTGGTTTTATTATTTTTACGTATTTTGTGATTAATGGGGCGTCCAATGCGGTCAATTTAACGGACGGCTTGGATGGCTTGGCGATTTTGCCAGTGGTACTGGTTGCCGCTGGTTTGGGTGCCATGGCCTATGTATCGGGCGATGTGCGTTTTGCTGATTATCTGCATGTGCCTTATATTGCTTATAACTCTGAGGTTCTTATTGTCTGCGGAGCGATGATTGGGGCAGGATTGGGTTTCTTATGGTTCAATGCCCATCCAGCGCAAGTATTTATGGGCGACGTTGGCGCGCTGGCACTGGGGGCGATGCTGGGTACGATTGCCGTGATGACGCGGCAAGAGATTGCTTTTGCCATTATGGGCGGTTTGTTTGTCGCTGAAGCCTTGTCAGTCATGCTGCAAGTAGGGTCTTATAAGCTGCGCAAAAAACGTGTCTTTCGTATGGCACCACTACATCATCACTTTGAGGAAATTGGCTGGAAAGAAACCCAGGTGGTGGCACGATTTTGGATCATTGCCATTATATTGGTCATCCTTGGCTTAATGACGCTCAAACTGCGTTAAGCTAAAAACGATATTAAAAATGGATTAATATAATCAAGCCAAAAATAATCAAGCCAAAAAAAGTAGCGCATACGATCATTATGTTCTACTAAGATGAATTTATCGAAGCCTCCTTGTTAAGGTAAAAGCCGTCTCAAATATGTGAGGCGGCTTTTTTTATCTTTGCTTTTATTCCTTAGGCCGCATGAATTTTGTTAAAATGCCAACCATATTGCTACCATTTGAGATGCTTGTGTCCCTATTTATCTGTCCTCTTTGTCAATCAACCATGCACCCTGCACCCGATACGTGGCGCTGTGATGGTAGCCAAAATCCGAAGCAAACGTCTCATCCTTTTGATGTGGCGCGCCAAGGTTATGTCAATCTGTTGCCAGTGCAGCAAAAGAAATCTAAAGCGCCAGGTGACAGTCAAGCGTCTATTGAGGCGCGGAAACGGTTTTTGAATGCTGGGCACTATAAACCATTGCAAAGTTTGATTGTTCAGCAAATGCAGCAGTTATTGACTCAAACTAAAACAATAGCTGGACAAATGCATGACCCTATTAATTGGCTAGATATTGGCTGCGGTGAAGGGTATTACACGCAGGCCATGGTGCAAATGGGATCAGATATTATTGGTACTTTGATCGCAGCTGATATAAGCAAACCTGCATTGGTAGAATTGGCCAAAGTAAGCAAAGCTACTGGTAGGCTTTGGTATCAGCAAGAGACAGCCACGCCTGCTAGCAAAACTGCCATTTATCCATTGGTCACGAGCGCGGCACATTTGCCGTTACGCGCTCATAGTATGACGGGTATCAGCAGTATTTTTAGTCCTATCTTGCCCAAAGCCTTTGCGGACGTATTAACCGACGATGGCTATTTAATCATTGCCAAACCCGATGCCGGACATTTGGCATCGATGCGCGAGGCATTGTTCGATGACGTGCGCGAGCACGATTCTGATAAGTTTTTGCAAGAGCTGTCGCCTTATTTTACGTTGATTAATACGTGCCGTGTTAATACCGAGATAACCTTGTCAGCCAGTGATTTGGCGGATTTAATGACCATGACGCCATACGCTTACCGCGCCAAAAATGAGAAAAGACAAGCGCTATTAGACGCTGTTGAAAAAGAAGCGTTTAACACTGAAGCAAAATTTGTGGTTTATGTATTACAAAAAACGGCCTGAGCATCGGTTGGACAAAAATTTCCAAAGTGCAAATAGCCCGTTAATAACATAGGAATCTGAGAGAATCCGAAATCCCCCTAAGATTTATGGTTTAAAAGGTTCTAATATCCGAATCTATTAGCCAATTTGCTTATAGAGGACTTTAGTAGTAATTTTATGAGTTAAGAGGAGTATAAAATGGAAGCAACAGAATTTCAAAAATGGATCGCTGAATATTATCAATTAAGAGGTTGGTCGGATTTAGATATTTTTGTTCGTATTGGCTTTTTATCAGAAGAAACAGGAGAAGTTGCTAGAGCAATAAGAGCGCTTGAGATAGGACGAGATCGTCCAGATGAAAAAGCTGGTTCATACATTGAAAATAAAAATAATTTGATAGGAGAGTTAGGAGATGTCCTAGGCAATGTAGTTGTCATTGCCAATAAATACGATATCGATTTAGAAGAAATTTTTATAGAGCACAAGCGTAAATTGTCAAATAGATATCTTTGATTGTCTAATATTATGATTTAATTTATCGCGACTGCAGTTGGTTCAGCCAGTTATTTCAAACAATCTTACGAAACCGAGTCATCTTTATCTTTCTTAATAAAAATCTGTAATATTCAAGACGATAATCCATGCATCAGTTACGCTTTGCCAGCATAAACCACTTAGACATCACAACTGACTCTATGCCATCATAAAAGTCAATATTAATTCATTATTGATTCATTAAGCGAGTCATCATTTATGACTTTGCTTAAACCAATACATGGTTAAACCATAACTGCGTTTAAAATAATTAATGCATTGTAGGAGACTTTTATGAAAAAAATGACTATGAAAAAAACAACACCGTTGAGAAAATCGCTTTTAGTGGCACTTAGTGTTACAAGTCTGAGTGTGGCTTCTGTGACAGTTAGCCAAGCAGCTACATCGAGCGCCCCACTGAATGAGGTAGCGGCAGCCACACAAAGTAAAATCAGCTTAGAGCAAGCGTTGGCAATCGCCACAAAATCAGTAAAAGGCGATGTCATTAGCGCAGAGTACGATCAAGACGACAACACAGCAAATGGAAACTACGAGCTCAAGATCATTACCAATAATATGGAACAAGAAGTAACGGTCAATGCCAATACAGGTAAGGTCACCAAAGATGAAACAGAACGTCTAGATAAAGACGATTTGGCAGAATATGGCACCATTAGAGACGCAAAAGTGAGCTTGTCTCAAGCCATAAAAAACGCAAATCAAACCGTAAAAGGCACGGTACTTGAAGCTGAGTACGATATGGATTTTGGTAAGCCCGTTTATAAAATTGAAATCGGTAAAGGCAATCAAATTCATAAAGTTGTTGTCGATAGCGCAACTGGTAACATTACGCGTAATCAGGCAAGCGACGTTGATGATGATTAATCACTGATATCCAGACATGAAAAAACCTCCAACCACACGCAACAGTGGCTGGAGGTTTTTTATGTCTAGTGATAATTAAAGGGATTTTGAATGTATGGTTCAGAGCCCACTTACGGTTCTGACTGGATAGCCGTTTTTAATTGGCGAATGACCGAGCTTAGGAGCATCTCATCAATATCAGTCATGGCGTTTAATCCATAATCATAAGTTTTTAAGATCATCGCTTGTTGATCTTGCGACAAGTGTACGCTGATATCTCTACTGGCCACCAGATGTCTATAGTCTTGTAACGTTTTTCTGTCATTACTCATATTCAGCTCCTATTCTCATTGTAAACACAGCTTACTCATGATCAATTTAATGGCTCATATATCGCCATGCTAACCCCATTTTAGTGAAGATGTAATGACACTAACAAGTGTTTTTTGTTTCGCTATAAACCCTTCTATCTGAAAGTTTAGTGAAAGGCCACGTGGTTCAATCAACCATGGGGCGATTTTATCAATAGTAATGAAAGGATCGACGTTACACGGGGTTTATCGAGTAAACGTTACCGTGTTTGTGCCATTATTAGTAGGCTGGTTGATCGTCACCTTGCTATCTAATATATCGCCTCGGGCATTTATCTTGTAACATTCCATCGATGTGCCTTGGGGGTCAGTGTTGAGCAGCAGATTGCCTGAGGTTTCGATACAGAACCACGCGGTGTTATTGGTATCGCGCGTCAAAGACCAGTCTTGGTTATACGTTGCGATTTTTTTGCGCATGCTACTGTCAGCATATACCGTTTCCGTGATTAATTTACTAGAGTCACCAATGCTTGCCGTCTTAGGAATGGTTGTCGTCTGATTTAAGACAGCATACTTGCCTGAGCTGTCTGTAAAGCCGTGGAATACCAAAGGGTTTAGAGTAAAGTAGTTGATAGCCACCGATTGATTGGTGATTTGATTATTCACTTTATTAATGGTGTTGATCTCAGCACCTTGCACGACTTTGTTGTTGAACGTCATGCGGCCTTTGGGTGTGACTTTAATTTCTGCTGAGGCACTTTGATTACCAACGAGGGCCATCAATTTCTCACTGCGTGCTTTGGTATAAATATTGAGCATGGCCGCTTCAATGGGATATTGCGTCACCACATTGTTTTGGGTATTGCCCGTTGTCCCGCCGTTCATCCCTGTCGCACATGCGCTCAAGCCCAGTCCAGCCACCACACACAATCCCAACGTTGTTATGCCAAGTGTTTTCATGATTTGATTCCTCAGTTTGTTTAAACGAATATGATCAATATCCACTATAATCGAATTTTGGTGTATTGACATCTGCCATTCATCATAGACCCTAGTATCATTACATCACTATAACAACCAGCAATTTTTCAGCGCGTTAAGGATAAGGAATCATGTATACCTGCCAGCACTGTCTTATTCCTAGGCAAGACGATACCTGTGAAAAATGCGTCATTAATAAAAGGTTTTTACCGCTTTCTCTTTACTAACCCGCTCTAAAAAGAGCCGAACATACTGCCCAATATGATAACGAGTATGAGCGCAATGATAGGAATGACCACAGCAACGACAAATATATCTTTATATGACTCTCGATGCGTTAAGCCGCAAATAGTGAGCATGGTTATGATGGCGCCATTATGAGGTAGGGAGTCCAGACCGCCTGAGGCAAGAGAGGCGATACGGTGCATCAGTTCGGGGTCGATATTGTACTGCTGCGCCAACTGCATATAGTTTTCGCCCATAATCTCTAAGGCGATGCCCAAACCACCAGAAGCCGATCCCGTCACACCCGCTAAAACGTTCACCATGATGGCTTCTGATATAAGCGGGTTGCCCGGTGAAATGCCCATCAGGTATTGTTTGATCACCGCAAACCCTGCCAGTGTCGCAATCACAGAGCCATAACCGACCTCTGAAGCCGTATTGAAAATGGGCAGTAAAGAACCCATCGCGCCTTTGTTCAAGCTGTCTGTCACACTGTTGATTCTTTTAAAATTTAAAGCAATCACAAAAATACAAGCCAAAAACAACGATAAAATAATTGCCCAAATACCGATGACGGAACTTAAGGCTATTCCGCCAAATTGCTCATCGGCCAAATAGCTGTTATTCCACATAGGTATGATCAATTTTGAAAATGCATAGTTACCGACAATAACGATGAAAATCGGTAGCAGCGCCAGCCAAAAATTGGGTATGTCTATGCCTGAGTGAGGCGCTTTTTCATTCAACGTATGATTGCCGTAGCCTTCATTATTAGCGCTGGCAAGCTTTGATTGGCGGTGCATCCATAGCATACCGCCACCAAGCATGATGATGGCTGCAATAATACCTAGCCTAGGAGCGGCAAAGGCATCGGTCTCAAAATAAGGCATGGGTATGACATTGTGAATGGCGGGCGAGCCGGGTAATGCGGTCATGGTTAGAGTTAGGGCACCAATACAAATCGCGCCGGGTATCAACCTTTTAGGGATGTTTGTCTGCTTAAATAAAGCGGCGGCAATAGGATATATGGCAAAAGTCACAACAAAGGCGGATATACCCCCATAAGTGAGAATACAACAGGCCAGTACAACGGCTAGCAAAGCATGTTTGTCGCCCAACTTTTCAACTATATTATGAGCGATGCTATAGGCATAACCAGAATCTTCCATTAGCGTGCCAAAAATAGCGCCCAATATAAATAGTGGGAAATATTTAATCGCAAAGCCGCCTAAGCCTTGCATAAAAACTTCCGTATACATTCCCATGGTTTGGCTGCTTTCGCCACTTAAAACGACGGCTAAAATAGCAAGTACAGGGGCTAACACTAATACGCTAACCCCTCTATAAGCAAAATATATCAAAAGTGACAAAGACAACAAAATAGCCAAAATACTCATAATTTTAATTTCCTTCCATGGAAAAAATAGGCTGTTGAATATGTTTTGTGAAGCAAATGATGTTTTTAATAACAGATGCGACTCAACCTATTTTCTTTATCTAAGAAAACAGGCGTTACAAATATATGATGACTAGATGCTAAAAAAGATTGGTACTTTTGAGCTTGATTGTGCTGGAGTCACTTTGAATGGTAAAAGCAGGTTTATTGAATGTTCGTTCATCATAGCTATCCTTGGCATGAACTAAATTGACTGACACCGTCATCGTTGATGATGTCGTGAAAGGGCAGAGTAAAAAACGCCGTCCATAGCATTTTTAAAAACGATACGTTATGTATCATCTTAAAAGTTAACAGAGTGATAAATAAAGGTCAACCGATAATCTTGTTATTGACTATGCTGGGTACTAAAGATATGTGAATTCAGTAAAATGAGAAAGTTTGAAAGATAGAAATTTAATAAGCCAAAAAAAGAGACCAATCAATGGTCCCTTTTTTTAAGTTAAATCATATCTACGTTAAATTTTACGTCGGGTCATTTCACCGTTGACCAGTCTTAGAATATTGAATGGATTCTCATCCTTCAGTGCTTCTGGTAATAAGCTTTGCGGATAGTTTTGATAACACACAGGGCGCTATCATTAAAAAGTATTTTTGTTGGTTAAAGTTATTTATTGGCTAAGTAGTCAGTAGGTTTGTTCTTTCATTAAAAATTGTTTAATAAAGAATATTATTCCTTCATCATTCTGCGTTTCAATAATGACTCTTATAAGTTTATTCAACTTAGCGTCGATATTTTTACACAGTTTCGAATTGACGTCCTTACTCACTCATATAAGTTAACCTTCCAATGACATCTTGTACTGGGTAAGTAATACGCAACTTACTGTTCAATAGATCACCTTTATTATTAATTCTATAATATTGGTCGACCGTGCCATCAGGCTCACTACCAACTAACAGGTTCTCTGAGCTTGTAATACGAAGCCAAGCAGTATCTCTAGTCGCTTGTGTTAACGACCATGCTTGAGTGAATTTTTCCACTTGCTGACTTTTACTGCTGTCTGAATAGACGTTTTCTATAAGATACGTACTTGAATCGCCCACACTCACGATTTTAGGAATAGTCTCAATTTGAGTGGTTATGGAATACTCGCCTGAGTCTTTGGTAAAGCCATGAAAAACCAATGGGTTTAAAGTAAAATAATTCACACCTACTGATTTATCAACGATTTGTCCTTCGACTTTACTAAGCATGACTACTTCGGCACTTTGTACTTGCTCATCATTAAATACGCCTGTCCCTTTGGGCGTAACTGTAAACTCCGCCCCCATTTTTAGACTATAGACAACAGCAGAAAGCCTTTCGCTACGTGCTTTTGTATATATGTTAACCATTGCAGTCTCAACGGGAAAGTCAGTCACGGTTTGATTGCTATTATTACTCGTTATTCCTGTATTTATTGCTGTTGTACAAGCGCTCAAGCTTAAGCCTACCACTATCAATAATGATAAAGTCTTCATTTCTTCTTCTCGGAATATTAATAAACAAATGTTACACTACTTTGAAAGAATCGCATAATTAAATGATTGTCATTTTAAGATATTCATCGTAGACCCTGCTATCATTACTTCATTATAATTATTCGCAATTTCCCAAAGTATTTAGGAATCATCAATGTCCGCCAGCACTACTGTTACCACCAGCCAAATCAATCAAGGTGATAGATTTTAAAGAAAGTGCGGCTCTCGTGAAAAGCCTTATTGATAAATGGTATCAAAATAAAGCTAAGTCAATCTTCAATAAACGGCTCAAAACCATGCTACCCAAAGCAGTATGTGTAACGGGAACTCCTTCCTTTAAATTAAGGACGATGAAAAAGCAATGGGGCAGCTGCTCAGCCAAAGGCAACTTAATCCTCAATCTGCATTTGTTCAAAGCGCCCAAAGAATGCATTGATTACGTGATACTACGTGAGCTGTGTCATATCGCCAAGCATAATCATAGCGAGCACTTTTGGCGCTTGTTAACCCAAGTGATGCCAAACTGGAAAGAGGTAAAAGCGAGACTTGATGGGATGGCAGAGCTTTATTTGAATGCGTGAGACGAAGCTATATAAAACGTTAAGACCATTATATTGGTCTAACTACGTTGTATATGAATAACTGACCAACACAAGCCACGGGATAGGTGGGTTATGTTCGGATAGATCGGGAAAACAGTAGACATAAAAAAAACGCTAGACGCGTTATTGATAAAGGGTTCAAAGGGCGTTTAGTAGAGGGTAGGATAAGGTGGGAAAACTAGGAAGTATTGTTAGAACTGATAAGATTGGCGGTGAAGGAGGGATTCGAACCCTCGATACGCGATTAACGTATACACACTTTCCAGGCGTGCGGTTTCAGCCACTCACCCACTTCACCATTTTTTAGACGGCCCTGATTTTGGACTGGCCTAGTATAGCCGATAGCATTTAAAATGTCACGACTTACGCCTTATCTTTCTTTATTGGCAGACGCCTGCTAGGATAGCATCTACGTAATGACACGCATACACGCAGCAATAGGCATAGATGGTTGACAGTTGACATGATCAGTCTTGGTAAGCTCCCATATAGTTTTAAACGCAACCTTCTCGTGGCAGTGACGGCTGTGCTAGTCCCAATAGCCGCCATAACCTCAACGCAGGCCAATGACTTTAGCCAGTGTAGTCATTCCTTTTACGGTGGCATTTACCCCGAATTCATCAATAATAAATTAAAGAACAAGACGCAAGCGCTGTGCATGGATGGTTTTGCGGTGATGTACTCCGGCGTGTCGCGTACGCCGATGTGGTCGGCAGAATACCTAGATCGCACACGTCTACAACAAGCCAAACAGATAGACCGCGAAGACAGCTTTCATGAAGAAAGCAAATTGCCAAAGTCCATGCGCGCCTCATTATCTGACTATTCAGGCTCCGGTTATGATCGCGGACATCTATCGCCCAATGGGGACATGGCAACGCGCAGCCAGCAGTACGACAGCTTTAGTTTGGCCAATATTGCCCCGCAATCACCGCGTAATAATCGTTATATTTGGCGTAATATTGAATCAGCCACTCGCTACTTGGCTCAGCAATACGGTGAGGTTTATACCGTGACAGGTGTCGCATTCACAGACAAAAAAACCAAGCAATTGGCGAATCGCGTACTCGTACCCAGTCATTTTTTCAAAGCCGTTTATATTCCAGCGATCAATCAAGCGGGGGTTTATTATGCGCCCAATGACGAATCTGAGCGGATAGACATTATCAGCGTGGATGAGTTGGCTGACAGAATTGGTATCGATGTGTTACCGGTGCTCGATAGCGAAACCAAGGCGCAAGCATTCGAGTTACCATTAAAGGCAGGCGAGCACTCAGAAACTTCCGAGACACCAGTAGAAGAGCCTGACTGGATGCTATTGGTTTGGGCAATTATCGAATGGATATTGGCGCAACTAAAAGCGTAAAAATTTGGTCAATAAGTATAAAGCCAATAGCGTACTGTTTTAAAATGCGGTTAGAGGCTATGAGTCAGTAATAAACCATCAATAAAAGGATGACCTCATGATTGAACCCTTTGCAAACAATCATCAAAGCATGCAGATAGGCGAGCTTGTCATTGAAAATCAACAAGACAAAATTATTATGTATGGTGATATCGAGCTGACGTTGGACGCGGCAGGATATCAGCAAGCTCAGCAGCTACAGCAGCTGACAACCCGCATTGTACAAGCATTTGAAACCAATAGTCTTTATAGTAACTCTGTCACCAAGTCAAAAGAAAAAGATGACCAATCGGGTAAGGATATTGACAATCCCTTTCTGTAAGTCTTTGATATGCTTTTGTTTTCTAGAAAGGTTAAAGTGCAAAAAAATTACTAGGCAAACGCTAAAAATTGCTTATAATGAATCAAGACATCGCTTATGTCGCTTGATTCTTTAAAAGCTTATAAGCACTCACGATGATAACGGGCTATAGCATAAGTAAGATCGTGATACTTGAAGTAAAAGATTCTAGCAAGGATAAGCATAGAACATCAGAAACATAATGTTTCGGGTAATCATTGTATGAAGGGAGTCAATCTATGAAATTATTTACAAAAACCACGTTAGCGATTGCTGGTATTGGTGTAGCAAGTATGGCATTCGCCGCTGATCCATTAGCGAATACGACTTGGCAGACCTATGATGAAGGTAAGCCAAAAGGGACTGTAAAAATCACTGAATCTAACGGTGTATTAACCGGAACGTTGATTGATACCAATACTGCCAAAGGCAAAAAACACGTTGGTAAAACCATTATCAAAGGTTTGAAATCTGATGGTGGTGGCAAATATAGTGGTGGTACGATTACAGATCCTGAAAAAGCCAAAGACTATCGTATGACTGCCAGCTTAAGTGGTAGTACGCTTAACATTAAAGGCTACATCGGTCCATTCTCACGCAGTCAGCAGTGGAAAAAGAAATAAGCCGATAATGTATTTTTAACAAAACAAACTGTTATAAAAAAATCCCGCAAACTCAAAAGGTTTGGCGGGATTTTTAATAGGTGCTTATTAAGACGGAAGGTTTAAACAGATGGTAAGGTTAAAGAGAGGGTGAGCAAAGCGCTCACACATTTATCTTACAAACTCTGGGTATGCTTCCATACCACACTCTGCAATATCTCCACCTTCATATTCATCTTCTTCAGAGATACGTAAACCAATAACGACTTTGATAATTGCCCAAACAATCAAGCTGGCCACGAATACCCAAACGAAAATAGTAGCAGCACCCGCAATCTGACCGATAAAGGTTGATGCTGGGTTAGTGATTGGGACGATCAGTAATCCGAATAGACCGACCACACCGTGAACCGAGATGGCGCCAACTGGGTCATCTACTTTTATTTTGTCCAAGGCCAAAATCGACAGTACGACGATGACACCAGCGATGAGACCAAAGAGCGTGGCTTGTAGGGCAGAAGGTGTAGACGGTTCAGCAGTAATAGCAACCAATCCTGCAAGTGCACCATTTAAGAGCATGGTCAAATCCGCTTTGCCAAAGATCACACGTGCCAATAATAACGCCCCAATCGCACCACCAGCCGCAGCTGCATTGGTATTCAAAAAGACGATGGCTACTGAGTTCGCGCTTGCGATATCACCCAGCTTTAATACCGAACCACCATTGAAACCGAACCAGCCCATCCATAAGATAAGCGTACCAAGAGCAGCAAGTGGCAAGTTGGCACCTGGAATGGCACGTATCTCACCATTTGAGCCGTATTTACCTTTACGTGCGCCTAGCAGTAATACGCCTGCCAAAGCCGCAGCAGCTCCTGCCATATGTACGATACCTGAACCTGCAAAATCAGAGAAGCCCAAATCACCAAGATTATATAGGCCAAGAACATCATTGCCACCCCAAGTCCAGCTGCCTTCTAGTGGATAAATCAGCCCGGTCATAATAACGGCAAATACGAGAAACGACCACAGTTTCATACGCTCAGCAACAGCCCCTGATACGATAGACATACAGGTCGCAACGAACACCACTTGGAAGAAAAAGTCAGACGCTGCAGAATAGACAGAATCTCCGCCAAAGCCGTTTTCAGCTGAGGCTGCTAATGCGTCTTCTACAACGGTTGCACCACCTGAAATACCACTCAAAAACAAATCGCCACCATACATAATGGCGTAGCCGCATATCATGTACATGGTACAGGCGGTTGCGAAGAGTGCGACGTTTTTGGTTAAAATCTCAACGGTGTTTTTTGAACGAACAAGACCGGCTTCTAACATAGTGAAGCCCGCTGCCATCCACATGACAAGCGCCCCACACATCAAAAAATAAAAGGTGTCGAGTGCGTACTGGAGCTCAAAGATTTGATTTTGCATATTAATTCCCCCTTGAATTGATGCAATATAGCTATCGGTATGACGGTTATTCTGTGTCTATCGGTTGCCTTGCGCTTTAGATAGCGTCAGGGCCAGTTTCGCCCGTACGAATACGAATCACTTGCTCAAGCGCGGTAACGAAGATTTTGCCGTCACCAATTTTGCCTGTGCTAGCAATGCGAGTGATGGCTTCAATAGCAGGCTCGACCATCTCATCGATCACTGCCACTTCAACTTTTACTTTAGGTAAAAAATCCACCACGTATTCTGCGCCACGATAAAGTTCTGTATGACCTTTTTGGCGACCGAAACCTTTGACTTCAGTAACAGTGACACCTTTTACACCGATGTCAGAAAGCGCTTCACGTACATCATCGAGCTTAAACGGTTTTAAGATCGCAGTGATTAGCTTCATAAAAAATTCCTTATTTGTGTGATGCCCAGGTGATAGAGGCATAGTGATGCATCGTATCGTTGCCTTACTATTAGTCATTCAAGAACCGTGCCAATTTACTCAAGGGGGAAAGGTAGAATCGGACTTATCGGCGCAACAATAACGAAAATTGGGGCAAAAAATACAGGCTATGCTGTTATAGCAAACGCTTTTATTGACGCATAACTAATGACAATGACCCTTTGGCGTGAACCAACGAAAACTTTATTATAACCAACTTTTTAGGTGCTTGGGGAAGCTATCCCCTTATTTCATGTGATGATTTGCTAACCTAGTTTGACAAACTGTGATTGGGTGGCAATAAAATAAGAGTAGATAGAGAAATATCAGACAAGCAAACACACCAGCGCATGAAGTGCTATGCACATGAGGTCAATGCAACGTCAGGGCTCTGCTAGGTGTTTGTATTTAAATGAATAAAGCCGATAGCAAGGCTTGGCTTAAGCTAAGCGTAGGCCTTTGGTAGAAGTAGATAAGGCGTTTTGGTGCTGGACAGCAGTTTTTTGGTATCGCTGCCTTTTAACAATTCGCGCAGACGAGATTGACCAAAAGCCCCTGTCATCAAAAGCCCGATGTTGTTTTCAGTTTGATAGTAATTTAACGCAGCGGTAACGTCGCGGCAGTCGAGTAAGGCTTTTTTAGACTTAATACCGGCTTGTCTAAGCCGTGCATAAGCTTCACGCAGCGCATCGCAGTTTTCAGAATTTTCTTTACCGACCATGACGATATGAATGGTTAATGCTCGAACGAGCGCCGTTTTGCACAGCCAATTGAGCAACTTATGAGAAGTTGGACTATTATCGAAGGCAAATAAAGCAGTCGTAGGGGGCAAAAATGGTGCATGAGTCACCAAAATGGGGCAATGACTGACTCTAATCAGCTGACTCAGAGTGGACTTACAAGTGACATTGTGACCAATGATAATCAATTGCGCCTTGTTATCAACATAGTCAATACTTTGGCTGAGGTTTTCATGCCGGTGTAGGGTATAAGTCTTAGTTTTTTGACGCTGCTGCTCGCAATAAGTAGTGGCTTGATGGAGCAATAGCTTACCTTGCGCTTTTAGCTCGCAGTTATTTAGATGCTCTTTGGTGGTAAATTGTTCAAGCAACGTATTTTCATCATCGATGTTTAGGCAGCCAGAATAATTCACCGCTCCTTTTTGCTGTAAATTCGGGACAGAATGCAGCAATCCTACAGGCGCTTGTAAGCGAGTAGAAGCCCACAGGCTCGCTTCTAGCACGGCTTGTACGTGATCTGGGCAATCCAAGCAGGCAATCACACTATCTGGTTTTAAATTACTCATAAGAACCCATATATCAATAATAAAAAGACAGCGGCTTGGATCGAGACGTTGGCAATCATATTTATGCTTAGTCTGATGTACCAATACCGCTGTTTATTCAACGATTTATTTATGAATCATTCGCTCATGTCCACCCAGTTGGCAGACATAGCTTTACGTAATCTAGATTTAATCCAGCAAACCAATATCTCGACGATCGTGCACAGAGAAGCGATCAATCAAGGTTCGGCTGGCATGGTTGAGTCCCACCACTTTGACATCAATGCCTTCGCGTTGCAAGCGCATGACCAGCTTGTCCAAGGTATCGACGGCGCTGATATCCCAAAAGTGCGCTTGGCTGACATCAATCTGAATGCTGTCCAACGCTTCTTTGGTATCAAAACTGTCCAAAAACTGGGTGGTAGAAGCAAAGAAGACCTGTCCTTGCACGTAGTAGTAGCGGCTGTTGCTACTTTCATCATATTCACTAAATATGGTTAAAAATTGACCAATCTTATTGGCAAAAGCCAGCGCAGAGAGTAGGACACCCACACCGACGCCATAGGCCAAGTTGTGCGTCATGACGGTGGTCAAAACAGTCGCTAACATGACGATGTTAAAGGATAGCGGATGCGTTTTAAATTCACGAATAGATTGCCAATTAAACGTCCCGATTGACACCATGATCATTACCGCGACCAGCGCTGCCATTGGAATTTGGCTAACCCATTCGCTCAAGAACACCACCATAATGAGCAGTACAACCCCTGCCATCAAGGTAGACAGACGCGTTCGGCCACCAGATTTAACATTGATCATCGATTGACCAATCATGGCACAGCCCGCCATACCACCAAAAAACCCTGATACCACGTTGGCCATACCTTGACCACGACACTCACGGTTTTTATCACTTGGCGTGTCTGTCAATTCATCAACGATGGTCGCGGTCATCATTGATTCCAATAAACCGACGATGGCAAGCGCGATAGAGTAAGGCGCAATGATAAACAACGTATTTAGGTTCAATGGAATATCAGGCAGCAAAAATATCGGTAACGAATCCGGCAACTCTCCCATACTACCGACATTACGAATGTCAAGATTCATATACATCGCCACAGCGGTCAATCCCACAATACAGATCAGAGGGGACGGAATCACGCGACCAATTTTGGGAATCAGCGGGAACAAGTAAATAATCGCCAAACCGGCGGCCGTCATGATATAAACGGTCATACCGACACGCTCAGTCATGGGATTCAGCTCTGGCAGCTGAGCGGCAAATATCAATATTGCCAGCGCATTGACAAAGCCAATGACTACCGATCGAGAGACAAAGCGCATCAAATTGCCAAGCTTTAAAATGCCCATCACAATTTGAATCGCGCCGCATAATAAAGTCGCAGCTAGCAAATACTGCAAGCCATGCTCAGCCACCAAATCGACCATCACCAGCGCCATCGCTCCCGTTGCCGCCGAAATCATACCGGGGCGACCACCGACAAAGCTGATGACCACAGCGATACAAAAGGAGGCGTATAAGCCAACTTTTGGATCAACCCCAGCGATAATAGAAAAGGCAATGGCTTCAGGAATTAATGCCAGTGCCACAACCAAACCTGATAGAACGTCACCGCGAACGTTGGAAAACCACTCGTCACGTAAATTATCAATAAAAGATGTCATAAGTAAACTGTATAGAGTTAGAGGCAAAAAAAGTAATCGTTACTCATCAATAATACGATCGCGTCACTATAAAATAGTGGTTTAGTGTCTTTTGCAGCAACATGCGCTGTGTCATGTTACTGCGTTGAATTATTAAAGAGTCATAGTAAGCATATCGATTGACTTACTGATTTACTTATCGTGATCACACATACGTTCAACAACCAGTCATACGAGGATAGATGCTGCGAGATTGTTCAGAAATTGTCTAAAAGTATGGTGGAAAATAAGGCGTTTGGAAAGAACGCCGATAGTAACTTGCCGGTCAGCAATGACTTGCTGCGGTAGAGAGTGATCAATAATCTGTCCAATAAAAGCGACAGCCTGACAGACCATGGTTGCAACACAAATTGCGGCTAAGGAGATGACAATAGCGTGTCAACTGTGACAACATGGTAAACTAAAATGGGTGGATCAATACCCAGTCGTATATAGATTAGGATCGCTATTATAGCATTAGCCTTTCAATATAAAAACAGGCGCATCATAGTAGACAGTCATAAAAAATCAGTACCGAAATCTGAGCGATACCATTATGATGTTTCTCATTTTAACGGCATCATGTCGCTTTATGAGACAGTAAGTTGTTTGATGCCACCCGCCCGTTCAACAGAAGGAATAGATATGACCGCCAATACTGCAACAGATGTTTTACTTCATAAGGGCAGTGGGCTGCAAGTCGTGGTTGGTTTGGGACAATCTGGGCTATCGGTAGCGCGCTATCTGGCCAATCAAGGCTATCAGGTCGCCGTCACCGATGCTCAGCCTGCACCCAGTTTGGCCAGTCAACTGCCAACCGAGGTTGTGATTCGTCAATTTGGCGCTATTGATGCAGAGCTTTTGCAGCGAGCGGCTCGTATTATCATCAGCCCTGGTATCTCGCTTACAACCGAGGCGGTGGCGGCGGCTCGACGTGCCCACATTCCAGTGGTCAGCGATATTCAGCTGTTTTGTGAGGCTTGTACAGTACCGATAGTGGCTATTACTGGCTCTAATGCTAAAAGTACGGTCACGACATTGGTGGGACAAATGGCGGCTGATGCAGGTATCAATGTTGGGGTTGGCGGCAACATCGGCGTGCCAGCACTGACGTTATTAGATGATGATGAGATGGCGCTTGCCGTGCTTGAGTTGTCCAGCTTTCAGCTAGAAACCGTGACCAACTTGGGCGCACAGGTTGCGACGGTTCTCAATATGTCGCCTGATCATTTAGACCGCCATGGTGACATGCTGGGTTATCATCAAGCCAAACATCGCATTTTTCAAGGGGCCAAATCGGTGGTCATCAACCGAGAAGACGCCTTGACGCGACCGCTGGTTGCTGACAATCTGCCCAGAGTGAGTACAGGCATTCATGCCCCTGATAAAAATCAATATGGTCTGATCACTGATCCTGAGGGTCAAATTCATCTTGCCCGTGGTACAGAAAGGCTACTGTCGGCAGATAAACTGTTAATTAAAGGTCGTCATAATCTGCTCAATGCGCAAGCCGCACTTGCGCTAGGTGAGCTTGCAGGTTTGCCACTTGATAGTATGGTACAAACCTTACAGCAGTTCACAGGACTTGAGCATCGCTGCCAGTATGTGGCAAAAGTGAATGATATTGACTACTTTAATGATTCAAAAGGTACCAATATTGGCTCGACCATGGCGGCTATTGAAGGGTTGGGCGAGGTTTATGCGCCAAAAGACGGTAAGCTTTTATTGATTTTAGGTGGACAAGGCAAAGGCCAGCAGTTTGGTGAGTTAACGCCTTTTATCAATCAGTATGTGAGTCAAGTACTGTTGATTGGTGAAGACGCTAAGCAAATTGAGCAGCATTTGCGTGCGGCAAAAATAAGCGAAGATGTGGCTTTGCATCAGTGCCAAACCTTAGCAAATGCTTTTGCGACCATCCAGCAAGTGACTAAAAGTAGCCTATCGCAAGTACAAGCGGTACTGCTATCGCCTGCTTGTGCAAGCTTCGATCAGTATGGCGGCTACGCTGAGCGCGGCGATCATTTTAACCAGTTGGTTGATCAACTAAGCGCGTCTAAGCAGACAGTGTCCTGATCCATTCACGGTTTTGGTTATAGGACTAAAAGCAGCAGTATTTTATTGAGACGGCACACGAATCAGTATTTTGTTTATAAATGATTGTTTTGCCTATAGATTGCTGCTACTGTCAACCGTGCCTGTCTCAATAGGCAAGAGGCCATGTTTTTGCTCGATGATCGTCTTATTATCATGGTGGTGTTGGGCAAAGTGTAAGCCGCAAGCGGGCATTGTGCGTCTATTAAAATCAGGCATGACTGTGATCGTCTCTACAATGAGCCAGCTTTATTGAGCTGATTCGATTTATTTTCTATTTTTAAACGGTGGCGTTTAACAGACGCCGTGTTTTTTCGTTCGTTAGTGTATATAAAATTATGGCGCTCTCTTCTCTTTTTCGTTCCTCATCTCAACCAAAACCAGCCTCAGGATCAGACGGTGTTCTGTCGATGCCATCAGCCCGCGCAATTTTGATATCCAGTGTCGGTTGCATGATGGTGCTTAGCTTGTTGATGGTCGCTTCCGCCTCCATTCCTTTTGCCCTAAGCCGCGGCATGACAGAGCTGTATTTTTTTGATAACCAGCTACTGTATATGGCAATCGGATTGATTATTGCAGCGATCCCTTATTACGGTGTGTCGTTACGGACTCTGTATAAGACCGAAACCCAATTTATTTTATTGGGCATTACAGGTCTGTTGTTAGTTGCGACCTTATTTAGCACACCGATTAATGGCTCCAAACGCTGGCTCAACTTAGGGTTCTTTAACTTTCAGGTAGCAGAGCTGGCCAAGCTTGTCATGATCGTCTTTGTCTCTGACTTTGTGGTGCGTCGCTCTTTTGAGGTCCGTAATGGCTTAGACGGCTTTTTACGAATTATGTTGGTGGTGGCGCTGATTACCATCTTGCTACTGTCACAGCCAGATTTTGGTTCTTTCGTGGTGATTTTGGGCACTATTTTTGCGATTTTTTATATCGCTGGTGCCCCTTACAAGCATTTCTTAGCATTGGGTGCTGCTGCGGTTGGTGGCGCGGTGCTAATGGTGACGACAGCCCAATATCGATTGGTACGTGTGCTGTCGTTTATGGACCCGTTTGATGATGTTATGGACACCGATTACCAGCTGTCGCGTAGTTTGATCGCGTTTGGTCGCGGTGAGTTTGCGGGCGTGGGTTATGGGGAGAGCATACAAAAACTCTCGCATTTGCCCGAGGCGCATACCGACTTTTTATTGGCGATTACGGGTGAAGAGCTGGGATTTGTGGGCGTGAGTATGGTATTGATACTCGAGGCGCTGATTATTGGCAGTGCCATGCGCATCAGTTATAACGCGCTAAAGCGTCGACAGATGCGTATGAGCTATACCGCTTTTGGTATTGGTGTGGTGTTCATCGCGCAGACGATTATCAATGCTGGGATGAACATGGGCGCGCTACCAACCAAAGGTCTGACCATGCCATTCTTTAGTTATGGCGGCTCTTCTATGTTGATTAGCTTAGTGATGGTCGCGCTGTTATTAAAGATTTATAAAGAAAGCCCTGAGATTGAAAAAAGCCAATGCCGCTATTATTGAGTGAAAATTAAAGTTTGCTATGCCAATAGTAAAGTAATGCCAATACTGATGTAAGGCCAATAGCAAGGTAGGACTGGTATAAATTTTACTTACTTGCTGCGTATTTGGCCCATTAGAACCTTCGAAAATCCATTCCCGTCGTACATAACGTTGATAGGAATAATGGTTTTAATAAAGGACTTTAATAAATGGCTTTTGGTTTTTAATTGTTAAAGCGTCGCTAATAGCGGCGCTTTTTTATATTTATTAGTCTGGCGAGTTTAACTGCTGTTTGCCTTGAAGCGGCGTATTGTCCCATTGCGCAATCGCTTGCTTGAGCATATTTGCGGGCGTGTCTTTATCGACCGCAGGTTGTTGTAATAACTGCAAGGCGGTAGTAATCAAACGGCTTGGATCACGTGTATCAATAGGCTGAGCCAAATTTTGCTTAGAGAGCTTTTGTCCATCTGGGTTACATATCAATGGCAGATGATACCAATGATCGATAGCGGGCAGGTGAGCGGCCTGTAGGATACTGATTTGCGCGGTGGTCATGGGTAAAATGTCCAAACCGCGCATGATGTGTGTGACTTTTTGCAAACCATCATCGATACTGGCGGCCAAGATATAGTTAATCATGCCATCTTGACGACGCACCACCATATCCCCCAATGTCTGCTGAGGATTGTCCCATTGTATGCCTTGAATGCCATCGTTAAAACCAATGTGATAGTCTGGCAGCTGTATGCGTAGCTTATGCTGTTGTCTGTCCAGACTTGCGTTAACGCAGTGACGAGGGTAGCGTACCCTATTTGGTTGTAACGGATTAATGTCTTCGTTATGGTGATGCTTCTCTTCCTCGTGCGCCCAATACCGCTCCAAATCTTTGCGTGAGCATTGACAAGCATAGGTTAATGGACGCAGGGCGCCGGATAAGTAGTCATTATAAATATCAATACGCTCAGATTGATAAATAACATCGCCATCCCAGTGCAACCCAAGCACTTCTAAATCCATCAAAATCTGCTCAGTAAACTGTCTGTCACAGCGTTCAGTATCGGTATCTTCGATACGTAGTAGCCACTGACCACCGATTGATTTGATGTGGCAAAAGCTAGCAAGAGCGGTCGTTAATGAGCCAAGATGTAACTCTCCTGTGGGGGAGGGAGCAAAGCGGCCGATGGGCTGAGGTATGGTTTGGGTTGGCATAAAACGGTGGCTCGTTATCTTGGCTTAGCGATGCGAATGATTAGAAATAATATCACTGCTACTCAAAAAGGGGTAGCACGAAACGCAACAAGCGACCAATAACATGGTCGCTTGTGCTTACGTCAATAGGAGGTGTTTTAAGAATGTCTATCCTAGACGGTTTTCTTAGGCGCCTTGATTTTGACGTTCTTTGATTTCAGACAAGGTCTTACAGTCGATACATTGGGTCGCGGTGGGACGAGCTTCAAGACGACGAAGTCCAATCTCTACGCCGCAAGTCTCACAAAACCCATAATCTTCATTGTCTATTTCAGCGATAGATTTATCGATTTTACGAATGAGTTTACGTTCACGGTCACGGGTACGCAAAGCCAATGCAAACTCTTCTTCTTGAGTAGCGCGGTCATTAATATCTGGCATGGCGCTTGATTCGTCTTGAATATAAGTTTTTGTGCGATCCGCTTCGCCAATTAGTTGGTTTTTCCAATCCAATAAAATAGACTTAAAGTGATCTAGTTGCGCATCAGACATGTACTCTTCGTCTGCGGCGGGCACATAGGGAGTAAATTTAATATCACTCGGATTTGTGGTTAAGGTGCTCATATGGGTATCCTAATTTTCTCAAATTAATTCAATAAAACGACGTAACAAAAGACAAGATGCTCTCAATTTACCAACGCTATAATTTGTCCCTTTATAAAACGTTTTACCACTTGGTGACACAAGTAACACAGCTGATCTAATAGTACGTTATTTTGGTATGCTTACATCGACATAGCCACACTCGTCTATATTGCTATCTATTTTTTTATTTAAATGGCATTGTCTAAATAATGCTACAAATTGCTGACATAAAAACTTAGACTGGTAATCGATTTAGCCATCCTAGCTATTATAGTTTTACCCAACACTAGGGACTACTTGCTTTGCTTTATAAGTTGTATCATTGTTTCTAATAATAATGAAGTGATTTTTCAGACTGACGTTATTTTTACTTCGCCATTCCTCACAAATTAAACCAAGCGCTCATTCGTCAAAGGTATAGCTGACAAGGCTTGCAGGTGTTGCTATTGCCGATAATTCTAGGCATCAAGTATCCAGTCTTTCAACCCAGCTTGCAACCTTTCCATTGTTGGCTAATTGCAACCAGCGATAGCCAGGTCGTACATTTTGAGCATAAGCGAAATCGTCTTCGAAAGGTTGAAATTGATAGCAAGTAGAGGGCGTACTATAGACAGTGACCCCTTGACGATAACGGACTTGCTCTTGGTGAACATGACCGCTAATAATCACTTTTAGCTGCTCAAACGCTGCCATATGTTGCCAAAAATCTTCCGTATTTTCTGCTTTATGACTATCAATCCAAGCGGAGTCTACGGGTATGACATGGTGGTGGACGGCAATTAAGGTAGGTTTGTCACAGACGCTCAGTCGCTCGCATAACCAGTCAATATCAGTAGGGGTGATTTCACCTGCTACTTTGCCTGTGATAGAGGAGTCTAACAACAACAGCTGCCAATGATCAGTGTCTATGACATGTCGGCTGAGCAGACGTGGGTCAGCCGGCTGAGCGATCAGCGTACGCTGCATAAATGGCAACTCGCTATTGTCTTCTTCTGTGACATCATGATTGCCAGCAATACACACAAAAGGAATGCCGGTGGCTTGCAATACTGCAAAAATATAATCGTAGAGGGCGGTCTTAACTTGGCTGACCAAATCACCCGTGACCATGATTAAATCACAGCGAATATCAGTATTTAGTGCCTGCTGTAAGACCGCTTCAAAGTTGCGTTGACAAACTGTTAACTTACTAGCGT
This sequence comes from Psychrobacter halotolerans, assembly GCF_039680845.1. Lineage (NCBI taxonomy): Bacteria > Pseudomonadati > Pseudomonadota > Gammaproteobacteria > Moraxellales > Moraxellaceae > Psychrobacter > Psychrobacter halotolerans. The sequence continues at coordinate 99,696 of NZ_JBDKWD010000006.1, read as the reverse complement.
CACCATTTATCGCGGCTGGGGGTAATGATAAATGCAAATCCGTAATCTGTAATATATTTATTTGCTCATCTGCTGTCCTGATTTGGTTGACTGGATAGCTTGGCATGGGATAAGTCCCTCAATGAATCAAAACAGTAAATATTTCTAGAATATATAGCCAGTCCTAAACAAAAAAGATGCGCCTATGATCATGCGATACTGGCAACCATTTTCCTTGTTTGCTGTGCCGTTGCTGACAGTGGCGGCGCAAAATGGTCGCCAGTATGGCTGTATCTCTTTTATTGTAGATCGACTATATAACTAGGATGCGAAGACATGTCCTCAATTCAATCGATGACCATTTAAATGGAGTAAAGATAGCTAATTTTTTTCAAACAGCTGGATAACACTTTAATGTTATCTGTACTATTTTTCTTGTTTGACGGCAATCTATTTTATTTTTATTACTGCGTTTAAAATGATAACACGCCCTAGTCATTGGTTTTTCACAGTTTATTATTACTTATCGCTACCACTTATTACTACCATGGGTACGCTTATTGATTGATGCTATTAAAAAAATGGCTCAATCATTGTTAATATCATTAGAGAAAATTTATAACATAAAGTCCATTAAAGCTCTAGTACTATTAATAAAATAAAGTTTAATAAAACAAAGTTGAACAAGTAAGCAGATTAAGACAATGTTATTTTGCCCTATATAGTCGTTAATCACGAGCCGACCAAAATTTCATGGCAATCAGTTTGGAGAAAATAAGCGCCACGAAAAATAAGATAGCCAAAATCAATACGATTGAAAGCCCTGTCTGAATATCGAGCCAAATACTACCCCAAACGCCTAAAGTGACCCCAAGCTGGGCAATAAGTAGTGAGATAATAACCATTTGCTTTGGCGATTTTGACCATAAGCGTGCGGTTAGGGCGGGCAAGACCAGCAAACCACTGATTAACAAACTGCCGACCGCTTGCAAGGCTATCGCACAAAATCCTGCCAGCACGCCCATAAAAAATAACCGCTGCCGTGTTGGATTAACGCCTTGAATACGCGCCAACGCTTCATGGGTAGCAAGCTTGATTTGTGCTGGCCATATATAGGCGAGGAACCCCAATCCAACGACCACGCTACCAGCCAGTAAGGGCAAATCGGCCCAATCGAGCTCGAGCAGATTCCCAAATAAAAATCCTAATACATTGGCTTGATGGTCAGTCAGCTGAGTCAAGGTTAATAAGCCCAAGCACAGCAAGGATACCGCAACGACTGCCAAGACGGCATCCGCTGGCAGACGCTCATCATCAATCAATACCAAGCCTAGCACCACCACAACGCTGACAAACACAATGCCAATGCCCATCGGCAACTGCCACCATACTGCTAGTGCTACGCCAAGTAGGGTGCCGTGTGCCAAAGCATCAGCAAAAAATGCCATGCGGCGCCACAATACCAAACAGCCTAAGGGCGCTGATAATAGCGCTAGAATACTGCCCGCAATCCAAGCAGGCGCAATGATGGCTAACCAAGCGGTCATAATACATATCCGTAATATTTTTTAGAAAGGCGCAAAGCGATATTGGTGTTCAATACACTTGGCTTTAAAAGAGAGGGTTTAATAACTAAAGTTCAAGCTCGCTTGGGGCGCGATGTTTACAAGCATGCGGCTGATGTACATAAGGCTGTTCGTAATAATGACCAAACAGTTTTTGGAACTCTGTACTAATGGCAAGCTCGCTTGGTTGTCCCTCGCAGCAAATATGCTTATTGAGACAAATTACTCGTCGACTGCCTCGCATCACCCAATGCAAATCATGGGAGACCACGAGCATGGCACAGCGTAAAAAGTCTGGTAGCTTATCGATGAATTGATATAGCCAAACCTCCGTATCAGGGTCAAGCCCTTGCATCGGTTCATCTAAAATCAATAAGTTGGGTTTGTCTAACAACGCGCGCGCCAGCAATACTCGCTGTGTCTCACCACCTGATAAGTGCAGCATTTGCCGCGACATCAAATGCGTCAATGACAAGTTATCAAATATAAATTGGCGCTGCTCAGGCGTTAGGCGTTTTTTGTCTGCCTGACCCAGTAAGTCACTCACCCTCAGTGGCAATATCGGCGGTATGGCAAAGCGCTGCGGCACGTAGCCAAGCTGTAATGGCTGATGGGATTTGATACTGCCTTTAGTCGGATCAATCAAACCTAAGATGAGCTTGACCAAGGTTGACTTGCCCGCACCATTGGGCCCCACAAGACTGACTGTCTCATTGATAGCAATATTGATATCAATATGTGACAGTAAGCGCTGCTGACCAATATGGTAGCTCACGTTTTGCAAGCTTAACAACGGAGTGTTGTCATCGCCAAATTTAGTATCGTCCAAGTTAGCACCATTCACGTTAGCACCACTCAGGTTAGTATCAACAAAAGAGCTAGGTTGTTGGTTTGAAAATGCTTGAGAGTCTTTCATAAGTTTACAGCGGCTTCATTAAAAAGTAATAAAAAGAGAGCGCATTAACAGCTAATAACGCTAGCTTGATTGTTATGATTGACACGCCTGACACAGACCACTCAACTCAATGACACTTCGTGCTACGACAAATCCAACGTCTTGTTCAGCAAAGCTCATCATCTCTTGTACGGGTAAGCTACTACACTCTTGTACACGCTGGCATTGCTCACAGATCAAAAACGCGGCCGTGTGCTGCGCTCTTGGGTGACAGCAGGGCACATATGCATTGATAGAAGTCAGTTGATGAATCAGGCCCTCACTCAATAAAAATTCTAAACTGCGATAAACGGTTGGTGGTGCCACGTTTTTAGGCGCTTGTTCTTTGCGTGCTGACGTTTTCGGCAGTTGCTTTGACGACTGTTGCTTTGACGACTGGACTTGCGAGTCAGATTCGGACAAACGTAGCTTTTGCAGCTCAGTTATCAAATCGTAGGCACCAATAGGGTGGTTGGCTTCTAATACCAACTGATATATTTGTTGACGCAAGGCGGTAAAGCGTGCGCCACTTAAGCTACATTGTTCTTGGGCCGCTGCTAAGCGTTCAGCAACATCATGAGGCGTAAAGTCTTGCACATCATGCAAATGGTCGCAGACGGGTAAACTGGTGGACATATTGCAAGCTCCTAGAAATAAAATGGCTCGCCGTATTATAGTGTTTTTTGCTTTATCATAGTAATCTTTATTGTTATAGTATAACATAATAAGGTAAAAAGCAGACAAGCTTTTTTAAACCATCTATGCATGTCGCCATTACTATTCAAAATGGTTACCCAAATAAGTTGCTAAGTTGCTAAGCTACATTGAAACCCTCACTCATACTTCTGGTATCCAAACATCAAAGAATCCACTATGAACTCAGTTTTTACATTTCCTGCCCGCTCAATCAAGCTATCAAAACGTCTACTAATGACTGCTGCTCTAGTGTTAGGCGCTTCAGCTTTAAGCGCTCAAGCAGCAACAGTTAGTGTCAGTAATCACCCAATGGCGCTGCTTAGCCAAGCCATCACCGAAGGTACGCCAGCGGCCAAACAAATCTTACAAGCTGGCGATGTGGGGCATCATGGTAGTATCAGTCCAAGCGATAAGAAAACCATTCAAGACAGCAAGTACGTGGTTTGGTTTGGTGATGCCTTAGAAAATAGTCTGACAGGAAGCCTACAGACCGCGCCTAATGCCATTGCGTTATTCGATTTCAAAGCGTTTAATCGCCATCCCCGTCGCGATATTACGGGTGCCCCCATTGCAGGCACGCTCGATCCGCATATTTGGCTCGATCCCGAAAATGCCAAAGCCATTACCCGAGCGCTAGCAGTGATTCATAGCCATGCCAATCCTAAATATAAAGCTACTTATCAAGCGAATACCGAAAAATTTGCTCAACGTATGGATGCAGCCGTCGCTCAAGTTCAAAAAAATACCCAAAAAAATCGTCCTTATTGGGCCTACCACGATGCGTATCAGTACATCGAAAACGCCGCACACATAAAGCTGGCTGGCAGCTTAAGCCCAGACCATCATTTGTCTCCAAAAGCCAGTCAATTGCGTTGGCTGAATGAGAACCGCCCCGCCAAACAGATGTGCTTGATCAATCAAAGTACGGCTGCAAAAGGTCTACTTGCCAAGCTACAACCTGTCAGTACCACGGTGCAAATTGAAGACATGAGCGACAGTCAAGACTTTGTCGAGGGATGGACAAAAATGGCACAGCAAATCAATACTTGTATCGACGGTCAGTAGAATTAAACACAACGGCTAAGCAAATAAGTGTTACCATGCCCAAAACTAGCATACCCAAATCTTATGCCTTTCAAAGTGAATACCTTTAGGTAAGCACTTTGAAGCAATGTTCTAAAGACAGGTATGACTTGGGTTTGGTCATGATTTTGTGCTATATGGTTGACAAATTTCATATTATGCTTGCTTAAAATCATTATGCTCCTTATAATGAATAGCGTTTTATTTTGGCTAAAAGGTGATACCTGTAGGGAATAAGATATCTTAGGATAAAGTATCCTAATCATGTTACCTTATCTCAAGGCTATAGGAATACCGATGACCAAGCCGGCTAAACGCACACAAAAAGATAAAATTAGCGTCTACATTAAACGTCAAGCTTGGATATTATTTATCCTGATTTTGACGGTTTGGGCAATAGATACAGTTTGGCTGAATAGTAGTCAACTGCTTGTAGCAAAAAGTACTGCTATCGGTGCGCTACTGAGCTTTGTCACCCAAGCGATATTTGCTTTTTTTATTTTTTGGTATACGGGTTATCGCGCACGTCATCATATTGTTAGCCAGTTGTACCGAGGTCAAATGGCAAAATGGCTATTGACCGTGTTTGGTTTCGCACTAATTTTTATTACCGTACAACCCCTATCAGCGCCTGCGCTGTTTATCGGTTTTATGGTAATGCAAATTAGTCACAGTTGGATGTTGTGGCATATACGCTAGTGTTAATAGATAATCGCTATGCATGTAGTGAGACAATTGATTAATGACACTAGCAAGTCACCCTGCCGTCTAACTTCTCCATGACTATTTTTACAAAGTCGAATTTTTACAAAGTCAATGCTTAAAGACTGTTTTAAACAGTTCAATGATTTTAGAAACACTGGGTGATCGTTTATAGCAACTGTATCATACGATAACGAAGCAATTGGATAGTATTAATTTATTTGTCTTTGATCATTTTATTTGTCTTTAATAACTTCATTTATCTGTAATAACTGAGTTATGACAATTTAATGTTAATAACAAAGCCATATTGTTAAATACTATTTATAACTAACTTATTCATACAGTGGATAAAAAATCATAATTGACTTTACACGAATACCACGCTGCATTAATATAAGCGGCTCAATATTTTGCCTATAAGCGCTAGAACGGCGTACTAACTGTAAATACACAGTATGGGGCAAACACACAAATAATAATTTTGCGTATATATGCAAGGGCTATTACTGAATTATCATAAGCCCTTTTTTGATAGCTAAAATTTATTTTATGCCATCAAATTTGCACTAGTAATAGAACTATGGGTTGGATGTTATTGGTTATATGACGGTTTTAACAAACTACTTGCTTACTAATTAGTAAAGTCGGTAGCAGCGTTAAACGTCATCAAATGACAACCATATTTTTGGTAGTTGATTAAATCGTTGATTAATAAGAAGCTTACATTATGGCAGCCGAGCAAACATCATCAGAATATATCTCTCACCACTTAACGAATTGGACGTACGGCTATCTGCCGGGCGAAGGTTGGAAAGTTGCCCATACTGCTGAAGAAGCAGGCGCAATGGGGTTTAACGCTATCCATCTTGACTCTATGCTATGGTCAATTGGTCTGGGTATTTTATTTTGTACCATCTTTTGGATGGTTGCCAAAAAAGTAACATCAGGCGTACCAGGCAAGACTCAAGCAGCGGTTGAGATGATCGTCGAGTTCGTTGATAGTAACGTTCGTGATTCATACAGTGGTACTTCAAAATTGATCGCGCCATTAGCGCTGACTATTTTTGTTTGGATTTTCTTAATGAACTTGATGGATTTAATACCCGTTGACTTCATTCCAGGCATCGCCGGACAAGTAGGCGCTGCGATGGGTCATGATCCACATCATGTTTTCTTTAAGATTGTTCCAACCACTGACCCTAACATCACGCTTGGCATGTCCTTTTCTGTTTTTGCGCTGATTATCTTTTATAGCATTAAAGAAAAAGGTTTGGGCGGTTTTATTGGTGAATTAACATTACACCCATTTAGCGCCAAAAATCCAATCGTACAAGCGATTTTAATCCCCATCAACTTCATTTTAGAAGCCGTTACTCTGATTGCAAAGCCTGTATCACTTGGTTTGCGTCTATTTGGTAACATGTATGCTGGGGAGTTAATTTTCATACTGATTGCTCTAATGCCGTTTTGGATTCAATGGGCGTTATCGGTACCGTGGGCTATCTTCCACATCTTAGTTATTACACTTCAAGCGTTCGTATTTATGATGCTGACGATAGTTTACATGTCGCTTGCATCATCAACTGAACATTAATTAGACATTCAATAGGTAAATGAGGATACATCAATGGATCCAGTATTAGGTGGTTACACAGTTATCGCAGTAGCGCTACTTATCGGTCTTGGCGCACTTGGCACAGGTATTGGTTTTGCTATTCTAGGCGGCAAATTCTTGGAAGGTGTTGCGCGTCAGCCAGAGCTTGGCTCACAATTGCAAACTCGTATGTTCATCGTAGCAGGTCTTCTTGATGCTATTCCGATGATCGGTGTTGGTATTGCTATGCTATTGTTGTTCGCTAACCCTCTAGCAGGTTAATCCGAAAGCTCAGTTGTAAATGTTTGGTATTCGGAGTTTTTCTATCAAATATAGTCAAAATTTGACTGCCAAACATGATCAATGAAACTGATTTTTCATTAACAAAGAGGTGATCACGTGAATATCAATTTTACCCTCGTCGGTCAAGCCATTGCTTTTGCAATATTTGTGATTTTTTGCATGAAATTCGTGTGGCCACCATTGATCGGTGCCATTAATGAACGTCAGCGTAAAATTACGGAAGGCCTGAGTGCTGCAGAAAAAGCAAAAGCTGATCTGGCAACCGCGGAGCAAGATGTTCAGAATGAACTTGATCTTGCAAAGACCAAAGCTGCTGCTTTAATTGAGCAAGCGAACAAGAGTGCAAATCAGCTCGTTGAAGATGCCAAAACGCAAGCCCAAGCGGAAAGCGAACGTATTCGTCAACAAGCTCAAGCGTCTATCGACCAAGAAATCAATCAAGCGCGTGAAGTATTACGTGCCCAAGTTGCTGAACTGGCTGTACTTGGTGCAGAAAAGATTTTGCAAGACAAAGTCGATGTGCAAAAACATGCCAGTATGTTAGACCAACTGGCGGCGAAGCTGTAATTGTGAGGATATAATGGCTGACTTATCAACATTAGCACGACCGTACGCTAAAGCCGCGTTTGACTATGCCAACGAAAACGGGGTAGTAAATGAGTGGGAAAACTTCTTATTTATTGCCGGTACCGTTGTCGATGACAAGTCTTTCAGTACTTGGCTAGACAATCCAGCTGTTTCTGCTGAGCATAAGTCAGCTGCTTTGGTCGATCTTTATGATACACAAATAGCTAGCGCTAACGATTCTGCTTTTAAGCAACTATTGAATGAGAATCGCGGAGTTCGCTCTGACAGCGAGACCAGCTATCCAAAAGTATCAGTAGCACTTAGTAACTTCGTTAAACAGTTATCAGAACAAGAGCGTCTGGCGCTGCTTCCTGAAGTTTATGAGCATTATCGCCGTCATAAGGCAATAAGCTTAAAGCAGCTTGACGCATATGTGACCTCTGCATACCCATTGACCGACGCTCAGCGTGAAATGCTTCAGACGCGTCTTGCCACATCACTAAATGCGAGTGTGGTGATTCATGAGTCGGTTGATCCAAGTCTATTGGCAGGCGCTACCATCAAAGTCGGTGATAAAGTCATTGATGATTCAATGCGCGGCAAGTTACAACAGTTAAAAACACAGCTAACTGCCTAATGCCATTCATCAGCGCAGCCATATAGAATCTGCGTGAACGTAAGAGCATTTAAGTCAGTGGGCGGGTTATCATAAATTAAAGGAAACAAGGCAATGCAACAATTGAATCCAGCGGAAATCAGTAACCTGATTAAGCAGCGTATTCAAGACCTTGATGCGGGTGCAACTGCAAAGAATGAAGGCACGATTGTCAAAGTATCTGACGGTATCGTGCAGATTCATGGTCTTGAAGATGCCATGTACGGCGAAATGATTGAGTTTGAAGGCGAAATCTATGGAATGGCGCTTAACTTAGAGCGTGATTCTGTCGGCGCGGTAGTACTTGGTGATTACCTAAAGCTGCAAGAAGGTCAAAAAGCCTATTGTACTGGTCGTATCCTTGAAGTACCAGTAGGTCCTGAGCTGCTAGGCCGTGTTGTTGACGCCTTGGGTAATCCTATTGATGGCAAAGGTCCTATCGATGCCAAAATGACGGATAAAGTCGAAAAAATCGCGCCAGGCGTTATCGACCGTCAATCAGTAGATCAACCAGTAATGACAGGCTATAAAGCCGTTGATACTATGATTCCAATCGGCCGTGGTCAGCGTGAGCTTATCATTGGTGACCGTCAGACGGGTAAAACCGCGATGGCTATCGATGCGATCATCGCGCAGAAATCATCTGGTATTAAGTGTGTGTATGTGGCAATCGGTCAAAAACGTTCGACCATTGCTAACGTGGTACGTAAGCTTGAACAATCTGGTGCCCTAGAATATACCACTGTCGTGGTTGCTTCTGCCTCAGAGCCAGCGGCACTACAGTACATCGCACCATATTCAGGTTGTACGATGGGTGAATACTTCCGTGACCGTGGTGAAGACGCACTGATTGTATTTGATGACTTGTCAAAGCAAGCGGTCGCTTATCGTCAAATTTCACTACTATTACGCCGTCCGCCAGGCCGTGAAGCTTATCCTGGTGACGTATTCTATTTACACTCACGCCTACTTGAGCGTGCATCACGCGTCAATGCTGATTACGTAGAAAAATTCACGAACGGTGAAGTGAAAGGCAAGACAGGTTCTCTAACCGCACTACCTATCATTGAAACCCAAGCGGGTGACGTATCAGCATTCGTACCAACCAACGTGATCTCAATCACCGATGGTCAGATTTTCTTAGAATCAAGCCTATTTAACTCAGGTATCCGTCCAGCCGTCAACGCTGGTATCTCGGTATCTCGTGTGGGCGGTGCTGCTCAGACTAAGATCATCAAAAAGCTATCTGGTGGTATTCGTACGGCCCTAGCTCAGTATCGTGAATTGGCTGCATTCGCCCAGTTTGCCTCAGATCTTGATGACGCAACTCGCGAACAGCTTGATCACGGTGAGCGCGTTACTGAACTTATGAAGCAAAAACAATATCAGCCAATGTCAGTTTCTGAGCAAGCGGCTGTTATTTATGCGTCAAACGAAGGGTTCTTAGCGGACGTGCCAGTTGAAAAAATTGGTTCTTTTGAAGAAGCTTACTTACGTTACATGCATGATGAACAAAGTGAATTGATGCGTGAGATTGATGACACTGCGAACTACAATGATGATATCGCAGGTCGTTTAAAGTCAGCTTTAGAGACCTTTAAACAAAATCACAGTTATTAATTTAACGGGTTAAGCCGATTTGGTTATGGCTTTCTTTGATAGCTGATAAGGTGGCGCGTTGTCTGTCCAGATATTTGCGCCACTGTTTTAACCATTAGCGGTATTAGATCGCGTAATGCACAAAATATAAAATATTATTCTGTAAGACATATGATGTATATTAAACGATTGTTGCATGCGCCAATGCTTTTTAACCCTCTTATATTGGAATCATTATGGCAAGCTTAAAAGAGATACGTGCCAAAGTCACCAGTATTAAAAGCACCCAGAAAATTACTCGTGCCATGCAAATGGTGGCGGCAAGTAAGATGCGCCGTGCCCAAGAGCGCATGGAAGTGGGTCGCCCGTATGCTGATAGTATGCGCCGGGTTATTTCACATTTGGTGCACGCCTCATCAGATTATAAGCATCCGTATATGGTATCGCGTCCAGTCAATAAGGTTGGCTATATTGTCATTACCTCTGATCGCGGCCTAGCGGGTGGTTTGAATATTAACTTATTCAAAGCTTTAACGAAAAATATCCAGCAGTATCAAGACCAGTCTGTACAAGCTGAATTTGCAGTCATTGGTGCCAAAGGCGTCAGCTTTTTCAAAAACTTTGGTGGCAAAGTGACCTCAGCGGTGACAGATTATGGTGATAAACCAACGTTTGAGCAATTGAACGCTCCTGTTCAGGCGATGCTTGAAGATTACAGCAACGGTAAGTTAGACCGTATTTACGTGGTATATAATCAATTCATCAATGCTATGACGCAAAAACCAACGGTCAATCAGTTGGTGCCTTTACCAGAAGGTTCGCTTGATGAAGAAGAAAGCGGTATACAGACAGAACTGAGCTGGGATTATATCTACGAGCCTGATATCAAAACGTTGATTGATGAATTGCTTGGCCGTTATATTGAGTCGATTGTTTATCAAGCGGTAATGGAAAACATTGCCTCTGAGCAGTCCTCGCGTATGGTTGCAATGAAAGCGGCAACAGATAATGCTGGTGACCTTATTAACGATTTACAGTTGGTTTATAACAAGCTGCGTCAAGCGGCGATTACCCGAGAAATCTCGGAAATCGTTGGCGGTGCTGCTGCTGTTTCATAATTGACTACACCTATATATAGAAGTTCAAGGAGAACGCAATGAGTAGCGGTCGTATTGTACAGATTATTGGCGCGGTTCTTGACGTTGAGTTTAACCGTAACGAAGTTCCTCAGATTTTTGATGCCTTGCAAGTTGATGGCACTGAAACCACACTAGAAGTACAGCAACAGCTCGGTGATGGCATCGTACGTACTATTGCGATGGGTTCAACCGAAGGTCTAAAGCGTAATCTACCTGTTACCAATACTGGTGCACCTATTTCTGTGCCTGTTGGTATTGGTACGCTAGGTCGTATTATGGATGTTCTTGGTCGTCCTATCGATGAAGAAGGTCCTGTCGTGGCTGATGAGAAATGGACCATCCACCGTGATGCGCCAAGCTACGCAGAACAGTCAAACAGTACTGAATTGCTAGAGACGGGTATTAAAGTTATCGATCTACTTTGCCCGTTTGCTAAAGGTGGTAAAGTTGGTCTGTTCGGTGGTGCTGGTGTTGGTAAAACCGTCAACATGATGGAATTGATCAACAACATCGCTCTGAAACACGAAGGTTTATCAGTGTTTGCAGGTGTGGGTGAGCGTACTCGTGAAGGTAACGATTTCTATCACGAAATGCAAGAAGCAGGCGTTGTAAACACTGAAGACTTTAGTAAATCTAAAGTTGCGATGGTATATGGCCAGATGAATGAGCCACCAGGTAACCGTCTACGTGTTGCGCTGTCTGGCTTGACCATGGCTGAATACTTCCGTGATACCAAAGATCCTGCTACTGGCAAAGGTCGTGACGTATTATTGTTCGTTGATAATATCTATCGTTATACACTAGCAGGTACGGAAGTATCAGCACTGCTTGGCCGTATGCCATCAGCGGTTGGTTATCAGCCAACACTTGCTGAAGAGATGGGTTTATTACAAGAGCGTATTACCTCAACTCAGTCAGGCTCAATCACCTCAGTTCAAGCGGTATATGTACCAGCGGATGATTTGACCGATCCATCACCAGCCACAACCTTTGCTCACTTGGATGCCACTGTTGTATTGAGCCGTGATATCGCCTCGCAAGGTATTTACCCTGCGGTTGATCCACTCGACTCAACCTCTCGTCAGTTAGATCCACAAGTCATCGGCGAAGAGCATTACAACGTTGCTCGCGGGGTGCAGGTCGTCTTACAGCGCTATAAAGAGCTAAAAGACATCATCGCCATCTTGGGTATGGATGAGTTATCAGAAGAAGATAAACTAGTCGTTTATCGTGCTCGTAAGATTCAGCGCTTCTTATCTCAGCCTTTCCACGTTGCCGAAGTCTTTACTGGCGCACCTGGTAAATATGTTGCACTACGCGATACCATTGCTAGCTTTAAAGCAATCATCGCAGGTGAGTACGATGACCTACCAGAGCAAGCATTCTACATGGCTGGTGGCATTGATGAAGTAGTCGCCAAAGCAGAGAAAATGAAATCTACTGCAGCATAAGTGGTGTTAGCATTTGCTAAAGGGCAGGTAGGTGATAAAACGCCTATCTGCCAGTAGGTATAACGCATTGCAGTTTTGATTGTGTTTTGATCGTGAGGAGTTAAGTATGGCAACGTTACAATGTCGCGTCGTAAGTGCTCGTGAAGAGTTGTATTCAGGCGAAATTAGCATGTTAATAGCTACTGGCACCGAAGGCGAGATTGGTGTATTGCCAGGTCACACACCGCTTATTACTTTGCTAAAACCGGGTGCGATGCGCGTACAAACACCAAATGGTGAAGAAGAAGTGATTTATGTATCAGGTGGTGTGTTAGAAGTACAGCCTAAAATGGTGACGGTATTGGCGGACACGGCTATGCGTGCAGACAATCTTGACGAAAGCAAAATCGTTGAAGCGCGTAAAAAAGCAGAGCAGATGCTGGTCAATCAATCTGATACCGTGCAAACGAATGCTGCTTTGGCATCGCTTGCAGAGTCAGTAGGACAGCTACAAACCATCCGTAAGTATAAAAACCGTGCTTAGTCTGATCATTTAAAATGTTTGAGATGAGGTTAAACCTTATCGAAGATACTCAAAAACAGTCCATCATGGGCTGTTTTTTTATGGGCGTTTTTTATACTGTTATTTTCTCTCTTTTCTTTAATCGTTAGATTGCAGGGTTACGTTTTTATATTAATCTTATTAGGAACTACTCTATGGTTTTTGTTTATATGCTATTAGCAAACTATTATTAGGAAGTTTTTAAAAATGTGGCTGGCGACAAGAAGAATATGTCGTTATATTAGATAAGGTAGAGCGTAAATGTCGAGTAGGCAGGACAATTATTATTAAGATAGCAATCGTTAGATTTAATTGCTCCTACCTATTTAAACAGTGAAAGGGTTTAAAGAGCTATCTTACTCACTGTTATTGCCTAAAGCGCATAATATTCGGACGTAAACTAAAGTTTTAATGAGGGTAGTTTATAGGTTTTGTTAACGACTATAAGCTATAGTATAGGAAGCTGTATGTTTAATAGTATACTATGCTACCAAGTTTGTAACAGCTATACGAACATCAATTGTACCAGTCTATGGTGCTATTAATTTTACCGCTCTTACTTTTACTGCTTTTAAATTAGATGTATTAGAGGATATAACAATGACAACGACTGAAGAAGACAACACCCCCCGAATCTTAATTGTTGAAGATGATGAACGTCTGGCCATGTTGACCCAAGATTACTTGGTCAAAAACGGCTTAGAAGTAGCAATTGAAACTGACGGTAACCGTGCAATTCGCCGAATTGTTAATGAACAGCCAGATATGGTCGTGCTTGACGTCATGCTTCCTGGTAGTGATGGTTTGACTGTATGCCGTGAAGTTCGCCCGCATTATCAAAACCCTATTTTAATGTTGACGGCACGTACTGAAGATATGGATCAGGTACTGGGTCTTGAGATGGGTGCTGATGATTATGTAGCAAAACCGGCTCAGCCACGTGTATTACTTGCTCGTATTCGTGCTTTATTACGTCGCTCAGAAAACGCACCATCAGAAGATGTGCCGCAGCGTTTAGAGTTTGGCGAATTGGTGATTGATAATGGTGGTCGCTCAGTTAATCTAGGTGATGAGTTGGTTGATTTCACCAGTGCTGAATATGATCTTTTATGGTTACTTGCGTCTAATGCGGGGCGTATTTTATCGCGTGAAGATATCTTTGAGCGTCTACGCGGTATCGAATATGATGGTCAAGATCGTTCAATTGACGTCCGTATTTCTCGCATTCGTCCAAAAATTGGTGATGATCCAGAAAATCCAAAGCGTATCAAAACGGTACGTAGTAAAGGCTATCTATTCGTCAAAGAAGGCAACTAAGACTAATTTGCGCACGCAATAGTTCATTGGTTATCATCGTAAAACAAAAAACCAGCCTATAAGCTGGTTTTTTTTGGCTAAATTTCAATTTTTAAACTTAAATGCAGCGTTATGTGGTTTAATTGAGCGATTATTATGGCTGTTGACCAGATATGTATGACGCAGATGCGATTTGACGACATGAGCCTATATCAATCAAAGTACAGCAGCAAAAATAATCTTTATTTAACAGTGCTCAATATTATTTATAATGTAGCCGTTTAACGGCAAAATAATAGCAGCAGTTTTTATTCATCAAGTTGGTCACGGCACGTATGTCATTAGTTTCTTCTTTAAAGCACAGTATTTTCGTTCGCATCTATGCTGGACTACTTATAGTCTGCTTATGTGTGGCATTGTTTGCCCAACTATTGATGGATACGATCAATAAAGAACGCGTGCAGTCTTACCGTGAGAGTATGGCAAACGGGGCCTTTCATTTGGTGAGCGAAGGGCTTGCTCATCAAGAGAGTGAAGAGCAGCGTGAGTACTGGCTGTCAGATGCCAGTAGTTTGTTTGGCTCAAAATTTAGCATCGTACCGATTGATGAGGTAGATTTTAACGCCAGTGAGCTGCGTCGTTTTGAAAATGGCATTACGGTCGTTCGCTATGTCAGTCAGCCTGTTTATGCGGATGTCTATTATCGCCTGCCAGACAATCAAAATGTGTTGACGGCAAGGATATCGCAAGTGACGGAGCAGCAAGTTCGGGCAATCGCTGTATTCTTGCTAGATGACTTGTCCTACCACATGACGTTATCTGATAAGCGTGCCCGTTTGGCTGAGTTAGAAGAAAAATTCACCTTTCCTCTAGAGTTAAAAGCAGCAAATTCATTAAACCTAGATACCGACCAAATGGCACGTTTACGCCGTGATGAAGTGGTCATTTCATTACAAGACACCAATAGCAGCAAGACGAACTCAGCCATCAAAGTCGTTGTCCCTTCTGAAATCAATGACATGGCCATTTTAATTGGCCCTATACCTTTGTTTAACTGGTTTCCGCTTAATCTTATTATCAGTATGATTCTGATTAGTATGTTCCTAATCAGTCTGGGCGTATACGCGCTTATTTTCCCTCTCGAGCGCAAACTGCAATTGATTCAGGTTGGTGTTAATGAAGTGAGTAAAGGCAATCTTGATATTCAAGTGCAAGTCATCGGACAAGATGAGATTGCGCGTCTATCAGCGACCTTCAATGCCATGACCTCACACATTAAGCGTCTGATTGAATCGCAGCGAGAGTTGACGCGTGCGGTATCGCATGAGCTGCGTACCCCTGTTGCGCGTATTCGGTTTGCGGTAGATATGCTTGCAGATACGGATGATGAAGACTCGCGATTCATGCAGCGTGACTATATCGATGAAGATATTGAGGCACTGAATGGTTTGATTGATGAGATCTTGACCTATGCCAAGCTTGAAGAAGGATCGCCCAAGTTAGATTTGGAGCCTGTGAACCTCAGAGAATTGTTAGATCAGGTCGAACGTGAGACCAATGCACTTGGCAAACCGATCAAAATCGTGACGAAACTACCAAACACTAAAGTCACTGCCATTGCAGATCGCCGCTATTTACACCGTGTTATTCAAAACCTTGCTGGTAATGCACTGCGCTATGCAGAAACGACGATTATCATCAGTGCTGGCGTCAAAAAAGGCAATGCTTTTGTCAGCGTTGAAGATGATGGTCATGGTATTCCTGAGGCGGATCGTGAAAGGGTTTTCATTCCATTTTCCCGTTTGGATGACAGCCGTACGCGGGCATCTGGTGGCTATGGTTTAGGTTTGTCTATTGTGTCTCGTATTGCCTTTTGGTTTAATGGGGGAATGGCAGTAGATGAGAGCCAAGAGCTTGGCGGCGCTCGATTTGTCATGACGTGGCCCATCAAACCACTGACGCAAATTCTTGCTGCTGATGAATTGACACAAGAAAAAAGCGAGCGTGATTTCGACACTAAATAAGGTGAGCTTATCAATCACAGTTATTTTTTGGGTAGGAGCGTATACTTGAGTCAATCAGCAGATTGCTGGTTACTGCTTATAATGGTTATTGCTTATACTGGTTGATGATTAAACATAAACGATTCTTTTTGAAAAGAGTACGGCGCTACTAGGACAAGTTTGTGAAGCCTTTGCCACACTTGCGAGTAGCCAGTGAGAAAAACTGAACCCGTAGGCCATAGTGACGGTACGTAGCCATTTTGGTTTGGATTGCCTATAAACCAAGTATAGAGTCTTTAATCAGTCTTTAGATAAAGGTCGTTTTGATAAATAGGAGGGTAAAAGATGCCATATTTATTTGGCGGTTTGGTGATTTTGAATGCCATCACTTTGGGTTACTATCTATTCTTGCAGCAGCCCCCGATGACTCAAACCCTAACGGCGGCGAAAAATGATATCAGCCAGCCGCTCGCTTTTACTAATAGCGCTAAGTATCTTCCGCCTATTATTGGCACTAAAGATTAGTTTTTATTGATTATCAGGGTTGCCACAGAACTTTTCTTAACTACTCATTTCCAGTATTACTTAACCATTGTCAGAGACTGAGGGTTCTTCGGTTTCTGCCGCGATGGTTTTATCACCTGCAACTTTAGAAAGTAAAGGAATGCGTACACATACCTGCAAGCCGCCCTCGGGGTGGTTGATCGCCTCAACAGTACCATGATGTAATCTTGCAATACGGTCTACAATGGCGAGCCCCAAACCACTGCCTTGAGTGGTACGCGCGGTTTCACCACGCTCAAACGGCTGCATAATACGCTCCAATTGATCTTCTGCAACGCCGCTGCCACAGTCGCGTACACATATCAGTAGCTGCTCTTGCGCTTCCTTATCGACGACACTTTCACTGACCACCTCATGGTCTTCTTCTACAGCCGTTTCTATAAATGTGGGCACAACCGTCGCTGATAGATAAATTGGTGGCTCACCATAACGCTTTGCATTGTTGACCAGATTGATAATCAAACGTTTGATAGACATAGGGCGCACAGGCACCACTTTATGACACTCTGATTGATAAACGAAGGCCATTGGCGCGAACTGCACCATGATTTCATTAAAGATGGTGTCCAAATTGGTCAGGCTGACTGGCTCATCGGAGCCATCTTTCATAAACGAGATAAACTGCTCCAAAATGGCATCCATATCTTCGATATCGTAAATTAATCCTTCTCGAAAAAAGTCATCTGGCAACATCTCAGCGGTCAAACGCATGCGCGTTAACGGAGTGCGCAGATCATGCGAGATACCAGCTAGCATGATGGTTCGCTCTTTTTGTGCTTGATTAAGAGTGGTGAAAAGACGATTGAATGCGGTATTTACCTGACGTATTTCTGTTGGGCCTTTTTGTGTCGGCAGGGTGGTGGCATGACCCAAACGAATATAGTTGGTCGCTGCCCGCTGTAAGTAGCGAAGCGGGCGATTCAACTGCCGCGCCAATAGAATGATGGTCAGTAAGGATAAGATTGGCAAACCAATCAGAAACAGTATCAACAGTCCGGGACTGTACTGTGAATAGTAAACCACTGGTTCACGAATCCAAAAACTGTCATCTCGGCTGTCTTGTACCCAAAGCTGCGGTGTGGGTTTAAATTTAAAATACACTTCCACAGGTCGACCCAACTGCGCGCCAATCTCACGTTGCAACACATCGGTAAAAAGCCCTACAAATGCCTTATCAGAGACTTCTGGAAAGTCATTAGGGTTATTGACCACCACCACATGAGAATGGCGATAGATCCACTGACTGACCTCGGGACGCTCTTGCCAATCTTGTTTGGCACTAATCATCAATCGCAGCTCGCTTGTCAAATAGCGCGCATGGTTTTTAAGCTCGGGCAGATAAAGACTGCGCCAAAAAAACATGATCGATAAGCCCACACTGATCAGCACAATAAAAGAGACCATCAAGGTGGTCAGCCAAGTGTTGGAATAAGAACGTGCAAGTCGACCTTTACGACGTGGTGGTGATTTTGGTGTGGTCATATCAATCCAACATGTTGAAAAATATTTTATAAAGTTTCGGTAGAAGCATTCTGCTGGTTTTTAGTGTATATGGTCAGCCTTACGGGCATCCATACCGCCGTTTTGCTATGGGTTTTAGCATTGATTGCGCCAAGACTCTATTGTGCCAAGTCTATATTGTGCCAAGACTACATAGAGTAGCATACTCTATCTCTCATACTGATGGCTTTAAAGTAGCGAGCAATACTCAGATCGTTAAATGAATTTTAATCCAATAGTTCCCAAGACTTTGACTTGGTCATTCAGCAAGACACAATTCGCTTAATAGATGAGGTAAAGAGCAGGTGTTATGAGCAATTGGGTTTTACATCGATAGGCATTTAAGCTATTGTTAATAAATAATTAAATAAGCACAGTTTATGTTTTCAATAAATCTAGACTGTGATATAATTATGCCCTTTTTGGTATACCTGCGAAAGAGAGAATTCACATGGTTGTTATTCGTTTAGCACGGGGCGGTGCCAAGAAACGCCCATTTTATCAAGTAGTTGTTGCTGATCAACGCCGCGCGCGTGACGGTCGCTATATTGAAAACATCGGCTTTTTTAACCCACTCGCTAAAGAGTCTGAAGAAGGCGTACGTTTGAATATGGAAGCGTACAATGCGTGGATCGCAAAAGGTGCACAACCTTCAGATCGCGTTGCTTCTTTGGCAAAAGCTTACAATAAGTCTGCTGCGCAAACTGAAGCCACTGCTTAAGTTGTCGTTGCTGTTACTAAGATGCTGATAGTACGATTATGAGTATAACTTAGTAGACTTTAGAACACATAGCGTAACTGGTATAACCAGGGTACGCCATTAACTGTTTATCGCTTTTGACTCAATTGTTTTTACAATTGCTGTTTTAATCAACGTTGTATTAATCATTGTTAGGTTAGCCGTTATGTCATCCACTCCAAACGCTAGTGCCCTTATGAAAATTGGTCAGCTTAAGAAGCCTTATGGCATCAAAGGCTGGCTTTGGGTGTTTAGTGACACGGACGATCGTACGGCAATATTCGACATGCAGCCGTGGTGGATGAAAACCGCTACAGGCATGAAACCTTTAACTGTTAAAGCGTGGCGTGAGCAAGGAGTAGGAATTGTGGCTCAGTTTGAGCAGATTCCTGATCGTAACGTTGCTGAGACTATGAATGGTGTTACCGTTTGGGTCGAACAAAACGTCTTGCCTGAAACAGCAGAAGATGAATATTATTGGTCAGATTTGGTCAGCTTGCGCGTTATTAACGAGCAGGATGAATATTTAGGCACGATCACTGAAATGTTTGAAACTGGCGCCCATGATATTATGCGGGTGACAGCAAATTCAGACAGTTTGGATAATGAAGAGCGCCTAATTCCATGGCACAAGCAAACGGTGATAGAAGTCGATATGACTGAAAAAACGGTTCTTGTTGCATGGCCAAGTGATTATTAACAAGTGATTATTAACAAGTGATTATTAAACAAGTGATTGTTGACAAGTGATTATTGATACCGCTTTTGGCTTGTAGTCAGGTGGCATGGATATTCACACCGATTGTTTTAGCCTCAATGCAAGTAGACATCAGATGTATTTTGCCGTCATTAGTATTTTTCCTGAGATGTTTGCCACGATTCGTGAGTTTGGAATCACGGGACGGGCAGTGACTCAAGAGCAAGTGACGATTGAATGCATTAATCCACGTGATTATACCACTGATAACTATCGCCGTATTGATGAGCGCCCTTATGGTGGCGGTCCTGGAATGGTGATGATGGCTGAGCCGTTGTCAAAAGCCATTGAGGATGCACGCTTGCGTGCCAAGCAACACGGCTGCCGTATCGATAGCGAGCATTGTCCGGTGATTTATATGTCACCACAAGGGCAAACGCTTAATGAGAGTAGTGTGGTCAGTATGACTGATTACGATGGCATGATTTTATTGTGTGGTCGTTATGAGGGTATTGATGAGCGCTTACTGTCACAATACGTCGATATGGAAATATCATTGGGTGATTATGTATTGACCGGTGGTGAGCTACCAGCAATGGTGCTTATGGATAGTATGATACGTCGTCTGCCTGATATCATGGGTGATGACAAGTCAGCTGAGCAAGACTCCTTCGTGGATGGCTTGCTTGATTGTCCACATTATACTAAGCCACATGAGTTTGCAGGTATGGCTGTGCCGGAAGTATTGCTTTCGGGCCACCATGCCAATATCGCTAAGTGGCGCTTTAGTCAGCAAGTCAGTCGTACGCAAGCGCGTCGTCCAGATTTGTGGCAAGCGTTTACCCCAACGGTAGAGCAAGCAAAATGGCTCAAAGCATTGGCAAAAGCAGATAAAAACTCGCTTTTATAACACGGGTTTTGATAAACAGTTAAGCAATAGAATTTTGAGCAATATTAAAACGAGTCATAGCATAATGGCCGTTGGTTATAACCCATTTACGTTTCATCTCACTATAAAGAGATGCGATTAATTATTACAAACAGGTGATATGCGTTAAGCCTCTATTATCTAATGTGAGGAGATAACTCTCATGAGCAACAAGCATCCATTGGTTCAGGTCATCGAAAACGCTCAATTGCTTGAGCGTCCAAACTTTGCACCCGGCGATACCGTTGTGGTTCAAGTAAAAGTACGTGAAGGTGAGCGTGAGCGTCTACAGGCTTTTGAAGGCATTGTAATCGCTAAGCGTAACCGCGGCGTAAACTCAGCGTTTACCGTTCGTAAAATTTCAAGCGGTGTCGGTGTTGAGCGTGCATTCCAATTGCATTCGCCAATCATTGATAGCATTGAAGTGAAACGCCGTGGTGCTGTTCGCCGTGCGAAACTATACTACTTACGTGAGCGCTCTGGTAAATCAGCCCGTATCCGCGAAAAGCTTCCTGCTCGTTCAGTTGCTCAGAAAAAAACTGACGCTGGCGTACCTGATGCTGTTGATACTGCACCTGGTATCTAAATATCGGTATCTAAATATCAGTATTTAAGCAAATGCTTGCCTCCCTTAGCCGATCGTCTAATTTTACGATTGGCTAAGCGTAAGGTGATAGTAGATACAAGCCCTTATTCATAGGTTTATTTATAAATAAGCGGGCCATACCAAAAAAGACGAAACCCCAATCTATGCGCAAGCGAGATTGGGGTTTTTGTTTGCATAGGTTTATCTTTTGCTCAAGCAGTCAATACCACTACATAAGCCTTGTCCGTCAAAACGTGTTCTCTAGGTTTTCTATACGGCTGCTTTGGTCTTTGGATTTGCTGTATTTACGCAATCGAATGTATAAGGTTTTGGTGACAGTGGCAATGATCTTTTGTTGCTCATCAACGATCTCAGTCTGATATTCACGAAATACTGCTTCACCGTCTTTTGCCAGCTCTTGAATCGTCGTGAGCTCAGCGCTGGGAATTTTTATCCGAGTCGTGACCTTGCTGTTACCCGGGGCGATGAACTCGATATGCGAGCTTTTATCCCATACCACGTAACTGCTGCCCAGTTGGTGCATCAGCATGAGCATATAAAATGGGTCCACCATTGAGTACAAGCTGCCACCAAATTGAGTACCGACAATATTTTTATTAAGACTATTTAGTCCCATACTGACCACGCATAGTCCCTGATCCAGATCAATATGATCAATTTTTATGCCAGCACCAACGTAAGGCGCGTACGTATTGATGCGCAGCTTTAGTAAATGCGGTGTCAGCAGTGGCATGATATTCTTTTTGGCTTTGCGTTTTAATGTCTCAAAGTTGATGGGTAATAAACTCATAAATCAATCCTATTCTCTTTTTTTAATCTTTTTTGTTTGCCATTGGCGAGACGTTTCGCGAATATCAAAGCATGATATATAAGAAAAACATTTACCATAATAAAAACTACAAAGGTCGCTGGTCTTAAAGAACGTCTCAACAGAGTAACGGCAAATTTAAAAATATTTGACCTATTATAGCGCTACTTGTCATGGACTGAGCAGTGTTATAAACAGACATAAACGATTAGGGCGTGTTTGATTATTCAACCATGGCACTGACAGAGACGATTTTTTAGACAATTCGAAGATAAATAGAGTAAGTATAGTTATTCTATACGTCTATTTTTATCGATGAAGTGGCAAAAAAGCGTCCTGTCCTTTCAGGCTGATGCTAAAATTATCTCATACTGCGTTATCACTCTTGCTAAGGCATGAGCATTATCTTCGATTGATGCCTTGTCTGAAACAATGTTAGCAATCAGCAGTGCCTATTTGTGAATTGGCAACACGCCCTAATACGTTATTTCAGCTATGCTCATACTAATTTATTAACCGCTTGTGTTCTAGTACTACGTTGTTGAAATAGAAGTCATTTAAGCTTTTTAAATGAAGGCGATAAACTTTACGTTATGATTTATACCAGTACACATAGATGAATTACATCAACCGAGCAAAAGTGTTGATAGCCGTGATGCCTATCTGAACCATGAACTCCAAATCATGCAGCAAAGACGCTGGCGTACCAACTTACCGTTTCGTGATTATCGTTTTGAGTATGAAGACACGATCCCTGCGATGGCCGCAATTATTAGTAAAGTAGTTTTGCGTGGGCGGAAAGCATTGGCATGGCACATATTGCTTTTGTGATGATTCTGCTTATCATTTTACTCTATGCGTTGTTAGAGAACTTCCAAAAGCGTTGGCTGGCGGTTCCGCTTAGCTGTGTGCTAGGCGGCGTTGCTTTTGCCATGGGCGCACCATTCGCTTTCGAAACGGTGCTAGGACTGCCAAAAATGAGTCGCTGGGTTATCCCTGTTATTACGTTTGTGGTATTAACGGGCGTCATGGCGCTTGATAAATGTTTCATTGGCTTGCAAAATTAGCCATGTCGCCCCATAAATAGTGGTATTCCTCCCGTTTTGAGAGTAAAAAATTCTATGGTCACTGTTCCAGTATCAAACCCCGTCGATGACAAAAAAGTTCGTCTGAAGCATCTAATCAAACGTTTGCCGAATTTGCCAGGGGTTTATAAAATGCTGGGCAAAAATGGCGATATCTTATACGTTGGTAAAGCCAAATCGCTAAAAAGCCGCGTCAACAGCTACTTTGCTAAGACTATTGATCATCCAAAGACACGCGCTTTGGTGGCTCGAATTCACAACATCGAGACGATTATCACGCGCAGTGAGACAGAAGCGTTACTGCTTGAGCAAAACTTGATTAAAGAGTATCGCCCGCCTTATAACGTGCTGCTGCGTGACGACAAATCCTACCTTTATGTGTTTATCTCAGCAGATAAGCCTTATCCACGCTTGGCCTATGGACGCGGTAAAGGCAATCATCAAAAAGGTCGGTTTTTCGGGCCTTTTCCCTCGGCTCATGCGGCCAAAGAAACGCTGGTACTGATGCAAAAGATGTTTCAAATGCGTCAATGTACCAATACCTTTTTTAAACAACGTCAGCGTCCTTGTCTTGAGTATCAAATCAAACGTTGCCGTGCGCCTTGTGTGGGCCTTGTGTCACCTGAAGAGTACGCAGAAGACGTTAACAATACCATTCGCTTTTTGAAGGGCGATTCTAGCGATATTCACAGTGCGCTGATTGAAAAAATGGAAGGGGCCGCTGAAGCGCTTGATTTTGAAAAGGCGGTATTCTATCGCGATCAACTCTCCATGCTGCGGGAAGTGCAAGCGCGGCAAGCCGTTTATACGGTACAAGGTGAGGCCGATGTGATTGCTATGTCTAGTCAGGCAGGCATGACGTGTGTCAACGTATTGACTGTGCGCGGTGGACGGGTATTGGGTGGTAAAAATTACTTCCCAGATGTCGATAGCAGCGAGCCATTGGCGCACAACTTATCGGCCTTTATTACCTCATTTTATTTTCAGGTGACGGATGACTTACCAGCAGAAATCATTTTAAGCCATGAGCTACCGGATCAAGAGGCGGTGAGTGAAGCTCTAGCAACGCATTTTGGCAATAAAGTCGTGATCAAAACCAACGTGCGTGAGCATCGCTCAGAATGGCTGGATTTGGCAAAACTAAATACCAACAATGCGCTAAAAACCAAGTTGGGCGATTACTTAGAGCTGCATGCACGCTTTGGTGCGTTAAAAGACGTCTTGGCTGACGTCACGGATCGCACCATTGATCGGATTGAGTGTTTTGATATCTCACACACCATGGGCGAGGCGACCATCGGTAGCTGCGTGGTCTTTGATCAAGGCGGCTCGCGCAGGCGCGATTATCGTCAATATGCCATACATGATATTCAGGGCGGTGATGACTATGCTGCGATGAAACAAGTATTGACGCGGCGTTATAAAAAACAGCCACTGCCGGATTTGTTGCTCATCGATGGTGGTAAAGGTCAGCTGGGAATCGCAAAAGAGGTGCTAACAGAACTGGGTATTTTGGGCGACACGCTACTTATCAGTGTGGCAAAAGGTGAGGGGCGTAAAGCAGGTCTTGAGGTATTACATTTTATCGATCATGAGCCGCTCGACTTACCTATGGATAGCAAGGCGCTGCATTTATTGATGCATATTCGCGACGAGGCGCACCGTTTTGCGATTACGGCGCACCGTAAGAAGCGTGACAAGCGTCGCTCATCGTCCGTGCTAGAAGTCATACCGGGGCTTGGTGAAAAGCGCCGCCGTGATTTACTCAATCACTTCGGCGGTATGCAGCAGTTGCTTGGCGCATCCCAGCAAGAGTTGGCAGGCGTGCAGGGCATTGGGCCTGTACTTGCTAAGACGGTTTATAAAGTACTGCACGAGTAGATTAAGCACGACATTATGACGCTCAACAGGAATAAATTTTTCTCGCGTGCTGTACCACAGCAGACAGAGGCTACAAAAAATTTATTCCAGTCCCGCTCTATTCTTTTTATATGGACCTAGCTATATCATAAGCAATAATGCTGCTTGTGATAGCTCCTTTTTTTTAGCAAATGAGCCGATATCATTCAGCCACTTTTTTTTGATAAGTCACAAATTTAAAATCCAAATTACTTTTGTCATCGTGCATCTGCTCAGATTCTGAAGCAATGGTGAAATTGTCTGACAGTTCTGGAAAAAACGCATCACCATCAGCAATATCAGTATCGATATGCGTGAGTTCAATACGATCGGTATACCGCATCGCTTCCTTGAATACGCGCTCACCGCCGATCACCCAAATGGTATCAAGATGCGCACCATGAGCAAGGCTGGCCGCTTGCGTTAAGGCATCGTCTAAATTGTGTACCACATAAGCGTTGTCCCGACCAGCCAGTCCTTGTTGCTCAGCATAGTCTAACTGAGTACTAATGATAAAGCTCACACGTTTGGGTAAAGGCTTGCTGCCCATCGACTCAAACGTTTTGCGACCCATGATGACGATACCTTGTATATCGCTATCGTTTGGTTTAGTCGTCATCTTCTTAAAATGCTGTAAATCTGCTGAAATATGCCACGGCAGATCGTTGTTCTTACCGATACAACGATTGCTACTCAACGCAGCGATTTGGGCGACCTCAGTGTGGGCATAACTCATAACATGTCCTTATTGTTTTCTTTCAGAATGCAGTAAATATTTTTTATATTGGATCCACTATACAGCGACTTTTGCTTTAATCGCAGGATGTGATTCATAACCATCGACACGGATATCTTCGTAGGTAAAGGCAAAAATGTCCTTAACGTCTGGATTGAGCGTCAATGTTGGTAGCTGATAAAGCGAGCGTGTCAGTTGTAGCTCAACTTGCTCGCGGTGGTTTTGATAAATATGACAGTCGCCGCCCGTCCAGATAAACTCACCCACTTCTAGTCCGCAAACTTGCGCGACCATATGGGTCAATAGCGCATAACTTGCGATATTAAATGGCACGCCTAGGAATAAATCTGCCGAACGCTGATACAGCTGGCAGGAGAGCTTACCGTCTGCCACAAAAAACTGAAAGAGAGTATGACAAGGCGGCAAGGCGACTTGTTCGGCCTCGCTTGGATTCCAACCTGACACGATCAAGCGGCGTGAATTGGGATTGGTTTTTATTTGCTCAATCACTTGCGTAATTTGGTCAACGCCATCGCTATGATAGCTGCCATCGTCATCTTTACTGGCTCCATAGTTACGCCATTGATGACCATAAACGGGACCTAAATCGCCCTCAGGACGGTTGAAACGTGCGGTTTGCTCAGCGGTTGCCCATTCATTCCAGATGCGTACGCCATTTTTTTGCAAATAATCGACATGGGTGCTGCCGCTTAAAAACCACAATAGCTCATAAACGATGGATTTGAAATGGACTTTTTTGGTCGTTAATAGGGGAAAGCCAGTTGCCAAATCGAACCTAAGCTGCGCGCCAAAGTGACTTAGCGTACCTGTACCCGTACGGTCGCCTTTTTCAGTGCCTTCGCTCAAAACTTGCTGGAGCAGATCCAAATAGGCCTGCTCATTTTTGTTGCTAAGAGGTTTGTTATTAGGGGTGTTACTATTCATAAAAATGCTCTTCTACGCTGCGACAGCGTATGACTAATACAGTAATTGATTAAGACGGCGCTTAGAAAAATATAACGCTTAGAAAATTATAATCTTTAAAACATGGCGGGATAAATAGGCTTAATAAGCCGCTTGCTTACCCCAATCGTAAATGCCGCGCTTGTAAGCGTAACCGATCAAGAACAGACCAATAAGAATCATCGGGGTGCTCAATATCTGACCTTTGGTCATCCAACCTAACAATATGAATCCTTGGTCAACGTCTGGCTGACGGAAAAACTCAATGATAAAGCGGCTAACACCATAACCCAACATAAAGACACCCGTCACTGCCATGCGCGGACGCGGCTTTGATGAGTACCACCATAAGAACAGAAACAACAAGAAACCTTCGGCAAAAGCTTCATACAGTTGTGATGGGTGACGAGGCAATAAGTACTGACCATTGACCTCAGTCATAATGTCTTGCAGCGCAGGATTGGCTTGTAATTGTTGCGCGTCAAACCCGGCGGCTTGCGGAAAGTAGGTGAGCCAATTGTAGCCACCATCAGAAACACGGCCCCATAGCTCGCCGTTGATATAGTTACCAATGCGTCCAAACAATAAACCTGTCGGTACGCAAGGCACGATAAAATCGAGCACTTGAAAGGGGGTCTTTTTATACTTGCGAGCAAAATACAGCATCCCCAGCATGACACCGATTAGGCCGCCATGGAATGACATACCGCCTTCCCACACTTTGAAAAGATAGGCGGGGTTTTGTAGCAGCTCACCGAATTGATAAAACAATACGTAACCGATACGGCCGCCTAAAATGACACCAAGTGCCCCAAAAAACACCAAATCGGACACCATATCTGTCGTCCAGCCCTCACGCTTGGTGCTGCGATACCATGCCAGACCGTAAGCGGCAGCAAATGCCAGTAAATACATCAGGCCATACCAATGGACTTCGACAGGCCCAAGTGCCAAGGCGACAGGATCGTACTGAGGATGAATCATCATAAGGGTGTCATAATATTGATAATAAGATGTTGCTCATGATAGCAAATTTCATGCGTCGGGCATACATTATTGCTATAACGCCAATCACTAGGCATTGATGGTTTAGAGCATTAGTCTTGTAGGCAAACGTTAAGTTGTTAAGCAGAAGCTATAATAAATGAAGTAGGGCGTGTATTTAATGATAGGCGTCATAATAGGAAAATTTTTGTCATGATAACGGATGGTTCTTGGTTCTTGGTTCTTGGTTCTTGGTTCTTGGTAGTGGGTAGTGGGTAGTGGGTAGTCTAAGGTAGATAGGAAAGCCTGACTACTAGAACTACTAGAATGCTGTCACTACCAAGTAGGTATTATTGATGATAATCAGATAGCGACCAATTCTTGTACGTTGTTTTCGACCATGCTGTCGCCTGAACCTTGCGAAACTACCTTGCCACGTGAGAGCACCGTGTAGTTATCAGCCAGATCTTCGGCAAACTCATAGAACTGCTCGACCAGTACAATGGCCATGTCACCTTTGTCAGCCAAGTCGCGAAGGACGCGGCCAATATCTTTGATAATGGAGGGTTGAATGCCTTCGGTTGGCTCGTCTAAAATAAGGACAGTCGGCTCGGAGGCTAGCGCACGAGCAATGGCAAGTTGCTGCTGCTGACCACCGGATAAATCGCCGCCACGACGGTGTTTCATTTCATCAAGGACTGGGAAAATATCATATAAATGCTTGGGTACTTGCTTGGCCTTACTGCGTGGAAACTTAGCCATACCAATCAAGATATTTTCTTCTACGGTCAATGTCGAAAATATATCGCGACCTTGTGGCACATAAGCCAGCCCTGCTCGCACACGCTGCTCGGGTGAGAGTTTGCTGATATCTTTGTCATTGAGCAAAATCTCTCCTGATTTGATTGGCAGTATGCCCATCAAGCATTTGAGCAGTGTGGTCTTGCCCACGCCATTGCGCCCAAGTACGACGCTGCATGCGCCTACGGGTGCTGTGAATGAGACGTCTCGTAAAATATGACTGCCACCGTAATATTGATTGATGCCATTGACTTGTAACATGACGATCTCCTAATCTTTTAATTATTTTTAACATTTGCATGGTTTAGCGGTTTATTATTGACTGGCGATGTATTGAGTTAGTGCCCCAATTATCGACCCAGCTATCGACCTAAATAGGACTCAATCACCGCTTCATTGGCTTGCACTTCTGCCAAAGTGCCTTCTGCCAATATCGCCCCTTGTGCCAATACCGTGACTTTTTCGCTGATAGCATCAATAAAGGTCATGTCATGCTCGACCACCACTAAGGTGTGATTTTTCTTAAGACGCAGGCACAGCTCGGCAGTATGCTCGGTTTCGGCATCCGTCATACCCGCCACAGGCTCATCCAGTAAAATAAGCTTGGGACTTTGCATGAGGAGCATACCAATCTCAAGCCACTGCTTTTGACCATGAGAGAGTAAACCAGCCGGCTTGTTGATCCTGTCAGTTAAACGGATTTGCTGAAGGGTGGCGTCGAGGGTATCGCGCGTGTCGGCATCGAGTTTGTTGAACAAGCTTTTGACAACGCGTTTGTCTTTCGGTGCGGCAAGTAACAAATTATCCATGACGGTAAAGTTTTCAAATACGGTAGGCTTTTGAAACTTACGCCCGATACCCGCTTCAGCGATTTCTTCGGTAGATAGACTGGCAAGATTGTGCGTCTGACCAAAAAATACACTGCCTTCGGTAGGGCGAGTTTTACCAGTGATGACATCCATCAGCGTGGTTTTGCCCGCGCCATTGGGTCCGATAATACAGCGCAGCTCACCCTCCTCAATATAGAGCGACAGATTATTAAGTGCTCTAAACGAATCAAACCAAACGCTCACCTCTTCTAGATATAGCGCAATACCATGGCTAAAATCGGCGCCTGCTGGCTTTGGGTGGCTGCGGCCAGTACCGCCATGAGTACGCCCATACTCATTAACTGGCGGTTCAGACGGTGTTGATTTATCAGTTAGCATTACTGTTTCTCCTTTTTAAAGCGATCGAACAAGCCCATAATGCCATTGGGTAAAAACAACGTGACCACGACGAATAGCCCGCCTAATATCAATAGCCAAAACTCAGGATAAGCGACCGTAAAGTAGGTTTTTACCGCGTTCACCACGCCCGTTCCCAAAATTGCGCCAATCAAACTTCCTCGACCGCCAGTCGCGACCCAAACGGCCATCTCGATTGAGTTGACAGGGTTCATCTCACTTGGATTGATAATGCCGACTTGCGGCACATAGAGTGCCCCTGCGATACCAGCGATGACGGCGGATAATACCCAAGCAGATAGCTTGTACCATAGCGTGCGATAGCCCAAATACTGTAAGCGGTTTTCGCTATCACGAATCGCGCCCAGTACGCGTCCATAAGGTTGATTCATCAAATAACGCAGACCCAGGTAAGACACGAGCAGCGCTAAGGCAGTGACAAAGCACAGCACCGCACGAGTTGAGGCAGCGGTAATGTCATAGCCTAAAAGGGTGGTAAAACCAGTAAAGCCATTATTGCCACCAAAGCCTGTCTCATTACGGAAGAAGAGCAGGGCTGCTGCATAGACCATGGCTTGGGTGATGATAGAAAAATACACCCCTTTGATTTTGGAGCGAAAGGCGAAAAAACCAAAGATAAAGGCAATCACACCTGGTACTAAGACTACCAAGGTCATCGCCCACCAAAAGTGCTGCGTACCTGCCCAGTACCATGGCATCTCAGTCCAGCTCAAAAAACGCATAAAATCAGGCAGTCCATCGCCAGCAGTCTCACGGGTTAAGTACATGCCAAACGCATAACCACCCAACGCAAAATACAAGCCATGCCCCAAGCTTAGGATGCCAGCATAGCCCCAGACAAGGTCTAGTGCCAATGCCACCATTGCCAGCGCCATTATTTTGCCAATGAGCGTGATCCAGTAGGCTGAGAGATGAAAGGGTGAGGTTTCCGGCATCAGATGCAGCCAAGGCAGTATCAGCAATACTGCAAAGCACAAACCAATTAAAACGGCACTACGCCTTGTATCAGACAATAATTTGGTCAGTATCATAGCGCTCTCCTTATTCGACAAAGCGGCCTTTGAGGGCAAATAAACCTTGTGGCCGCTTCTGAATAAACAGAATCACAAGAACCAACAACACAATCTTGGCCAATACCGCGCCAATACCAATCTCAAGCACCGTACCGCTAACACCCAGTCCTAAGGCGGCTAGTACCGCGCCCCATACTTGCCCGACTCCGCCAACGACGACGACCAAAAAGGTATCAATAATATAGGTCTGACCCAGATCAGGACCCACGTTGCCCACTTGCGCAAGCGCACAGCCAGCCATACCCGCCAGCCCAGAGCCTAGACCAAATGCCATCATATCGATGCGGGCAGAAGGGATACCGACAGCACGTGCCATTTGACGGTTTTGGGTGACGGCGCGTATAAACAAACCAAAACGGGTCTTGTTGAGTAAGTACACCAGTAGCGCCACGACGAGGACCGTAAACACGATAATGGCAATACGGTTATAAGGCAGCACTAGGCTGGATGACACTTGATAGGCGCCGCTCAGCCACGCCACATTGCTGACTTCAACGTTTTGTGCGCCAAAAATCATCCGTACCAACTGCATTAGAATGAGACTCACACCAAAGGTTGCCAACAAGGTTTCCAGCTCACGACCATATAAGGGCCGAATCACAATACGCTCAATAACCATGCCAATGACCGCGCTGACCAAAAAGGCAGCTGGAATAGCAACAAGCAAATACCAGCCAACCATATCTGGCATGTAAGCTTGGAAGAAATTTTGCACCATATAGGTGGTATACGCGCCAATCATAATCAGCTCACCATGCGCCATGTTAATCACGCCAAGCAAACCAAAGGTAATCGCAAGGCCAAGCGCAGCGAGCAGTAAAATACTGGCCGTACTCATGCCTGTGAAAATATGCCCTGTCCATGTGCTTATCTTGATACGGCGCGCCACCCTGTCTCTGGCATCGATAAGCGCCGCTTCGAAGGTAGGATCTATATTATCCGCTGCGAGCGCAGACTCGATATCGACCAATACTTGCGGGCTATCGCTATCAGCGAGTAGCTTTACCGCTACAATCTGAGTGGCTAGGTCACCATTTTTAAAGTCTATACGCGCTTGTAGGGCGGCCAATGCTTTTTTAACTTTAGCATTGTCTTCGTTTGTTATAGCGGCTGTGATAATGGCTGGATCGACTTGATCAATGTTATTAGCCAGAATATTTACAGCTTGCAGGCGCTGTGCTGGCTTGTCAGACTCTAGCTTTACCTTGGCCTGCCCAAAAATCAGCGCGGAACGTAAGGCATTGGTCAATGTGACTTGTGATAAGTCACTTGGCCAATCGGCCGTTTCTTTTTTGTCAGGATAGGTAAAAAGCTGATCCTCTGCGTTGAGCAAATAAGTCTGTCCACCGTTGCCTTGATACAGCTCATCATTGGCAATCAACTCGACTAGACTGTCTAAACTCTCAATCGATCCTGGCCAATCATTTAGCATGGCTTGGCGCTGACTAAAATCACCTGCTACGAACTGGGGGATTGCATCACCTGATGCGGCAGTCGAGGTTTGTGAAGGAGTAGTCAGTGATTGCTCATTATTGGTGCGTAGCGTACCACTACCATCAGTCATCGACTCTGAGGTGATAGTGGCGATATTTGTAGATTGAGCATCATTATCAGCGTGATTGTCAGCGTGTGCGGTGGTGCTTAAGATCGCCATAAACAAGATAATCAATGCAAGCAGCGGTAGCGGCACAAACATTGACATACGAGTCGTGTTCTTCACTGCTACTGCTACTGCTTGTTGCTCGTTATCATTTTTGGACAATATTTGTCCTAAAAATGGACGTAAAGTATGGTGCGGCATATACGGCTCCCTGTTTTTACAGACAACAAATTCTTGTCTTTTATCACTTAGCCTAGTAAGTAATAGAAGTCTTAATAAGATTTGGAGATGCTTAAAATGTTGAAAATAAATGTGGAAAGTAGGCGCGGATACGTTTATTTATATCGTCTATCCAGCTGCCCACTATCCATGCGCTTTTCAGCATCCATTTATTTAGGGAACCGTTTATTTAGGAATATACTCGCTCCATGGCTGTGCTTGGATGACTTCTTGGGTTTTATAAATAATGTCAAATTGACCATCGGTACGAATTTGTCCAATCATCACAGGCTTCCATAAGTGGTGGTTTTCCTCATCCATTTTTAGGGTGTAGCCAGAAGGTGCGTCAAAGGTTTGTCCCGCCATGCTAATACGTACTTTATCGACATTGGTGGTGCCTGCTTTTTCAACGGCTTGTTTCCACATATTGATACCCACATAGGTGGCTTCCATCGGATCATTGGTCACGACTTTGTCAGCATTCGGCAATTTTTTGTCCAGTGCGTATTGCTTATAGCGTTTGGTAAAGTCGCTATTGGTTGGGTTTTTGATCGACATAAAGTAGTTCCATGCCGCCAAGTGTCCTTGTAATAAGCTGGTATCAATACCGCGCAGCTCTTCTTCACCGACTGAGAACGCCATGACTGGAATATCTGAGGCCTTGATACCTTGGTTGGCAAGCTCACGATAGAACGGCACGTTTGAGTCGCCATTGATGGTAGAGATCACCGCGGTCTTTTTGCCTGTTGAGAATTTCTTAATATTAGAGACGATGGTTTGATAGTTGCTAAAACCAAATGGTGTGTACTCTTCCATGATGTCTGCATCAGCCACGCCTTTTGATTTCAAAAACGCTTTCAAAATCTGATTGGTGGTGCGTGGATAGACGTAATCGGTACCCAATAACACAAAGCGCTCTGCACCGCCGCCTTCTTCGCTCATCAAATACTCAACCGCTGGAATGGCTTGCTGGTTGGGCGCTGCGCCAGTGTAAAAAATATTTTCTGATTGCTCTTGGCCTTCGTACTGTACTGGATAAAACATTAAGCCGTTTAGCTCTTCAACCACTGGCAATACTGACTTACGCGATACCGATGTCCAACCACCAAAAATCACATCAACTTTATCTTGAGTGAGCAGCTGACGCGCTTTTTCAGCAAACAATGGCCAGTCAGAGGCAGGATCAACAACCACAGGCTCTAGTTGCTTACCGAGCACACCACCATTGGCATTGATCTCATCAATGGTCATCAAGGCAGTATCTTTTAGAGAAGTTTCAGAGATGGCCATGGTGCCAGATAGGGAATGCAAGATGCCCACTTTGATCGTGTCGCCATCAGCGGCAGGAGTGGTCGTGGTTTCTGTCGCGGTTTCGGTTGTTGTCTCTGTTGATGTCGCGGTTTCGGCAGGCTTTTGACAGCCAGCAAGACTCAGGCTGCCAACGATGGCAATCGCTAGTAACGAAAAGCGTGATTTGATTTTGCCGTGGAAGTGAGAGTCAACAAATTGAGGATTGGCTAAAGTGGGTAACGAAAACATGGACATCTCCTAAATAGACACAAAAGATAAAATATTGCTCCTGAACGCTTATTAAGGGTTCAAGTTCCGTGCCAAGTTAAAAAAGTCAATAATCAGGTCACAATTGAGTAATAATTAACTATTATTTAAGATAATCGTTAATTTAGTGCATTATCATCAATAAACTGCACCATAAAAGGGATATAAATAGAAAGATGCCATGATTGATTTCACTTCTAAGGAAAGATGTATGAACGCACACCCAACGCATGGGTCTGGCCTAACGGATCCTGCACGCATATTAGCGCCGCTCAGCTCAATGACCCGTTTCGCTGTACTGCCACTAATATTCGGTGGTAGTACCGTATTAGGGCTATCTGGCGCACAAGCAGCAACCAGTAGTATCGAGCAAGTGACTGTGTATCAGGGACTGGCAAGCGTCACACGTTCGTTGCCTCTTACAGGCAGTGGCGAGCAAACCGTTGTATTTTCTTGCCTGTCACCTTATATGGATAAAGAAAGTCTCAGCGTACAAGCGATGGACAATGTCAATGTTGGTGAAATCAGTATTGAAGAATTGACAGGGGAGCAAGCCGCCCAGTGTCAGTATCAAGGTGACGCTAAGGTGCAAACACAGCAAAATACCCTAGCCAGTATCAATGCTGAATTAGAAGCCGCGCGCTTGGCAAAAGCCTATTTGCAGAATTTGACCAAAGTCACGCAAGTTAATATTGACGGAACTATCGCCAACAACGCACGCGATATAGAGACGCAGGCCGCCAGTCTTAACCAAAAGATTTTGGAGATTCAGCAGCGGCAGGCAAGTGCACAAGACGCACTGAATCAGATCATGGCAGGTAGCGCAACATCAGTCTCTAACAATGTGACACAGGTAAGCGTACGCACTGTCAGTCGCTCGCCAAGCACGCTCAAATTGCATTATCAGGTGCAAGGCGCAGGTTGGGAACCCACGTATCAAGCGCGTCTAAACACCAATAGCGAGCAGCTAAATATCACTGCCTCTGCGATCATCGCCCAGCAAACGGGTGAGAACTGGACCAATGTTCCTGTGACCCTCAGTACTGCAAATCCTAATCAAAGTGCGACAGGGCAACTGCCTTATGTGCCGCGCCTATCGCTATATGAAGAAAATCAAAATGTTCAGTATGTACCACCTATGTCGGAGGCTATGCCTGTTGTATTGGTATCTGGAAGAGAGAGCTATAGCGATGCTGTTGCTGAAGCACCGCTACCAAGTTTTGCCGTTAGCAGCCAAAACAAAAACGGTATTATTGAGTATCGCTTACCGCAGCTAGTGACGATTCCGAGTGGCGGTCGACGAGTACGTACAGTGATTGGCGAGCAGTCTGGTAGCAGTAAGCTGTGGGTTCGGAGTACCCCGAGCGTGGAGACAGCTGCCTATTGGTATGCGTCGGCGCCGTTCTTGACCCCAGATTGGGTAGATGGTTCATTACAGCTGTACCGTGACGATAACTATGTGGGTCAGTCGCGTTATAGCTATCAGATGCTAAAAGAGCAGGGGATTGGCTTTGGTCGTGATCCAAACACGATGGTGAAAGCGCTAATCAATGAAGACAAGCAGGGTGAAAAAGGCGTGCTAAGCCGTACGCAAACCTTAACGACCACCAAAGCTTATCAATTTACCAACCAGCATAACCGCCCTGTGCGCTTACAAGTATTGGGGAGTGAGCCCATCAGCCGCGATGATAGCCTGAAAGTTGCGGTCACTCATTCGCCGCCTGTCACTGAGCGCAATTGGAATGATAACCAAGGCATGGTAGCGTGGGAATTCGACTTACCGAGTAAACAGTCACAAGTGATACGCTCGACTTCTCAAATCAGTTATCCTGCCAATAAGCTATTGGATGGCAATCCATAATTGATGTTTTGTTAGCCAATACGCTATAAACAAAGTCTTTTATCTTTGCTAAAAAGTACTTGTACAACAGATTTTTATAAAAGGAATACTATGTGTATTGTCGCCATTGCTTGGCAATTATTTGATGAGCTGCCATTAGTGCTATTGTCCAATCGTGATGAGTTTTTGCAGCGTCCGACTAAGCCATTGCATCAGTGGTCTGATCAGCCTATCTACGCAGGACGTGACAGTCAAAGCGGTGGTACTTGGTTGGGCATTCATCAAGCACAGCAGACAGCTCTGCAACAACAAGAGTTTAGACAACAAAACGGACGCTGGGCGGCGGTATTGAACTTTCGTGACGGTGTACAGGCCAGTAATGATGAGCGCTCACGCGGGGCGTTAGTGACAGAGTTTTTGACAGGCACATTAAGCCCAATGGATTTTGCCCGTAACATCCAGCTGCAAGCGTATGCGGGTTTCAATCTTATTATTGGTGATACGGCGCAAGCCGTTATCGTCAATAATCGCGGCCATGCGCCCACTCCCTTGTACGCAGGACTACATGTCATCTCAAACGGTCAACCGGAAGACAGTTGGTTTAAAACCGAGCGTTTACGTGGCAGACTACGCCAAGAAGTATTGCCATTGATTGCAGAAGATAGCGCCCCTGAATACTGGCAAGCCGCCGCTTTTAATGTGTTGTCCGATCATACACAAGCGCCAGCGGATCGGCTGCCTGATACTGGCATGGCGACTGAGCTTGAGCAGGTGCTGTCTTCGGTTTATATCGAACCGGTTGCCCTAGGTCGCGGGGTAGATAACGTACCCACCTATGGAACGCGCACCCAAAGTATTTTGACATTGACTAAAGACGATGAGGCAAGCTCAAGTGTAGAGGCTAAGATAATAAGTCGCGAAAGCCAAAGTCTATAAAAGAAAAATAAACATAAAAAAATGCCCACGACACCTGCTAAACCTACTAGCAAATGGCGTGGAAATCTATTATGTTGTCAAACCTCACTCCACTAACAAGTGATTGTTTTGTTCAGGGATAATCAACTCTTGCTTTAGGGGAAGTTCACGTACCAGCTCTTGTAGAGCGCGACGATATACTCCGCGTTTAAAATGAATCACTTGTCCGAGTGGATACCAGTAACTGACCCATTGCCAGTGATCAAATTCTGGTTTACCCTCATCAAAGCGGATGTGTTGGGTATTCGGCTCATCTAAGCGCAGCAAAAACCATTTCTGTTTTTGCCCAATACATAAAGGGTGCTGTCCGTGACGCACATAACGTTTTGGCAGACGATAACGCAACCAATCTTGCGTGACTGCCAGTAAATCTACGTGACGCGGATGCAGGCCGACCTCTTCCCAGAGCTCGCGATACATCGCATCCATCGGCGTCTCCCCGCGGTCGATACCGCCTTGGGGAAATTGCCAAGCGTTGTGACCAATACGTTTTGCCCACAGAACTTGCCCTTGTGTATTTGCCAAGATGATGCCGACATTGGCGCGAAAGCCGTCTGCATCTATCATGACCAAACCTTTTTAATTTGTTTAAAACAGTGCTTATTCAAACCAAATATCGCGACAGCAATCATAATTATTATAGGGTGATTATTATCGATATCTGATAAGAATAAGATTCATTACCGTCATTAAACCAAGAAACAAGCAAAATGTGTAACAGTATTTTGCTATAAAATGTTTCACGAGTTTATCCGTTTAAAATCAGTCATTTATAATTAAACTTTTGTTAATTATTTTGCTAAAAATTAATAAAGATAAATTGACATTGTCGTAAGTGTTTGGGCTTACAAGATGCAGTTAGCTACCCAAACCCTATTTATAAAAGACAAATAATTTGCAAAAGAAAACATCAGTCGCTAATTACTTATTAAACGACTAGGTTTCTAATGACTAAGTTTTCAATGACTAAGTTTTCAATGGCTAAGTTTTGAGACAATGGCTCTATAAAACCTCGCTTTGGCTTATGCTACACTAGAGCAGTTTCCGAATTAGATAGGCCAACCTCTTAACGCTAATAAGCGGTCAAGCTCACAAAATTACGAGCATTTTTTAAAAAACATACATAATATATTATAGAAGGATCATGCAAAATGTCAGAATCAAAAGCAAGCGTTACTTGGCAAGAGAATAAAGCGTTTATGGGCGTCTCGCCATCAGGACATAATGTACAAATGGATGGCGGTAAAGAAAAAGGCGCCAGCCCCATGGAGCTCATCTTGTTGGGTTTGGGTGGGTGTGCCAGTTATGATGTGGTATCGATTTTGCAAAAATCGCGTCAAGAAGTACAAGATGTACGTTGTGAGCTGACTGCACAGCGCGCTGATGCCGTACCAGCGGTATATACCGATATTCATCTGCACTTTATTGTGACGGGTAAAGATATCAAGGACAAACAAGTCGAAAAAGCGGTAAACCTGTCTGCAGAAAAATACTGCTCGGCCAGCCGCATGTTGGCGCAAGGCGGGGTGAATATTACTCATGATTTTGAAGTTATTGCAGGGTAGGGGCAAGGATACTTATGAATGCAATCTTTGGATTGGTCTCTGATACCGCTGCTTCTGCCATTTGGGCAATGGTGATAGCAAGTCTATTACCAGTAATGATGGCAATGTTGGCGAAAGTAGTTGGCGGCTTTAATATGGCTGACAACTCGCATCCGCGTGACTTTTTGCAAAATACGACAGGAATGGCGGCACGTGCCAATGCAGCGCAGCAGAACAGCTATGAGACGTTGCCTGTCTTTTTGGCTGCCGTTTTGGCTGCTATGTTGTTCTTCGTTCCGCAATTGATTATTAACACGCTGGCTTGGCTGTATGTGTTGATTCGCATTGGCTATTGCGCCGCTTATATTACCAATTTGGCGACGTTTCGTTCCATACTTTGGGTGTTATCTATTGCTTGTTGTCTGATGTTGTTTTACTTAGCAATCCGTATTAGTACTTAATGCTAAGACTACAGTAAAGTCTGATTTTATAGAAAAACGTTAAGAAAAAGCAGATGATGGTTATCGGACACTGGCTTGCAGTGCGGTAATGATCGCTGCTTTATTTTTTTCTCGTTTGATATCGTTCCACAGTATTTGCGCCTCACTATAACCTTTAGTGAGCATCCCAAGCCACTGCTTGTAACGTCCGACTAAGACCACCTCGCTTTTCGCTTCGCCTTGTAAAAATTTGATTTGATGCCCAATCAAATCTTGCCACAACAGCGTTGCTGTATCTTCTAATTGTCTATTATCAACGTGAACCAAGTCGCTTTTAAACATGTCATTTTGAATCATGTGCTGATCGATATGAGCAATCAAATCGGGACGAGTAACCGCGCCGCGCCCCAGCATGAGATGCCTTGTTCCTGCCTGCACCATGCAATTTTGCGCTTGCTCTGTGTTCCAAATCTCGCCATTGGCAATCACGGGAATATTAAGCGCATTAAAATTCTGAACTTTATCCCAATAAGCAGGCGGCTTATAGCCTTGGGTTTTGGTGCGGGCGTGAATGGTCAGCCAATCAGCGCCACTACTATCAATGGCACCGCGAATATCGTCTATGCGGCTGGTATCGGTGTAGCCCAAACGAATCTTCGCTGATACAGGAATATTGTCAGGGACGGCGCGGCGCACGGCGCTGATAATCTCGTACATGACTTCAGGTTCATCCAATAATACCGAGCCACCGCGATGGCTATTGACGGTCTTGGCAGGACAACCAAAATTGATATCAATGGCAGGCGCGCCAAGCTCACAAGCGTAAGCGGCGTTTTCTGCCATTAGTTGTGCCTCACTACCAAGTAGCTGCACATGAATCGGCGTGCCAGACGCGGTCTTGGCGTCATGATGTAGCTCAGGCACATATTTATAAAAGACATGAGCTGGCAAGACATGTTGGGTCACGCGAATAAACTCGCTCACTGACCAATCATAGGGACGGCCTAAGTCTGACGCAATTTGCGTTAAAATTTGGCGCATCAATGGATCGGTCAAGCCTTCCATGGGGGCGAGTAGGCGGACGGGATTGGCGAACCGTTGGCGTATGGCATTTTTACGTGCTTGAAATTGCTGAGTGTTATTCATGGTGCGGTAATCATTATTAGAAATGGAAGAACGGTTGACCGAAGATCAAATGAAGGCAGAGTATTAGGATAAAGGATTGGTACAAAATTTTCTTGCTTGCTGTGAGGTTTAAGAAAATTAAGTATTGCCAAAAACCACCTTTTTCCCCGTCTGTAATCCTGATATCAAGTCTTTAATGTTGTGAATGTCCAAGTTGCTTTGGGCGCGTGTGCAGGCGACGTAGAGCAAGCGCAATTCTTCTGGACTTATCTTGACCGCGTTGGTGGTGACATCATAATAAAAGTCATCGTCCAGTTGCACTTTACCCCACTCAAGCCCTTTGGCTTTATGCGCCGTTGAGATGACATAGTCGGCATTCTCGATACGGGTAAGGCTATTGACTGCTTGCGTCAACACATTGGTGCCATGATCATCGACCAGTTTGACCAAGGTTTTTAAGTCGCTGCCCTCGTTGGTTTCCGAGTATTCTTGTACATCGCCCCAATTATAGAAATAGGCAAGCTCAGGCACGCCATAAGCCGACTTGCCATTTTTTAAGTTCTCCGCAGCTTGACAGAATTTGAGCATGCGATCGGTATCGGCTTGTAGCGCCACGCGGTGTCCAAGTTTTAAACCTGTCAAAAGCTGCGCCATGGCAGCGGCATTGGTACGGCACAAGATAGCGTCTTTTTTGCTATGCACCATGCCTTTATCCGTAGAGGACTGTTTATTGGGGTTGCCTTTTAGGGGCACGTCTTCCTGCAAGGCTTTCAATAAGGTATTGGCCACTTCTGCAATCGGTTCACCAAAGCGAAACGACTGCGTCAATAAGGTTTGCGGTAGCGGTAGCTTTTTCATGGCATTCACCGCACCGCGCCATTCGTAAATCTGCTGATGCGCGTCGCCCACATAAATGACTTGTCTTGGCTGCTGCGTCAAAATCCCCATCATTAATGGGTCAGCGTCTTGCGCTTCATCAAATAATATAAAATCAGCAGGAATGCTGGGCTTAGACAAGGCCCAAAGCTTAAGATAAATATCATGCCCAATGCCAGCCGGGTGGCGTGCATCAATCGATTGTAGCCAACGTTGTTCAACGGCAGGGTAGAGCATCTCGCGCAGCTGCTCGGCATCCGATTCATCGAGCCAACTGGGAAACAATATATGTCTTGGCGCAGGATAGCTGGCATGGGTACTACAAAAATTACTCACCGCATCACTGACGAAACGCGACAGTCGAGCAGGCGTCAAGGTGATGTACTTATTGACCCCATCCATTTGCCGACGGACTTGTACCGGTTGTAAGCCCAAATCATCGCCTAGACGCTTGGGTGAAAAGCGTGGCAATGAAAGCTTGGCGGTAATATCGCGAGCCACATGACGGTAAGCAAGTGAATGGAAGGTACGGCACTCTACATGGGGCGGAAACTTCTGCCTTGCGTCATTGGCAATCGCTTTGTTAAAGGCCAGATATAGACCACGTCCGCGCAGACGCTCACCGATTAATTTGAGCGTCGTTGTTTTACCAGCACCGGCATAGGCAACTACTTTGAATGACTTATGATCCATGGCCATATTAAGCGCGCTCAGCTGCTCATCGGTGGGGTCACTCATATAAGCGGGCATAGATGCGGACATAATAAGGCTACCTAAAGGACAAAAAATGATGAAAAACAACGGCGGTAAAAAAAGCCACTGCATAAACAATGGCTGTTGGACGCTGATCGTGGTCAGTGATGACAATAAGCGCTAAGCTCACTGGGATAAGAAAAAATCATGATGAATTAAAACATGATTTTTTTCTATTGAATAGGCCTACTTAACATCAAATAAGAATATTAAGCGTTCTATTGCTTGTTGGTCGAGGCAAAAATAGGGGTAGGCGCTTCTTTGATGAGGATTTTGGCCAGCAATAAACCAAGCTCAAACAATAACCACATCGGAACGGCCAGCATCAGCATCGAGACACCATCGGGCGGCGTGACAACTGCTGCTACCGCAAAACAACCAACGATAATATAACGGCGTTTTTCCTCTAGGCTCTGAATGGAGACAATACCGGCCAATATCAATAGCAAGGTGACAACGGGAATCTCAAACGTTAATCCAAAC
Organism: Psychrobacter halotolerans; assembly: GCF_039680845.1. Lineage (NCBI taxonomy): Bacteria > Pseudomonadati > Pseudomonadota > Gammaproteobacteria > Moraxellales > Moraxellaceae > Psychrobacter > Psychrobacter halotolerans. Next base: position 57,543 of record NZ_JBDKWD010000006.1, on the reverse strand, counting down.
ACCATAAATAATTTTAAGGCAAAACTTAGATAGCTGTCGATATCTGTCATTGGTAGGACATTCTGCGGGGCAAACATGATAAAGAACTTCAGCACGCCTTTGAGCACCACGAAGTAAGAAAACGCTACCCCTGCATAGAATAAAAAGATGGATGAAAATAGCACTGGAATCGCGATTTTCTTCTCTTTTTTATACAATCCGGGCGCAACAAATGACCAAATCTGATAAAGAATATACGGCATGGCCAAAAATGCAGCGACAAATACAGTCAGCCGTATCGGTGCCATAAAGTTGGACGTAATATCGGTTGCAATCATGGTCGAATTGGCAGGCAATTGAGCAACCAGTGGGTCTGACAAAAAGTTATACAGCTCACGTGAAAACCCTGCTAACGCCAAAAATATGACCAGTACCGCCACACATATTCTAATCAGGTGGCGACGCAGCTCAATCAGATGCTCAGTGATGGGCATATCAGCCAAAGCGCTTAAAACATCGTCAGACGCATTATCATGAGCGGTTTTTGAGCTGGACTCAATACTTGAATCAGTGCCTAGGCTTGAATCAACGTTTGCGTCGATGTCTGAATCAGTGATTTTTTCTTGACGGCTTTTTTTGCGTTTGAACAATCCCATCAATCAGCTTCCTGTTTATTGAGATAGGCTTGATTCGCCGTAGAATTGTCTAAATGAGCATTTAGCAAGATATCCGCTTTATAGTTGGGCAAGTATGGCGGCATCGGCAGGCGACGGGCTTTGTCATACGCTCCCAAACGAAACCACATATTCTCCCACGGTCTGGTCATGATAGGTTGAACGGGTTGGTTGGTACAAGTATTAACGTCTGGTGCTGAGAAGATATCGTGTTCGGCTGATTTTTGCTCTTGCCCATACGCATAATCGAATGCTGTTGGGGCGGCGGTTTGATGATTGCCTGTGTCGCTACTGTGCTCAGTCTCTGCCTTATCACTCTGATCATGCGCACTATTATCGGTATGGGAGGCTTTTAGATGCTGGTTCTGCGAGTGTTCAAATTGCTTCATATTACCGCGCATCTCTGCCATCTCACGTCTCATATCCGCTTCAGTTTGACGAATTTTGGCAAGCTCTTTTTGCATCATTTGCCGCGTTTCAGCCAAATCCAGTTCAGCTTCTATCTCAGACTGTAACGTCGAGACGGTACGGCGAATTTTGGCATACCATTGCCCAGCCGTGCGCGCTGCTTGAGGCAGTTTTTCTGGGCCTAAGACAATCAGGGCGATGACGCCGAAGAGGAGTAATTCAGAAAACCCAATATCAAACATAATGGTCGAATGTCACTATTTCAAATAAAGCAGGCTAAATGCGACGGGCTTATACGTTGTGCTTATCGTCAACAGGCGTAGAGTGGACAGTGCTGTCATCAACCTTTTGGCTGGCAGAACGCTCAGTTGTACGGGCATTGCCATCATGATCAAGCACCACATGTTTTTTGGCATGTTCAACGTTTTCATCTTTAACGGCTTCTTTAAAACCTTTGACCGCACCGCCCAAATCTTTGCCGGCATTTTTGAGTTTTGCAGTGCCAAATACGACGACAACGACGACCAATAATATTAGCCAATGCGTAATAGAAAAACTGCCCATAATGGTATCCTTTTGACTTAATTTTCAGTCTTTATATGAAGGCTTTGAGTTTATGAAGATTGATCAGTAAACAAAAAACATCGACATATAATGCGAAGTAAAATAGAGGTACATTATATCCTGCACTTATGACAAAAAGGTGAAACCGACCACAAAAGATAAAGCTATTTACTTAAGTAAGTGTCAAAGCTATCGAGCGGCTTTTTCATCGATACCTGAGAGTCCAAAGCGTCGACCCAGCTCGCTCAATACGGTGTCTGACTCTATATCAAACCATGCCAAACCAACCAAGGTGTGGAACCAAACATCTGCCACTTCATAAATGAGCTCATGACGGGCGTCATCGTATTGCGTTTTGTCTGTATTCTCATCACAGTTGGCAAAGTCTTTGGCAGCGATAATACTCTCTACGCTTTCTTCACCCACTTTTTCTAAGATTTTATTCAAACCTTTGGCGTATAAACTTGCCACATAAGAGCTATCGGCATCGGCTTGTTTTCGTTCTGACAATACGTGATCCAGTTGTTGCAAAATAGAGCGTTGATCAGTGTGCGTTTGATTGCTCTCAACATGGGTAATAGTGTCAGCATCCGTAACGACATTAGCGCTAGGATTTTTGTCTTGAGCTGTATCAATGGTCGATTCATTTGAATGATAAATATCAGAGGGATCTTTTAAGACTTTATCGACGGTTTGCCATTCTGGGTGTTGCCCAGATAAGTCCAAACGCCGATAAAAACAAGATTCGCGTCCTGTGTGGCAAGCAATGCCACCTGCTTGCGTGACGTTTAGTACAATGACATCGGCATCACAGTCCAAGTGAATGTCATGCACGGTTTGCGTGTGACCTGACGACTCGCCTTTGTGCCACAGTTTGGCGCGTGATCGCGAAAAGTAAACCGCTGTTTTTGTTTGGGCGGTTAATAGCAGCGCGTCGCTATTCATCCACGCCATCATCAGAATACGCCCAGACTTATGATCTTGGGCAATGGCAGGAATTAAACCATCACTATTAAAATTTACGTCGGTTAGCCAAGCAGGTAAAGTCATCATTTATCCGTTTTTTCTGGGTGTGGTATTTGCTATTGTTATTTAATCAAGCCATTCGTATTTTGAGAAAAACATTTACTTAAAAGATAGCACTTAAAAAATAGTACTCAAAAAACAGTCACTGATATGGCAATGGTATTTGTTATGAATTAACCTTATTAATGCTTAAATAAGTGTGGGTACAGCGCTTCTTTAATCTTGTTATCAAGCGCGGTTACTTTATTCGCTTTAAAGTCATAATTGACAAAATGCTGTCTGGCTTTTGCTACGGTATCACCTGTGTGTAGACGTGAGATCTTTATCTCTACATGACCGCCATTATCATACATGGGTTCAACACCCACCTCAAACAACAGCTCTTCACGTACCTGTACACGGCTGCTGATATTTAGCTGTAATTCATCAATAATCAAACCTTGATAATCGGCATTGACCTCTTTGATTCCTTTGGCATATAAAAACCGCAACCATGCTTCCGTCAACAATGCGGTCAAAGATTCGATAGTCATATACTGACCCGTATCGATCTCAGTATGACGCACGCGCATCACGGTTTCAAAGACCAAGAGGTCATCATCAACTTTTATTTCCTTTTTTGGCACGTTTTCTCCCAAAGCGATTATAGGCGAGGCGTTCTGCTGATTAGGGTACAGGTTCGCAGGGTTAAGAGGGATGGGGTCATACTAAACACAGTCAATAACGGCTTAAATAGTTGGATATGACGGACGCTCAGATTATAGCAAATTCTACTCTCTACTTAAGCATAGCTTAGGCTGACATTCAATCTTTTTGGAAAAAATCATAACCTTACTGAGGTTTTATTGATATTTTGATACGGTTGACCGCAAGCTCGCGCGTGCGAATTGGTGGATACCACTCGCAGCTTTGGTCGGACTAAAACTTTACTTGGCAAAACAAGCCACTATCTGCTAAAATAGCGCCTCCCACCTCGAGGCAAATAGAGGTTTGATGATTGTTTATATGGCAACTTATATAGTAGTCAGACATTTTCCCTATTTGACGACCAGGTTCTAACAAAGAAAAAGAGGCAACTCATCATGAAAGTTAAGATGAAAACCAGAAGCGGTGCCGCTAAACGCTTCAAAAAAACAGCAAACGGCTTCAAGCGTAAGCAAGCTTTTAAAAGCCATATCTTGACCAAGAAATCACCTAAGCGTATTCGCCAGTTGCGTGGTCTTAAGTTAGTGCACAAGTCTGACGAAGCAGCTGTTCGTCGTATGTGCCCATACATCTAATAGCCTATCGTCACTTGTATTTAATTTAAAATTGTTGAATTGGATATAGCTGACTTTGCAATCTGACAACGATGTTTACTATTTAATAGCATCGTCATTCGTTTAACAGTGATTACAAAATCTTGGAGTAAATTATGGCCCGTGTAAAACGTGGTGTACAGGCAAATCGCCGTCACAAAAAAATCTTGAAGCGTGCAAAAGGCTACTACGGTGCCCGTTCACGTGTTTACCGTGTAGCGGTACAAGCAGTAACCAAAGCTGGTCAATATGCATATCGTGACCGTCGCAACAAAAAACGTACTTTCCGTCGTCTTTGGATTGCACGTATCAACGCTGGTGCACGTTTAAATGGCTTAAGCTATAGCCGCTTTATCAATGGCATGAAAAAAGCCAACATCGCAATCGATCGTCGCGTCCTTGCTGACATCGCTATGCATGATGCTGCAACTTTCACCGCATTGGTCGAAAAAGCAAAAGCGGAATTGGCCTAATATTAACCATCCTTTAGATATTCAGCATATTAAGTTGAGTGTTTAGATGGATAGGACTAATATTGATTAATAGTATGATATTAATAGAAGCTACCGCTAGTCGGTGGCTTTTTTTATATGATATGTTTTTGCTCATCCTGGGTATCGAGATGGAAGCGTGATATCAACACTTGGTGAATAAAGATTGATGAATCAAGCTCCATGAATCAAGTATGATGAGTACTGTCTAAATATTCAAGCCATTCATAACACTCGTTTTTATTTTAAAATAGCGAGTAAATGGTTTGCAATATTTGGTCAAATCCCTACAATTAATAGTCCGTTCAAATCAGGAATAATGCGTCTTATGACTACCCCTGCTGCCACCAACGACTTGTCGGCGCTACCGACCTTATCTACAGAGCTGAATGATCTTAGCGAAGCTCAATTGACCGAGTTTGCTCAAGCCGCTGACGCTTTGATTGTACAAGTCACTGATGCCCGCGTATTGCAAGACTTACGAGTGCAATTGACTGGTAAAAAGAGCCTATTAACGGGTTGGTCAAAACAGATGGGCAAGCTTACCGCCGACGATAAAAAAACCTACGGTGGCTGGTTGCATCAAGTGCGTAGCCGCATTCAGCAGACCCTGACAGATCAGCAGCAGCAACTAGACGTTGCGGCACTAAACGCTAAGTTAGAGGCTGAGAGTATTGATATCACCTTGCCTGCGCGCGGTGGACAAAAAGGCCATTTGCATCCGGTGACGATGATTACCCAGCGTATGCAGCAGTATTTTGTGCAGGCGGGTTTCAATGTGGCAACCGGCCCTGAGGTCGAGAGCGATTACTATAACTTTGAAGCGCTAAATATTCCCTCCCATCACCCAGCGCGTGCGATGCACGATACTTTTTATTTTGATGCGCATTATTTGCTACGTACCCATACCAGTCCGGTACAGATTCGTACCATGGAAAAAAACGAGCCACCGATTCGTATTATTTGTCCAGGCCGTGTCTATCGCAATGACTCAGACCAAACGCATTCCCCTATGTTTCATCAGTTAGAAGGGTTGATGGTCACCGAATCGAGTACTTTTGCGGAGTTAAAAGGCTTGATCAGCGAGTTTTTGGAAGCGTTTTTTGCCAAAGAGCTGACCGTGCGTTTTCGTCCCTCATTTTTCCCATTCACTGAGCCCTCAGCTGAAGTCGATATCTTAGATGATAATGGTAAATGGCTTGAGGTCATGGGCTGCGGTATGGTGCACCCACAAGTACTGACCAACTGTGGTATCGATAGCGACAAATACACGGGTTTTGCCTTTGGTATGGGAATTGAGCGCTTTGCGATGCTGTATTACGGCATCGATGATTTGCGTTTGTTTTTCCAAAACGATGTACGCTTCTTAAAGCAGTTTGGCTAGAATTTCCGTTTTCAGTGGTTAACGGGTATTTGCCAACCTTTACTCCAAAATCTTTATTATAAAATTCTGATCCGAGATATATATGAAAATTAGCGAACAGTGGCTACGTCAATGGGTGAACCCCAATAATACCAGTGAGCAATTGGCTGAACAGCTGACCATGGTAGGGCTGGAGATTGATGATCGTTATGCGGTCGCACGCGCTTTTAGTGGTGTGGTGGTTGGTGAAGTTATTAGCGTTGAGCCGCATCCGGATGCTGACAAGCTACGCGTCACGCAGGTAAATATCGGCGACGCTGAGCCAGTGCAGATCGTCTGCGGTGCACCCAATGTGACGGTCGGTATGAAAGCGCCTGTCGCTACCGTTGGTGCCGTCTTGCCAAGCGATGATAACAGTAATGGTAAAGCGGGCTTTAAGATCAAAAAGAGTAAGCTGCGCGGTGTTGCGTCAAACGGTATGCTGTGCGGAGCGTCTGAAATCGATTTGGTTGACGACATTGACGGTTTGCTTGAGTTACCAGCGGATGCCCCAATCGGTACCGATATCCGTGATTATTTGGGTTTAGACAATCAAATTCTCGATGTCTCAATCACGCCAAACCGTGGTGATTGTTTCAGCGTCCGTGGTATTGCGCGTGAAATCTCAGTCATCAATGATTTGCCAATGAACACGCCAACGATTGCTGATAATATCGCGATGACTGACAACGCTGCATCGCCAGCAGTCAAAGTAAGTGCAACCAAGGCGTGCCCACGTTATTTATTACAGTCTATTAGCAATATCGATCGTAGTATCGAAACCCCTAAATGGATGCAAGATGCGCTGGTACAGTCAGGTCTGCGCGCGCATAATTTTTTGGTCGATGTGACCAACTACGTGCTCTTGGAACTTGGTCAACCGCTACACGCCTTTGATGCCGATACCATTGTTGGTGATATTGTCGTACGCTTGGCACAGCCTGAAGAGAGCATCACTTTACTGAACGAGCAAACGGTCACACTAACAGGCGATGAGCTTGTGATTGCTGATGATAAAGGTGCATTGGCATTAGCGGGTATCATGGGTGGTCAGCGTAGTAGCGTGACGGACAGTACCAAAAATATTGTATTAGAAAGCGCTTTCTTTAATCCGCTTGCTATTGCTGCTCGCGCTCGCCGTTTTGGCTTGCACACCGATGCTTCACAGCGTTTTGAGCGTGGCGTTGATTTTGAATTACCAAAATTGGCGTTGGCGCGCGCTTGTGATTTGATTACGAGTATCACGGGTGGTCAAGCTGGACAAATAGTGACGGTTGAAAACCTTGAGCACCTACCAGTACGTGACCCAATTACGTTACCGATTGCCAAGGTTCGTGATGTCATCGGTATTGAGATTGAACCTGACGTCATGGTACGTATCTTAACCCAGTTGGGTTTTGTGGTAGAGCAACAAGCGGATACGCTTCTTTGTAAGCCGCCATCTTATCGCTTTGATATGAGTATCAAGGAAGATTTGATCGAAGAGATTGCCCGTATCTATGGTTATGACAATATTCCAAGCGTATTGCCGCATTTGCAGGTGAGCATGGATTATGACGATACCGCAGATTTGACGCATGAGATGAAGTTGGCATTGGTCGACAACGGTTACATGGAAGCAATTAGCTTTAGCTTTAGTGATGCCAAACTAGAAGCACTGCTCGATGATGAAGCGTTAGGGGAAGTATTGGCATTGGCCAATCCGATCTCTAGTGATTTGGCGGTCATGCGCCGTACGCTATTGTCAAGCTTATTGCCTTGTGTACAGTACAATCTCAATCGCCAACAGCCGCGTGTGCGCTTCTTTGAAACGGGTCTGAGCTTTGTTGGTCATAGCATCAGTGAGTTGGTACAAACGCCAAGTATCGCTTTGGTCGCTGTGGGCGATATCTGGGATGAGCAAGCGTATCAAAATCGCGCGCTCGACTTTTATGATCTCAAACATGATATTGAGCAGCTACTACCTGCCCAAATAGATAGCGCCCGTGTCCGCTATGAGCGTAGTGAATTAAGCTTCTTGCATCCGGGTCAAAGCGCTAAGCTGTATATCGATGATGTATACGTCGGCTGGCTTGGGCAACTGCATCCTAACACTGCCAAACAATTAGACTTACCAGCCACTTGGGTCGCTCAGTTGTCACTTGCGCCGTTACTGACGCTCGCCCGTGAGCAGCACGCGATTACCACGCCGAGCAAATTTCCACAAGTGCGCCGCGATATTGCCCTATTGGTCGACAGCGAGATTAGCTTACAAACGCTAGAGTCAACGATACGAGCCGCGGCAGGTGAGATGTTGGTTGATCTTTGGTTGTTTGATGTTTATCAAGGGGACAAAGTACCAGCTGGTCAACGCTCATTAGCCTTTGCCCTCGTCTGGCAAGACAGAACGCAAACCTTATCTGATGAGGCTGTAAAAACAGCCACCGATAAAGTAGTAAAAGCGTTGGTTGACACCCATGCCGCACAATTGCGTGACAGCTAACCCTTTATTTCAATAGCATATAATGCTCTATGGCCTTGTGTTTGTAAGGCTATGGAGCATTGCTCTTCATAGAGCTTGCTAGAAATAAAAACATAATTTTATATAAAAATTAGTATTCAAAAAATGGTAAGTTGTTATTAATAAAAGATTTTAATCCTCTGTTTGTTAAAAGAGTCTAAAAAAGCTTTATAATAACAATAACAACCTTCATACGCTAAACCATGATATTCGACATGACGACATAGCAAGCATAGGAGTCGCACTGTGAGCACCTTAACCAAATCTGACATGATTGAGCATTTGATGAGTCATCTTAACCTAACGCGCCAAGAAGGCCGCTGTTTGGTGGAGAACTTTTTTGATGAGTTGTCAGAGAGTTTGATTGATGGAAAAGAGGTCAAGCTATCAGGCTTTGGCAATTTTGAGCTGAAAGACAAAAACAGCCGCCCAGGTCGTAATCCAAAAACAGGTGAGCCAGTGGCAGTTTCAGCCCGCCGGGTGGTGACTTTTAAAACGGGACAAAAATTTCGTCAGCAAGTTGATGAGCGGTTGTTTGATTCATAACCGTCCTTGCCATTTGGTTTATCATTCAGTGATGCTCTTTAAGTTGAGCTGGTCCCTTTTGTGTAGAGCAGTTGAGTATACAGAGGCCAGGCGCATAGAGCGCGACAGACTTAAGTTATCAGTGAGAAGTAAGACAGTATATAAACAGCATACATAAAAAAAGAGAGAGCATACGCTCTCTCTTTTAACTACAGTGTTTTATCGTTTATACGATAAAATTACTGAGCTGGTTGCTCAACAACAACTTCGTCAGATGCATCAACAGCAGCAGCGTCAGTAGCAGGAGTTTCGCTAGCCATATCTACGCTAGTAGTAGTACCGTCTACAGGAACTTCAGCGTCCATTTCGTCAGTAGCAGTTGCAGCTTGTGCATCAGCAACAGCAGTTTCGGCTTCAGCAACGTCAGCTTCAGCACCAGCAGTAACTTCGCCTTCAGCTGAAGCGTCGTTTAGCTCTTCAGAAGCGTCTTGCACTTCTTCTTGCGCGTCAGATAAATCTTCAGCAGCGTTTTCTTTGTTGCTGTCACAGGCAGTTAGGCCCATAGTTGCAGTCATGATACCAGCTAGAGCAAGTAATTTAAGTTTCATAATATATTCTCCGGAAAAATGAAATGAGCAGTAGCAGCCACAAAGATTAAAATCCGAGATATCTCGGATTTCAACTCATCTTAGTCACAGCTACTCAGCTTCCACGCATTCTATATGTTTTTTATTTAAATAGAAATAGGCTGTACAATTAAGTAACAATTATATTTAAAATAATTCTTTACCTTGATTACTTAATATAATTTTTAACACAATACGCTTCATTAATCGACGTATAATCAACGACATCGCTTGGTTTTGAGTGGTTCTATCTGGTATGAGTGTCTCTGCTAGCAGGCTAAACTAGTCCGCTGAATGACGGTAAAATTGGATAAGTGGTTTGCGGCGTTACCATCTATCGAGATGCCTCAGTCATTAAAGAATATCAAAGTAATGGTGCTTATGTATAGCAGCAAATCTATGGCAGAAAATGACTGAGTAGACCGTGCATCAAGCGAGAATTTACATAATATGAATAACTATTGATACGAATAGCGCGGTCTATCGTACGTTTGAGGAAGAAACTATGAAGTGGCAAGGCAGAAGAGGCAGCTCTAACGTGCGCACAAGCACAGGTGGCGGCAAGATGATTGGTGGCGGTATCGGCGGTATTATTATCGCAGGTATTTTGTGGCTGGTATTTGGCGTCAACCCTATGACCGCTTTACAAACCGGTCAAGTCATTGCCGGTGGAAACGGAGGCAGCACGTCCACTGAGCCTGCGACCAGTACCGATCGAGACACAGAGTTTGTAAAAGTGGTATTGGCAGATACAGAAGAGGTATGGGGTCAGGTGTTTAATGAAGCGGGCAGTACTTATCAAGAGCCTTCGCTGATTTTGTTTAACGGACAAGTGAGTTCAGCTTGCGGCAGCGCCAGTGCAGCGACGGGTCCGTTTTATTGTCCAGGCGACCAGACGGTTTATTTAGACACCTCGTTTTTTGTAGAGATGCGTCAGAACCTTGGTATTACGGGTGACAAGCAAGAATCAGGTGGGCAAGAAAACCAAGATAAAGCGGGAGACTTTGCTCAAGCCTATGTTATTGCCCATGAAGTGGGTCACCATGTACAGACCTTGCTAGGTATCACTCAACAAGTCAATGAAGCCAGTCGTCAAGTGACTCAGACTCAGGCCAATCAATTATCGGTATTGCAAGAGTTACAGGCTGATTGTTTTGCAGGGGTTTGGGCGCAGCGTAATCAAGAACGCGTACAATTCTTGGAGCCGGGCGACATCGATGAAGCCATCAATGCGGCAGGTCAAATCGGTGATGATCGCTTGGCACAAGCGAGCGGTAGACAAGTAGTACCTGATAACTTTACCCATGGGACCAGTCAACAGCGTGTCCAATGGTTTACCCATGGATTAGAGAGCGGCAATATCCAATCTTGTGATACTTTTAGTGGGGCATTGTCATAAGCTTTGCTATATTGAAGATATGATTCTCATGTTCTTATCAATAACAATCATTAAAAAAGCCTGCAATCATAATTGCAGGCTTTTTGTATTTTCATTCAAGCTAGGTCAATAACAAGTCAGCGATTAACGGCTGTTGTTAAGGATGTAAGCACCAGCGCCACCAACAGCAGCACCACCAAGTGCACCACGAGCGATATCTTTACTGTTGCCACCACTTTTTAATAATGCACCAGCAGCAGCACCAGCAGCAGCGCCTTTAGCGGTGTTTGCAGTATTGTTGTTACCGTATCCGTAGCCGCCGCTTGCACAGCCGCCCATGATAAGAGCCGAGCTAGTAATAGCAGTCATTGCGATAGTTTTAGCAAATTTCATAGTATCACCTATTAAGTTATCAAGTTGGTTTATCAAAATTAAGAGACAGTATCATTAAGAAACAGTATCTTCGTTCACACTGCTTTTTATACCGAGATACTGGGTTAAAGTGTTTAAGCCATTCTCCTAGAATAATCTATTATGCTACCGCAAGACGTTATAAGGTCTGCATTAGTAAGGATTATTAAGTATAGCAAGTGTCTTGTCATTTATCTCGCTACCAATATTCAAAACGTAATATCCAAAAATTAATCATTCAACAATGAATATATGGTTGCAGAGTAAATCTATACTAACTGCTATGCTAACTCATTCGATTCTATTTAGGCGTAGTAAAAGCGCTAAGCTTTGCAAATCCACTGTAAAATATGTTTCCCCACTGTATCGTTGGTAGTAATTTTGCTCAGAGTTATTGTGTTCATACGGATAGTAGGCTAACTATTTTTATACTATAGTTGATCCTAAATAAAACGGATACAAGAAATGATAAAGCGAGACTGGAACCAATTTTTCTTGCTTGCTGTGCCTACGCAGACAGAGGCATCAAAAAATTAATTCCATTCTCGCTGTGCCTTTTTTATATTGGATTGACTTAACAACGATTTTTAGATTGGTAACGGTTTTTAGACTAAGGCGTATTGCAAAACCATCTATAAAAAAAGACCACCCGAAAGTGATCTTAATTGAGTAAACATGGTTTCTATACGCTGGCTACATCAGCCCAAAACCTATTTAGTTTTGTGATTTGCGTTTCATTTGTTCAAAGAATTCATCGTTGGTTTTTGCTTCTTTGAGACGATCCAATAAGAACTCAGTAGCCTGTACACCGTCCATCGGTTGTAACAACTTACGCAAGATCCAGACTTTACGCAGTTTGTCTTCGTCCAATAAGCGCTCTTCGCGGCGCGTACCCGATTTTTTGATATTAATGGCTGGGAAGACGCGTTTTTCGGCCAAGTCGCGCTCAAGCGTGATTTCTTGGTTACCCGTACCTTTGAATTCTTCAAAGATAACGCTGTCCATTTTACTACCCGTATCGATCAAGGCACTGGCAATAATCGTCAAGCTGCCGCCTTCTTCAACGTTACGAGCCGCACCAAAGAAGCGTTTTGGACGCTCTAGGGCGTTGGCATCCAGACCACCCGTCAATACTTTGCCTGATGATGGAATAACGGTGTTGTATGCACGGGCCAGACGAGTGATAGAGTCAAGCAAAATAACCACGTCTTGCTTGTGTTCGACCAAGCGCTTGGCTTTTTCGATAACCATTTCAGCAACTTGTACGTGACGCTGTGGTGGCTCATCAAAGGTAGAGGCAACGACTTCACCGCGAACCGTACGTTCCATTTCGGTCACTTCTTCTGGACGCTCATCAATCAGTAGTACGATGAGGTAGCATTCAGGGTTGTTACGGGTGATCGACTGGGCGATTGATTGTAGCAGCATGGTTTTACCCGCTTTTGGCGGTGCCACGATAATAGAGCGCTGACCTTTACCAATCGGGGCAATCAGGTCAATAATACGGCCAGTCAAATCCTCAGTCGTACCATTACCAAGCTCTAGTTTTAATTGCTCAGTCGGGAACAGCGGCGTTAAATTCTCAAAGATGAGCTTATGACGTGAACGATCTGGCGTATCAAAGTTGATTTCGCCTACTTTTAGCAGGGCAAAATAACGCTCAGAATCTTTGGGCGGGCGAATCGTACCAGCAATACTATCACCGGTCTTAAGACTGAAACGGCGAATCTGACTAGGACTGACGTAGATGTCGTCAGGGCCTGCCAAATAAGAGCCTTCTGATGAGCGCAAAAAGCCAAAACCATCAGGAAGAACCTCAAGTACGCCGTCACCATAGATGGCTTCACCGTTACGCGCGTGGGTTTTTAAGATGGCAAAGATGATGTCTTGTTTACGGCTACGCGCCATATTATCAAGACCCATTTCTTTGGCGATGGCCAATAGCTCAGCGATTGATTTTTTCTTTAATTCAGTTAGATTCATAGATAGGTCATTAGCAATTGATCAGATGAGAGATGCCATTAGCAGCACAAGTCACGACAGTGATTAAAACAACGATAGTATGGCGATAGAGGAGGCAAACACAGCGTTAGAATTATGTAGTTTTGATTTTACACGTCTGCTTATGTACGCATTGCAGTCATTGGATGCAAGGTAATAAGAAATAAAGATAAAGAAGGCTACATAAGAGTCTGTGTCAAAAACTCAATATCAGTAATGATGTTTAGTCATTTCGTTCAGTAATGGTATTTATAACGACGATTGTGTTTTTGTTGATAAACACGAGGAGAATAGCAATAAGACACTTAGGAAAAACCGTTGGTTTTCTCTTGTCAGCAGACTATACGGTCTTCACAATGATGTTGTCAATAAATTTTGCTAAAAAAGTCGAATAATTGGGTTTTTTGGCTAAAAAATAAGCAAGAAAGCCATTATCTAAGGCAGATAATGGCTTTTTCAATGATGTTATCTTGTTTGCTCATTTCTATCTCATTTATTCACAATGGAGTAAACGAGTAATTTTAACTTATAGGTGCTTGTCTAGCACTTTGGCCAATTCAGCTTTTGGTTGTAGGCCCATGACTGAATCTACTTTTTCGCCGTCTTTGAAGACAAATAAGGTTGGGATGTTACGGATACCAAAACGGCTGGCCGCTTGTGGATTGTTGTCTACATCAACTTTGACGATTTGGATTTTGCCTTGGTATTCAGTGGCTAGATCTTCTAAAATAGGCGCGATTGCTTTACAAGGACCACACCAAGCTGCCCAAAAATCTACCAACACTGGCACATCTGATTGCAATACGTCTTGGTCAAAGTTGGTATCGGTCGTATTAATAATAAGGTCTGACATAATATTATCTCTCTTGTTTTATTGTTCTATCGTCATTCATTGACCTACGTTTTAAGAAAAAAATACCGTAATGAATGGCCAAAGAATCGTTTAGAAGGGGTAAAAATGTGCCATTATATTAACATGTTTGCTGACGATTGGCAGAGGCAAACCAGTTAAATTGCTCAACAATTACTATTAGCACAATAAATCGAAACACAAGGATACAGGTTAGGATTTGTCTGTAACCTACCGCCGCTTTGCCAAAAACGACAATAATCAAAAGCCCGCCTATTTAATCCAATTTACATAAGTAGTTTATTTTATGCCTTTTACCGAAGAAGAAGTTATTGCCCTAAACACTCAAGAAAACGCTTATCCACTTGAGTTTTTTCAAGCCTTTGCAAAAGACATTACCGTCTACGAGGATGATGACATTTGGGTAGTCGATAAACCCGCAGGTCTACTTAGTGTCGATGGCAAAACGCTAAAGGTGAGTTTGCTGGCTCGACTTGAGCGTGCCAATCCAGCGGTCAAGCTGATTCATCGTTTGGATATGGATACCTCAGGGTTGATTATTTTTGCAAAAAATGCAGCCGCGCAGACCCATATTAGTAAGCAGTTTATCGAGCGGCTGCCGCAAAAAAAGTACCAAGCGCGTGTGTTTGGTCAATGGGAGAATATTGGCGCGACTGGTGAGATCTGCGTGCCTGTGCGTTATGAGCCAACCACCAAACCGCGTCATATCGTCGATCATGACTGGTCAAAGCATGCATTGACCTTATATGAAGTCATTGCTCATGAAGAATGCGGCGGTCAAACGGTGACACGCGTTATGTTAAAACCCGTGACTGGTCGCAGTCATCAATTGCGTGTGCATATGGTACATGTGGGTCACGTGATGATCGGTGATCCCATTTATGCAGAAGGCGCAGCATTAAAGATTGCATCGCGGCTAAATCTACACGCGCAGCAATTGCGTCTTAAGCATCCGACGCTTGGCGCATGGATGGATTGGGAAAGTCCGAGTCCTTTTTAACGTGACATATTAACGTAATATAAATGCTCGTAGCTGCTATCAATTTTTCTTGCTTGCTGTGAGCTTCGCTCGACAGAGGCTTCGAAAAACTTATATCAGCACTTTTAAGCGTTTTATTTATATATAAACGTCATTGCGTAAAAAATCATGTAAGTACAATCATGAAAATAAAGAATGCATGCAACAACAAGGAAGAAAAGTATGCTTGATATGAATGCTACCAGACAAGCGAGCAAAAATCGCTTCACACTAAAAAAGTCGTCTTCAAACACGCCCGCGGATTACGAAGTGCTGATCATTGGCGCAGGGATTGCGGGCATCGGCATGGCGTGTCGGCTACAACAGCGACAGCATAAAGGGTTGTTTAGTCATAAAAAACCCAATAAGGCGAAGCGTCGCCTACCAAAGCCGGCCAAGCGAAAAGTTACCCAACGATTTGTGGTGTTAGAAAAACGCGCAGAGTTGGGCGGGACATGGGATTTATTTACTTATCCGGGTATCCGCTCTGACTCCGATGCGCTGACCTTTGGCTATGGTTTTCGCCCGTGGTTGGATCATAGGATGCTGGCAAAAGGCGCGGATATCAAACGCTATATCGCTGATACCGCCCGCGAGTTTGCCGTCACAGAGCACATTCGTTATCAACATGAAGTGCAGCAGCTGTCTTGGTCAAGTACGGCGCAGCTGTGGACGGCAATGGTAAAAGATCATAGCAATGGTGAGGTATTTACGTTAATGGCTCAGTTTGTGGTGGGCGCGACGGGCTACTATGATTATGAGCAAGGCTATCAGCCCCGTTTTGATCAAGAAGAAGCCTTCCAAGGTCTTATCGTCCATCCTCAGCATTGGCAAAACACCGCTTATCACGATAAAAAAGTTGTCATCATCGGTAGCGGCGCCACCGCCATGACTTTATTGCCCGCCTTGCTAGACGAGGCGGATGAGCAATGCGCGCGCCATGTCACGATACTACAACGCTCGCCCACGTATGTGGCCAGCGTACCCGGCGATGATTACGCGCTTGACTGGCTCTCAGGTACATTCTCTCCATTATCTAAAGAACAAGCTTATACGCTATTGCGTGCTCGTAACGTTGTGATGCAACAAGGTATTTATCGCGCTGCTTTATTTGCGCCCAACGTCATGAAAGCGATATTAAAGCACGGCGTCAAAAAAGCGCTAAAGGGAAGTAATGTGGATGTGGCGCACTTTGAGCCTGATTATAATCCATGGGATGAGCGCCTGTGTGCAGTACCAGATGGTGATTTATTCAACGCCTTACAAAGCAAACGCGCCAACATTGTGACGGATCACATCGACCACTTTACCAAGACGGGTATTTTGCTCAAATCTGGTAAGCATCTCGATGCTGAGATCATCGTCACAGCCACCGGATTAAAAATACAAATGCTGGGCGGCGCCAAGGTTTATATCGATGGTCAAGCGATCGATATCGGAAAGCGCATGACCTATAAAGCCGTCATGATGGAGGGCATACCAAACATGGTGGCCTTATTTGGTTACACCAATGCGTCGTGGACGCTCAAAATCGATTTGGCGTGTCAGTATGTCATGCGCTTGCTTGGCTACATGCACAAGCAGCGTTATCAAGTGGCCTTACCACAAGCGCAGACAAAAGATAGCGAGGCGCACATGCAAGAGGATACGGTGATGGGTGCCTTATCGGCTGGATACGTTCAACGCGCAAAAGATGAGCTGCCAAAGCAAGGCGATCGCTATCCTTGGTATGTGACCAACAATTATCTCAGTGATCGCGTGATGCTAAAGTACCGTAAGATAAAAGATGACTGGTTGCACTTTAGTCGCTAGTTCGATATGCAAACAATGACGTGCTACTGATATAAATTTCCTTTGCGTGCTGCTAAACAGAGGCTGCGAAAAATTTATCCCAGTCCTGCGGACGCTTTTTTATTAACTTGATTTTATATTGAGCTGACTATTATTGAACTGATTAACGACCCAAACCGCTAACGCTTAACGCTTGGGTCGTTAGTTCTTATGACTGCTTATCGATAAACTCAGCGACTTGTTTGCTTAATATTTGCCACAGCGTCACTTGTGCGCTTTTACTGCCCCATGCATTATGTGGGCTAAAGATCACGCGTGGATGATCGGCAAGGGTCAATAAAGGATCGTTATCTAGGATTGGCTCTTGTTCAAACACGTCGCTGGCGTAGCCGATGATTTGCTCATTATTGATGGCATCCGTCAACGCCTGACTGTCGACGATACCGCCGCGTGCGACATTGACGATAAGCGGCTGCTTGCTCATTTTTGCCAAGGTGTCTTTGTTAATTAGATGCTCGGTTTGTTCGTTCAGTGGACAATGTAAAGTAAGAACATCCGCGCGCGCAAGGACGTCATCAAATGCGGTATATTCCTCACTACGCGGTGCCTGTCCCTGATGATCTGCCCACAATACGGTCATACCAAACGCCCGCGCGATTTCGGTAACGCGTTTGCCAATGGTGCCGACACCAATAATGCCAAGCGTTTTTTCTTCTAAATCTATCAGCGGAATATCAAGCAGGCAAAAATTACCGTTAGCGAGCCAGGTGCCATCAGCGACTTTTTGATGGTAATGCACGCCTGCACGCATGGCGCTTAGCATCAGCATAAAGGTATGTTCAGGCACGCTTTTGACCGCATAACCGGCGATGTTGTAAAGGGCGACATTGTGCTGTTCACAGGCGTCTTGATCGACATTATTCATACCTGTGGCTGTCAATTGAATGAGTTTGAGCTTGGGTAGGTTTGCAATAATGTCTGCGCCAAGCTGAACCTTGTTGGTAATAATGATGTCGGCATCTTTACAACGCTCAATGATGGTATCGGCGTCTTTTGGTGTGTCGTTATAAGTGACATAATCACTCACCCCTGCTGGTGCTGGTAAGTCAATGCCGTCAGAGAAGGTGCCTTTGTCTAAAAAAACCGCTTGCATGAGTCATCCTTATTATTGGTGATTGTGCTTGTTATCTCAGTGGTTCGTTGTCATATTAAAAACGTTGAGGGTCTTAATGTAGCATGTGGAGAATGTTAGTCAAAAACGAATGTGAAAAATGACTGGTAATCTCACTGGCTATCGTAAGCCTTCTCTTGAAAATTTAACTTAACGCACTCATCTAGCCGCTAACGTTATATAATGGTTCGGCTAAACAGCTGGCTTGATTGATGTTATGACAGCACGCGCCCTTTTTTTGATGCGCTGCTAGGTAAGTAACCATTGCTGCCATGATTATCGTTGCCATTCATCACAGCCACCATTGCTATTTATTTTCTTATCATTTGAGTACAAAAGACATCGCCCTATGACTATCTCTATTGCTTCACTGCACAGCACCGAATTCGCCGTTGGTCAACGTTATTTATCTGATACGGAGTCCGAGTTGGGCTTGGGCGTGGTCATTGATGTAGATGACCGATGTGTGCATATTTTATTCCCGCAAAGTGAAGAGACGCGCGTCTACGCCAAAAACTCTGCGCCCTTATCACGTGTGGTGTTCAAGATTGGTGATAAGATTTATGACCAAGAAGGCAAAAGCTACACGGTCAACGCCGTTGATGAAGTCATGGGCGTGCTTAAATACGGCGTCGATGAGCACGAGCGCGGCATCATGGAGACGCGTCTTGCTGCCAATATCACGCTGGCAAAACCGCTTGAGCGTCTGCTCGCTGGTCGTATTGAACGCGGCGATTGGTATGAGCTGCGCCAAGATATATTGCGTATGCAATCAGCGCTTGCTGGTCACCCGTTAAAAGGGCTGATGGGCGCGCGCGTCGATATCATTGAGCATCAGCTTTATATCGCCCACGAAGTTGGCAAACGTATTGCCCCGCGTGTTCTACTAGCGGATGAAGTGGGACTGGGCAAAACGATTGAGGCGGGTCTAATTATTCATCAGCAGTTACTCACAGGTAAGGCTGAGCGCGTACTTATTTTGGTGCCAGACAGTCTGCAATATCAGTGGATGATCGAGCTGCGCCGCCGTTTTAATCTCAACTTTGCGTTGTTTGATTTGGTGCGTACGGCCGCCATCAAAGAGCACGATCCTGAACAAAATGTTTTTGCGACCGAGCAATGTATTATTGCAGGCATGGATCTGTTGCTTGACCATCCTGATTTGTATGACCAAGCGATGGAAGCGGGGTTTGACTTATTGGTCGTCGATGAGGCACATCACCTGCATTGGGATGAGGCGCAAGGCGGCAATGATAAGTACGACTTGATTGCCGATTTTGCAGAAGAGACGCCCGGTGTCATGCTGTTGACGGCGACTCCTGAGCAGCTTGGTGCGCAGAGTCACTTTGCCCGTTTGCGCTTGCTTGATCCGGATCGTTTTGATGATTTGGATGAGTTTATCGATGGTCAAGAAGCGTTTGCTGAAACGGCTGCCGTCGCTGGTGTGTTGATAGAAGACAAACCACTGAGCGAAGGCCAAATTGCCGCCTTGAGCAGCTTGTTAGACATCAATATTGATGAGCTCGCTACGATCAATGATGATGAAAAACTGCGAACCTATGCGCTCAATGAGTTGCTCGATCGTCATGGTACGGGTCGTATTTTGTTCCGTAATACGCGTGAGAGTGTCAAAGGGTTTTATGGGCGTAGCAGTCAGCCGTATCCATTGCCGTTGCCTGACGCATGGAGAGACAGTTATCAAACCAATGGCAAACTGCGTGAGCAGCTATGGGGCGAAGAAAACCAACCCGATGGTGGCTGGTTAGAGGACGACCCGCGTGTGTCTTGGTTGATTGATATCTTACGCGGTGATCTAAAACACAATAAAGTATTGCTGATTGCGCGTAGTGGCGCGACCGTTGAGAGCTTGGAGGCGGTATTACGCTTACATGCTGGCATCAAAACAGCTATTTTTACTGAGCAGATGACCTTGCTTGAGCGTGACCAAGCGGCTGCGTTTTTTGCCGATAGCGAAGGCGCGCAGATATTATTGTGCTCAGAGATTGGCTCTGAAGGTCGTAACTTCCAGTTTGCAAGCCAGCTGATCTTGTGGGACTTGCCTGCCAATCCAGATACCTTAGAGCAGCGTATCGGACGCTTGGACCGTATTGGCCAGACGCAGCAAATCATGTTGCATATTCCGTATGTACAAGGTACCGCGCAAGAGCGTTTGTATCAGTGGTATGACAGTGCGCTTAATATGTTCAATCAGATTTCACCGACCGCGCAAAGCGTGCAAGAGCAGTATATTCAAGAGCTAAAGCCAATGCTTGAAGGTGCTGATACCGCTGACAATCGTGCTACTTTGCAGAATATTATCGATGAGGCGCTACAAACGCGCTTGGGACTAGAGGCGCAACTACAAGCGGGTCGTGATCGTCTGCTTGAGTACAACTCGTGTCGTCCGCGTGTCGCTGGCCGTATCGCTGATGCCATGCGTGATTTTGACAGTCATAATCTGTTGCCGCAGTTTATTGAGCGCTTTTTTGCCTCAGCCAATATCGACCACAACATCCAACGCGATGGCTCGTGGGTCATTGCACCGATTGATAGCACTGAGATCAGTGACTATATCGATGGCTTGCCACTGGGTGATGAAGACGGCATGACGTTGACCTTTGAGCGTGAGCAAGCGCTGCAACGTGAAGACATTGAATTCATCACGCATGAGCATCCATTGATGCGTGCGATTTATGAGCTGGCAAGCACCAGCACCTTTGGTAATACCACGGTTGCGATGCTAAAAAGCGCCGCTGTACCGCAAGGTATGGTGCTACTAGAAGTGAACTTCCGCGTGGAAGTGATTGCGCCAAAAGTACTTAACTTACCATCGACGTTGACCACGCAGAATATTCGTGTGTTCATGAGTGAGCAGGGCAGTGACTTATCAGCCCGTATCAGCGCTGATATGATTATGCCGCATATCGAGCGTTTGGATAAAAACCGCGCCCGCCAAGTGATTAAGGTACGCGGCGATGTGATTGAGCAGCGTTATTACGAAGCCGAAGACATCGCGCGTGAGCAGTTGCTAGAGATTGGTGAGCAAGCCAGCACACGTTTTAGTCAGCAGTGGTCGCGCGAAATTAAGCGCCTAAAGCATCTGCAAACCATCAATCCTAACGTCCGTCCGGCAGAAATTGAGCGTTTAGAGCAGCTTCAAGCGCAAGGTGAGCAAGCGCTGGGTAATTTATCATTGGTACCAGACTCTATCCGTGTGCTGGTGGCGGTGAAACCATAAGATTGAGAGTAAGCGAAAAACGAGGTGTTATGCGACATCTCGTTTTTTTATGGTTCACGTTGTTTTTATCGGCTTCGTACTTTTATGGAGCTTATGCTTGTATCGGCTTAATAAAATAAATCGTGCGATACTTATAAGTAAGTGCTTAGTCTCTAGTCAAAGCCACCAATATTGGGTAAGATGTTTACCTTGCCAATTTGTAACACGTGCTTAGTGATAGCGCTGCTATGACTGTATCTTCTGTTCTAAAATCTCGCTTGTATATGATTAGCAAGTGATTTCATATTATTTTAAATTCAAACGCAAAGGATCTGTCGCCATATCATAATTATGTTGATATCGCTGGGTGCTGGGCGTTTTTTTGTAAAAATAAGGAAACATATCGTCATGTCCGATTATTCGCAACTGATTGATGAGCTGCTAACCACCGTGGCGCTTATTGAAGTGACCCCTGATGTTTTTGAGGGCAAAAGCCATGACTATGTTGGCAGTCGTATTTTTGGTGGGCAAGTGCTCGCCCAAGCGATGATGGCAGCAGCGCACACGCTGGATCAAGACAAGCCTTGTCACTCACTGCATGGGTACTTTTTGCGGGGCGGCGACATCAATCAGCCTGTCATCTATCAAGTGCGCCGATTGCGTGACGGCCGCAGTCTGTCTGCGCGTGAAGTGATTGCTATTCAATATAAAGAAGTGCGCGGTAAGCCGCCCGTTGAGCAAGTTATCTTTTCGATGATTGCCTCGTTTTCACCGATGGAAGATGGTCTTGAATATCAAGAAGATATGCCCGCTTATCCGCCACCAGAAGATTTACTGGCAGAGCAGGATTTAAAAGAAGAGTATGTGGGCAAAGTCCCAGACGCGCTCAAGGCTCGCTTTATGCGTCGTCGTCATGTGGAGATTAAACCTGTCAAACCACGTGATCCGATTCATCCTGAGCCCATGAAACCCAAGCAGGCCAACTGGTTGCGTATTCGCGAGTTAGGCAATCAACCCGTTGCCATTCAGCAAGCCCTATTGGCATTTTCCTCTGATTTTTATTTGGTCGGCACAGGGCTTATGTCGCATGGCGTCAGCTTTATGACCAGTGGTCTGCAAGCTGCCAGCATCGACCATTCAATGCATTTTCATCGTGATTTCGATCTAAATCGCTGGTTGTTATACGATATGTGGAGTGATACGACGTCCAATGCTAAAGGGCTAAACCACGGACAGTTTTGGCAAAATGGTAAGCTGGTTGCTACTGTACAACAAGAAGGCTTGATGCGTTTGCGCGTGCCAAAGTCTTAGTCTAATATCCATTTTCTATAATTTTTTCAATAGCACGCGGTAGTCCTAGACTCTCGCGTGCTTTTTGTTCGGTTAGCCATTTAGAATGGTTCAATAAGTACTTAAAATTGAATATTTTATAAAACCTATTAGCTAGGGAGTTATAAAGCTATACTCTAGATTTAGTTATAAGAGAATTATATGAATATTGAAAAAGAAAGATTAAGGTTAATGCAGAAAGCTACACTAGATGAAATTTTAGCTGAGCCAAAATTGACCGATATGCTAACGGTATATAAGCACGATATAAAGGTTAGTCATAATCATGGAATACATAGTATTCTAGTACCAATAGATAAAAAAGACGATGTTCTTGCTGATTTCTCTTGGGAAATGCAAAGCACAGATGGATTACCTAGTTCTTGTGTTTATGGCGGTAATAGAGCTGAATATTTGAGATTTGGCAATGATGATGGTTATGAACCATTATTAATATGCAGGGAGTTTTTTGACATAAAACCTAGTAGTATTGAAATTACAGAGGAGTTCCGTCTATTTCATAATTTATATCATGATAGCGTTAATAATCATTTTATTAAAATTGATGAAAGTGGAAATACAACGGTAATAGCAATAGTATCATTAAATGAAGTCAAAATACGTGTTAAGGAGTTAAAGCAGTTTTTAGCAATTAAAGAGATGTATTTATCTATACAGTTCGATTGTAAAGAATATTCTCAAATTTCCCTATCTGAACTTTTATTAGAAGAAACACATAATAAAAGTAGCAGTGAGAAAGCCGTTTGGATGATGGGCTATGGAGATATTCAGATGACAGAAAATAGATATTTTTCAGGCTTATGTGGAAAAAAACTAGTAGAACCTTTATTAAAATCTCAAAGTGGAATGTATGGCTTTGAAAAGAAAAAAGCTAAAAAATATGTTGATTTTATTGTTGATACATCCTCTGATGGCGATGAGATATTATTCTCTTCTAATGCATCTCAACGCGATTACCTTACCGCAGTATATTTTAAAAAAGAAGTGCTAGACAAATATCATCAAAAACCTAGTAGATATTCAGTTGAGCCGTCATATTTAAGATGTACAAACTTATGGGGCATGATGATAGATAATGACCAAAAAGATATTGTTTGTGCATGGCTTGGTGATTTGGGAAGAGACCTGCCATATGAAGAACAACTGCACTGGCGTTCTTATAATATAGAGCCAGTAGGATCTATGAGCAGTTCATTTTTTAGACAACAAATTCTAGCAGAGTTTACTGACTCTGAAAGTTTTGAACACATATTTAAAAACATGTATAGAAAGTTCAATGAGGCTTGTATAAACGTACTTAACGAACATCTAATATTGCCTCTCAAAGATGAAGATTCACACTATTTTGACACTATAAGAGTGCCATCTACTAATGAGCAACTTGATTTTGATGGCTTAATCTTAGGATTAACTAAAGTAATGATTGATTCACTAAATGAAAAATATCTCAATAGCTACTTAAAGAGCAAGCTATCTGAAAATGAGTTTAATGAAATGAAAGGTAGTATCAAAAAATTAGAAAAAACTTTAGATTTACACGGTATAACAGATTATGAAAACCATATATCTTTTTTGAGAAACTTACAAAATCTACGTTCAAGTAGCTCTGCCCATAGGAAGGGCAAAGGGTATGAAAAAGCCATTGATAAATTCAAGATACATAGCGAAAAGGACTTAAAAACTGGTTTTAGAGATATTTTGAAACAGAGCTGTGAATTTTTAGATTATTTGATGCATAAGGTTTCTACCGAAAGCCTCAATTTTTCTGTAGAGTAATAAATTTAACTATGTTAAATATGGAGCACGTCTCTGATAGTAGAAAATTACTAAAAAAATACTTCTAAAATCTTGACCATCGCTCGCGGCAACCCAAGCGTTGCCTGAGCATCAACAGCATTCAACCAATGAATATTAATATCAGCTGCTTGTAAGGCTTCTCTTATTTCGGCCGTTTGTTTGGCATTTAAAGTCAATGATTGTGGCGTCAAATACCAGTGAAAGTGTGTGAGCGAATGCTTGATAGGGTCGTCATCCAGCAATGTACGGCTGATGGATTCAGCGACCAATTTATTTTCTGCCAGCCATTCATTGATAATTTGCTCAGCAGTGGTAAATTCTGCTTCGTATACTTTTTCATGACTACGTACGTCTAACGAAGTGTTATTAGCTGTATTTTGGCTTTTACCCGTCACTTTGCCCGTCACTTTTTCTACAAACTGGAGGGGCAAATTCCAAAGCCCGCCCCAAATGCCATTGTCAGGGCGTTGTATCCACAATATTTCACCGTCTGTATTTTCTATCAGTAATGCATTGCTAAATTTACTCGGCTTGGGCTGTTTCTTCGCTTTGACAGGATAATCGGTTTCGCGTCCCTCGGCATGTGCCAAGCAATCGTCTTTTAATGGACATAATAGGCAAGCAGGTTTGCTGCGTGTACACAAGGTTGCGCCCATATCCATCATCGCTTGCGCGAACAATCCTGAGTTCTCTCTCGGGGTTAAACGCTCAGCGAGCGCCCATAATTCTTTGGTCGTGGCAGACTTGGTAATGTCCCCATCGATTGCCGCCCAGCGCGTCAGTACGCGTTTGACATTGCCATCGCAGATCACGCCATAATGATGCAACCCCATCGCCATAATCGCGCCCGCGGTCGATGGCCCCACGCCCGATATCGCCTCCCAACCAGCTAGCGTCTGTGGAAAATTGCCCGTCTCATCGATGACCGCAACCAATTGCTTTGCGCCTTTATGCAAATTGCGCGCACGCGCATAGTAGCCAAGTCCTGCCCAATGCTCAGCGACCAGATCCCAGTCGGCAGCAGCCAAGTCTTGCACGGTTGGAAACGTGTCCATAAACCGTGCAAAGTAAGGTAGCACGGTCGTCACTTGCGTTTGCTGGAGCATGACTTCTGATAGCCAAACGATATAAGGATTTGGTGTATCGGTCTGATGCTGTTGCCACGGCAAATCATGGCGACCGTTTTCGGCAAACCAATCGAGAAGGCGCGGGGCGAAGGCGTTGAGGGAAGAAGAGGGCTGAGAAAAGTGAGTAGGCAAAAGCATTCCTTGTAAATTTGACAGGGATATATGAAGTCAGTAAGAAGGCTGTAATCGAAAAATTAAGCAACTAACATTGCTTATGAGTATATAAGGCTTGAAACTTTTAAATAAAGGCAGTAAACGTTACGGAGAGAAGAGGGGTTAGCGATAAACACTATCTAAAGTTTGACCTGTTTCGTTTTTCCAAGTTCTCCAACCATTATTTGAAGATCCTAGAACAAAGTCGCAAGCGCCACTTGGTGTATTGCATAATAAATTTTCTGCTAACACATATGATTCATCATTATATTCAACTAACTTTTTGGAAGTGAGTAACTCATCTCTCCTATTAATTGCCCAAGAACCTATGGATGGAGCAACTCTTTTCCTTATCAATGAGCCTGCTAAAATTACAAAGCCATCATCGTCATAGTAACCTTGAGCATCACAGTCTTTGGCTTTGCAATAGAACAGCATTGGCTGATTGTCAGTAGCTACCAACGCTGATACGGTTTTTGTTGGAACGAGCTGTTGTGTGTTCTGTGGTGCTACTTCAACTGCATGATCGATTGCTGTATGAATACCAATCGACTCAAAAACTGGCTGCCCGAGGGTAGACAGTAAAATATCTAATGTATGAAACAATTCTTCGCAGTCTGCTTGCAGCGGTACTGGCGTGTGCGGCTTGCTGCCATTATTACCATTTTGCAAATCGTAACGCCCAACGTCTGTGGCAATCTGAATGGCTTTATGCTCCATATACAGCGCATGCGTCTGGGTAATGGTGTTGTTGGTAGAGAGCATGATAAACACCCTTGTCCAAAAATCTTTACCATTATTGTGGCTTTTTAGGCGCTGTGTTAAATCGCCTGTTTGCCCAATATAGAGTAGTGGTTTGTCTGTGCTATCGGTATCACCGATTAAAAAATATAAGCCCACTTGCTTGGCATCAGGCATATTTAAAAAATCCGCAATATGAATGCGCGGCACTTCAATCAGACGCACTGTACGAGTAGTCATCTCAGCGACACGCAGTCCACGAGGGTTACCCGTGGGCAGGTAGATCTGAATGGTTTTTGCTGAAGGTATGGGCGTGTTCATCATGGTCTACATTTGTTATATGAATAGTATCATTTACTTCCGATTCTGCCGCGTCCGCTTTTTACGTAGACGTTTTTCTTCCTCTTTCGCTTTGCGCTTCTCTTCTGCTGCAAGGCGTTGTTCAGCGACGACGATTTCTTCCGCTTCGATCATAGCTGGGGTTTCAAGCGTGATACGCCCAATCTTCGCGCTACGTAGCTCATTGATCAGAATCTCAGACATGCGATACGTATCGACTTGATTGCCTGAACGTACGCAGCCGCGATTACGACCAGCCACTTCAAAAAACTCCCAATCGGTTTTGGGCAATTCGTCAATTTTATAGCGAGATTTTAGCAGCTCAGGATAGGCGTGCATTAAATACTCAGCGGTGTAGCTGGCGACATCAGCGAAGTCAAACGCGGTGTCACGGATACCGCCCGTTGCGGCTAGACGATAGCCAGAGTTTTCGTTTTCAACCTTTGGCCATAGCATACCGGGCGTGTCATAGAGCATGATGTCATCGTCAAGCTTAATCAGCTGCTGCGACTTGGTCACGGCTGGCTCATCGCCCGTTTTTGCCACAGCACGCCCCGCCAAGGTGTTAATCAAGGTAGATTTACCCACGTTTGGAATGCCCATGATCATGGCTTTGATTTGACGGCCTGTGCCCACTTTATTAGGTACGAGTTGTTTACAGATGGCGATGATGCGTTTGACATCATTGGCTTTCTCGGTATCGCACGCGATCGCTTTGACACCATTTTGCTGTTCAAGGTGATCCATCCATGCTTGGGTCAATTCAGGATCAGCAAGGTCGGCCTTGTTCAAGATTTTGATCACGGGTTTTTCGCCGCGTAATGCCGCGACCATGGGGTTTTCACTGCTGTGAGGAATGCGCGCGTCAATCACTTCAATGACCACATCCATTTGTGGCATGATTTCTTTGATTTCGTTGCGGGCTTTGTTCATGTGCCCAGGGAACCACTGAATACTTGCTCTCTTATCCATCTGCTTTTATAACCTTTTTTTTCATAAAGTGTTGCGCTAAAGAGGACGATGCTTTGATTTTAAACATATCTTTAGTCAATAGTGCCAGTTTACTACAGAACCACCTTGCTCACGGCACAATTTCGCTTTGCTGTACAGGCAGCTACTCTTTAGACTCATCAATGCTCTCTTCAATCGCTGGCGGCAGTGGCGCAAGATATCCGATTAACAATATCAAGCTGCCTGCGCCAAGGAAGGAGATGACTCGCCAAATGGCTTCGGTCTGTGACAGATCAACCAAGACCAGTTTAAGCACGACGATGCCGAGTAGCCCAATTCCCATAAACCAAAGCGCGCGCTGCCAGTAGCGACTGGCAATAATGGTGGCGACTAAGGCTAAGAGCGTCCATAAGATCGTCAAACCTGTCTGCACTTGCTCACTCTGCCAAGCGCCGCCCTGAGCACCGTCCCAAAGCGGCGTACCAATAAAGGCATGTAGCGTTCGGATCAATATACTAGAGATTAGCCAAAAACTGATTAAGCCTAAGGCAATCAGGACATTTTCTTTGGTAAATATTTGCCTGTGTTTGACAGTCGTATTTGAGGTGTCTGAATATTCACCGTAATGACGCTGGTGCAGGTAATACAAACTAAAACCCGTTAATAGCACCAGCGATGATGTGACATCATATAGATTGAGCACTGGGAAGTAGGACAGTCCCCAAATCACGCCAGTATAAGACCAGTTGGTGATAATGACCCAAAATAGCGCAAGAGGGGTGAAAACCACCGCGCAGTTGAATAAGGCAAGTTGCCCATCAAACCAAGGAAATAAACGAGTTAATTTGTTTTGTACTGGCGACCCTTGCGCACGATCGCGGAAACGGTAACTCAGCCACAATCCTGATACGACCAAACAAGTTGGAATCAAGATTGCCATCACGCCTTCAGAATCTGGAAGCCCATAATGCGCGGCGGCAGCCATCAGTAAAAGACCTGTGCCTAGCCAAATGGTGTTCGCGTAGCGCGGCGTTTTAATATCAGTATTGGCATCGGTATGCCACGTCTTTAACCAAAGCTGGCCGACACTCAACCAGCCAACGATTAAGCTTGCAAATACCAGCCACTCTGCGGTTGTCCATGTCAAATTTTGCTCAAAATGCTGCGGCAATTGTAGTACCAATAGGGCATAAAATAATAATGACACCCAGTAGCTAAGCTGCCTGATCTCCGTCCACGGATAATAGCGATTGATCAGCCAATAACCCCCTAGGCTCATGAGCGTTGCCAATGCAATGAGCATCGTCGTTGATTGCCAAATATCAAACCAATGATTCAAATCTATCATCAGTACCTGTAGCATCCAGACAACCGCTGTCAGAGTCAAAAACATGACCAATCTAGGACTGCGCCACACAAGGTTAAAGACCTGACTCTGACTATCGATGGAACCCAGCCACTGGCGGGCGGCATCAGTGCTCATCCCTAGCGAGTCGGCGTAGGTCGATACGGTAGCTGACATAGTGTTTGACGTGGCATCGAATGGCGGGGCATCTGCTACAGCATGTTCTGTGTTATCGTTTTTAACGGCGAATATCGTGGGTGAGTTGTTGGCACGTAAGATAAAGACCGTGGCAAGGTAGCTGATGGCGGAAATACTTAAGGCCAATATAGGAGTACTGTCGCCAGAGAATGCGGTCGTCTCTAGTAACATACCGATACTTAGAATTTGTAATAACACACCAAACAGCACTGACCACGCGCGTAGTGAGCGCCTGCCAAACCAAACCAGGGCAAGCCCTTGTATCGACCAACCAAAGGCAATCCATTCTGCATCGAATACCAAGGGTACGACCAACGCCAAAAACCCAAACCCAAGTGCCAACATGCCTTCAGTGATAAGAGCATAACGCTGACTGCGCTTAACAAATATCCAGCCCAATCCAAGATACACAATAGCCAAAATTGCACTGGTAATCGATAAGGCATTGGAAATATCATCGAGTAATGCGGCAAGTAGTCCAAACGCCAGCAGCGGTACTGAAAACAATAAGCCTGTATCGATAGGAAACAGATAAGCCGTCTGCTCGATGGCGAAAATATTTGTCGCCTCTGTTTTGGCCTCATTATTAAGAGACCGATCAGCGCTAAAGGGGCTAGAGGCAGCTTCATTGGACGTGTTATAGCTGATAATTTGCTGGGCGTAGCGAATGACAACAAAGAGATATAGTAGCCAGTGTAAGACAACCAGCAATACCAACGACCAGCGCTGCGAGTCAATCAGTACGCTTAAATTCTCGCTCATGCCCCAGTAGTAGGCCAGTCCAAAGGTCACGGCCACCCCGAATAGGTTTAATATTTTCCAAGGACGGTAATGAGCAATCACCGCAATGGTGACATTTAACAAAAGATAATAGCTGAATAACACCGTCAAACTGCTCGTATCTGCACTGGTTAAAATAGGCGCAAAAAAACCACCGGACAATGCCAATAAAGCGAGCGGAAAGGCGTTTTGCCGCACGGCCAAGACAATAGTAATAGCGGACAATATACCGAGTCCGATAAAGCTCGGTATACTTGGGATAATCTGATACACACTATAAGCGAAAAAAGTGCTCAAATACGCAATTGCTAAGCCCGTACCTTGTAAAGTAATGCCATAGGAAAAGCGTTTTGCCGTCAGCTTGTATCCCAGTCCTGCCAGCCCAAGCCCCGTGATACCGATTGCCATGAGCTTCACTGCAATTGAAACCTCTATATATTCGCTCAATAGACGTAGCAATAGCACCACGCCCACCAGCAACACCAAGACGCCAACGCGTACGACCAGATTGCCACCGAAAAACCAGTTTTTGATAGAGTGAATCAACGAGGTTACCATCGGTAAAGAGCGCTCATCAGGCTCTATAGGCGTGACGGGGATTTTTTGTGGTAGGCTCGGTTGCGGGGTGGCTTTTGCTGGAGATTGCTCAGTAATTGAAGAATGATTGTTTAATACTTCAGCGCTAGAGGTTTGATTGGTTGTCGAAGACGTTGGTAATGAGGGTGGCCACACTGAGGACAAAGCTGGTGACGTATTAGGCGTATCCACAGGAATATGATCTGGATTAAAAATCCTATCCTCAGTCTTACTTTCTCGAATAGCATCAGTGTCTTTTTGCTGCTCGAGCGCTGTTTGCAGCTTGACCACATCGCGGCGTAGCTGTTTGATTTGCTGACTTATCCGACTGTATAACGCGACAACCACGATTAACAAAGCGATAAAAGCCAGCCAGCCCAACTGACTTATTAATAGGTACAACATTATCGTCACTCAATCTGGCTCAGGATAAAATAATAATGACGGTATTCTTTCAGAAGTACAAGACTGGCTATGTCACTATAGTGGATTCACTTTAAAAGCGAGTCAAAGCGACTGCAATGAATTTTTTGCAGTTTCTGTATCAGTAGCCATAAAAAAGGCCAGCTTTGTGTTTAAGCTGGCCTCATAGTTATTTATTAGTCACTTCTTGCTTTGCTTGCAGTCTATTGAGCCGTTTTTTGTGCTCATCTAACACAAGCTTTAGTCATAGGCGTTTATGCCAAGTTGGTTTTCATAAACTCGAGCATATTTTCCCAGCTTTGCTTGGCAGCGGCTTCGTTATAGCCAAGATCAGCATTGTTTTCAGCAGCCCGCTCGTCTGCATGTGGGTTGGTAAAGCCATGCTTGGCATTGTCATACACGTCAATAGTATAGTCGACGTCGGCCGCATCGAGCTCTTCTTTGAGACCGTCGATCGCATCCATTGATACCATTGAATCATCACGACCATGCGCGACCAATACTTTGGCGGTAAAGTTTTTGTCAGCAGGTTGTTTTGGCGTTGGGTTACCATGGAAAGTTGCGACTGCTTTTAATGGCATGCCTTCGCGTGCCATATCAAGGACGACTTTACCGCCGAAGCAAAAGCCAATCGCTGCTAGCTTGTCGCCATCGACCGCCAATTGATCGCTGAAATCATTGAGAATCAGACGGCAACGCGCCATCAGCATGTCTTGATCTGCCAGCACTTGCTCCATCCACATATTGGCCATTGATGCATCGGTGGTGAGTTTGCCTTCACCATACACATCCATCGCAACGGCTGCATAGCCAGCTTCGGCCAAACGCTCAACCACAGATTTTGGATGATCGACCACACCCCACCATTCTGGCGCGACTAAAATACCCGCAACTGGATTGGTGTCTGAGGCATTTTCTGGTAGTGCCACATAGCTGATAAGCTCAATATTGTTTTCTGTTGTGCTGATTAATTCAAAAGTTTTGACTGACATAGGATTGTCCTTTTTTATGTTATGAGTTTTAATTATCTATAGTTAATTATCTATAATTATTGCGGTTCGTTTTTCTTACCTTTGCTACCTTAACGCCCATACCAAACAAAAACAGCTATAATACTGTAACGCTCTTTATCAAAATGCTACTGCCACTTTATGACTATCAATTTATTACACCAAAATAATGCCAATCTGGATGCTGGTCTCAGTGCTTCGTCAAGCAGACCGCCAGAATCCTCGACGACTTCATTCACTGAAGACCATGCGGCGGAGTCACTGCGTCCGCAGTTTTGGTCACGCTTTACATTATCAGAATTAAACCATAGCGAATGGGAAGCCCTATGCGATGGCTGCGGCAGTTGCTGCTTGATTAAATACATTGACAATGATGATGACGAAGAGCTGGTCGAATACACCGATGTCACTTGCCAGTTAATGGACTGTGCGACAGGCTATTGCCGTCACTATGCGACGCGTCAAGAGCATGTGCCAGACTGTATTCAGCTGACGATGGACAATCTACCCAACATGATGTGGCTGCCATCGCACTGTGCTTATAAGCGCTTGTATAAAGGTCAAGGGCTACCAAGTTGGCACCTGCTTTTGACGGAAGATGCTGTCGCAACGCAGCGGCAAATGCGCGCTGCCAACGTCGGTGTGGCTGGGCGCTGCGTGAGCGAGATTGGCATGAGCGATGAAGAGATGGAAACGCGCGTGGTGCAGTGGGTGCAGCCTTAGCCTGCGTTAGCGCTTATCTTTGACTAAAGCTAATGCGTGGTTTCGGCGACTGATTTGGCCTTGGCTTCAGCGTCAGCCTTTGAATTGGCAAGGGGCGGCATGGGAATGTCTTGCCGAATCTGCTCAGAAAAATCACGGCTATTATGACTAGTGTCTAAATTGGTTTTATTATCAAACCCAAGCACTTTGGGATTGATGTGCGTGCGCTCATACCACGTATCCATTGACCAAGGCTGAGCATCTTTGTTTGGATTGGCATCGAGCATACCGACATCGTACAGATAATTGGGTAGCCAGCCTGACACCCAAATTCGGTAATCCCACGGCAAGCGATCACCGCTGACGATACGCGCCATATAAAAAATGATATTGGTGCAGTTACTGGTCAACGTGTTGTACCAAGCGGGCGCGGCATTCAAATCATCGGCTGCGCGCAAATAAGACTCAAACAACGATTGAATCTCATGCTGTTGCAGATGACTCACAGGAAACAAATAAACCTGCTCACCGCGCACGTTGCTACGAGTGTAGATAATATCGCGCTCTTCTGCGGCAATCAGACTCAGCTCATAGCGTCGAAAAAATCCCGCCAGTGCCGAAAATGACTCACCTTCTTCTTTACGAATCTCAAACGAGAACGCCAGTGGCCTATCATCCTCAAAACGAAAACTGATCAAGGTATGAGCAATCAGTGGCCCCATCCAATAAGAATTGGTGACATCGACACCAGATAATTTGGATAAATCGATCGTGCGGGTCTCCCAGCGCTCGGTCGCCTCAGTATCAACATCAGTATCGGTATGCCAATCAAAATTGCGCACGTTGGTAAAGGTAATAAGGTTAGGATTGCTCGCATCGCGCTCATAAGTAACTTGCCGATCAACCTCCGCCATCCAGTGACGATTTTGCTTGGGTTCAATAGAAAAAAACCAAGCAACGCCTATAAGCCAAATCATAGCGTACAGACCAAGCAGCCAGCCAAAACGCGTGGACTGATTAGATTTACGATGAGAATGCATGGAAGCAGCAGAAAACGAGGAAGCAGGCGTATGCGACGCTTGTTTTTTAAGCCATTTGTTGAAAAGTTGCGGCTGATAAGGGGCAGTAAACAATGCCGTCAGTAAGCCCACAATCAGGATGGTCGCCATCCAAGTGATTGCGCTTGTAACCCCAAACTGATACCAAATAGCCAGTAGCAACCAGACGGCAGACAGCATAAGGACAAGAGCGATCAAAAACTGCACAATATAACGTCGCCATTGTGACCATTTGGATGATTGTTGCTCGTCGTTAAAGGCCTTATTTTCTACGCGGCGACTCTCTATATTAGTATTTATAGTAGTATCTACAGCATTGTCTGATACTAGATCAGCATCTGCCAGATGTCTATTGGGTTTGTTTGAGCGCAGGCGAGAAAAAAAAGAGCGTAGCGACATAAGGCGTGTCTTGATAAAGGGATCTCTTGACCATAGCAAAATTTATAACACAGTGACAATACAATTTGGGTGAATTTGTCGTTGAATGTCCGTCAGCCTTGCGATAAAGTGAAGCTGATTTATACAGGTCTGTTGTTATTTAACATTAACATTCCTGTTTTATTTGCCAGTTTTGTCCCCATTTACACCTTGTCTGTTATTTATTTACTATTTGCATTATTATTGACTATTGTCCTTTATTAAAAATTGTCATTAACTAAAAGAGGTTAAATCACAACACCATGTCTGACGACACTCCCAGCCCGAGTAGTTGGTCGATGCGCGGCTTAAAACGCTGGCTATCGACCGCCCCTGAAACCCGTGATGAACTGATTCGCTTGGTACAAGACTCGCGCCAATTCCTAGAACCCGATACTGTCGATATGTTAGAAGGCGTGCTTGATTTACCAGCGACACAAGTGCGCGAAATCATGACGCCGCGTCCACAAGTGATTGGTTTGCACGAAAGTACCAGCCTTGATGAAGTGATGAATATCATTCTTGAGACCACTCACTCGCGCTATCCTGTCTTTGACAGTCAAGATGATGATGCCGTTATTGGTATCT
The DNA here is from genome assembly GCF_039680845.1 of Psychrobacter halotolerans. Classification (NCBI taxonomy): domain Bacteria; kingdom Pseudomonadati; phylum Pseudomonadota; class Gammaproteobacteria; order Moraxellales; family Moraxellaceae; genus Psychrobacter; species Psychrobacter halotolerans. The sequence continues at coordinate 22,637 of NZ_JBDKWD010000006.1, read as the reverse complement.
TATTGGCAAAAGACTTGATTCCCATTCTTGTTCATATGGTGCGTAACCAAGACGAAAAGATCGATAGCCAACGCCTAAGAGATTTGGTACGTCAGCCACTATATATTAGTGAGACGGCACGCTCTGATACCTTGTTACGCTCATTGCAGCGCACCCAAGTCCACATGGCCATTGTGGTCGATGAGTTTGGTAACTTTGGTGGCGTGGTGACCATGGAAGACTTGCTTGAAGAGATCGTCGGTGACATTGTCGATGAGCACGACGACTTCGATGAAGACAGCGATATCAACAATATTATTGCTGATCCCGAAAAGCCAGATACTTGGCGCGTTCAGGCCTCAACGATGATTGAAGACTGTAATGATGAGCTGGGTAGCCGCTTTGATGATACCGATGTCGATACCATGGGCGGTTTGATTATGCAGGCGCTCGGCTATGTTGGCGACTTAGAGGGTGAGAGTGTGGTGATCGACGATTGGAAAATTACCATTACCGATGTTGAAGGACGCTTCATCCAAAACCTAGAGTTGACCAAGTTGAATCCAGACCAACAAATATTGATTGGCAGCCACTGATACATTAATACATTAATACGTCGATATAGCCAGTCCTAAAGAAAAAAGGGTCTCCTATTATCACGCGCTATTGAAACGAATTTTGCTTGCTTGCTGTGCCTTCGTAGACAGGGGCGGCGCAACATTTATCTCAGTAGCGCTGTATTTATTTTATAGTGGCTCAACGGTAGTGGTTAAAAGAAGAAATGGCATACTCAAAAACACGATTGCGATCGTGTTTTTTCCTTTTTAGGATAGGGTTTTTGCTACGCAATTTTACCCATTTGTCCCCTGAGACTGGTATCATGGGCGGGTTTGATGGGTAGATACGGTATTTGGGGGATATAGCCATTTATAAATACGGTACAACACTTGATACGCTCACCTTTGGCTTGGATTTTGTCTGAAGATCAAAGCGGCAACATTTTGGAAAATAAGGTTTTGGATAACTGCTATGCGTCTGTCTACTGTTGATTTGCAAAAACGTCTCAACCCCGAGAAGCCAAAAGGCTTGCCAATGGCGCTGACGGTACTGATTGCTTGGTTGGCGGGGGGCGCTTTTACCTTTGCGCTCGCTCCTTATGGTATTTGGCCGCTGGCATTGGTGTCACCTGCTATCTTATATGCCTTATTGATTGCTGATATGAGTGGCAAGCGTGCTTTTCTTATCGGTCAGGCCTATGGAACGGGTCTTTGGTGTGTGGGCGCGTTTTGGCTATATACCTCTATTCACGTCTATGGCAATACGCCTGTCTGGCTGGCGCTTATCATGATTGCGCTGATGGGTTTGGGCATGGGTTTGTTCCATGGCTTTTTGGCGCTGGTGTTCAATCGCGTGGTTGGTAAACAGCCGCTATCCTTTGCCGCGCTTTGGATTTTGCAAGAGTGGCTGAAAACGTGGTTATTTACCGGTTTTCCTTGGTTGTTCGTGGGTTATGCCTTTACTGAGCAGTATTGGCTGTCCTCATTGGCGCCGGTTGCTGGTGTCTTTGCCGTCTCTTTTGTTGCCGTGCTGATTGCCGCCAGTGTGGTTGAGCTATTCCGTCGCCGCGCTGGCTATATGATTCCATCATTGGCGTTGCTGGCGCTTAGTACCGCCTTATGGTTGATCAATCCACAGTGGACCAAACCAAAAGGCACACCTGATCTGTCCGTATCTTTAATCCAAGGCAATATTCCTCAAGACTTAAAATGGCTCACTGAGTATCAAATAGAAACCTTAAAAATCTATGCCAACTTAACCAGTACTGAGTGGGATCGTGATTTGGTTCTTTGGCCGGAGTCATCGATTCCGATGTTTCAGACAGAAGCCGTGGGCTTTATTAGTGAAATGGTCAAAATGGCCAAAGAGACGAACACCACTTGGGTAACAGGCATTCCTTATAAGGATGAAACGGCGTTTGATGCCAGTGTCGATAAATATCCGCCCTTTTATAACAGTGTGATTGCCTTGGGCGCAGAGGGAGAAGGGCTTTATAAAAAGCAGCGTTTGGTGCCATTCGGCGAGTACATACCCTTTGAAGGGATACTCGATATTCTGCCAAACTTAGCGGGCAGCCAAGAGATTATGAGCTACAGTCGTGGTAGTGATAAGCAAGCACCGCTGCGCGTTCGTGGTCATAATTTGGGGGCGGCCATTTGTTATGAAGTTGCTTATCCAGAGACTACCCGCAAAAATGCAATCGGGACTGACTTTTTATTGACCATCTCAAACGATGCTTGGTTCGGTACATCAGCGGGACCATTACAGCATCTACAAATGGTACAGATGCGCGCGCTTGAAAACGGTCGCTGGTTTATGCGAGCCACCAATACAGGGGTGACAGCAATCATTGATCATAAAGGTCACATTGTCGAACGGGCGCCGCAGTTTGAGCGTACGGTATTGCGCGGCGAGGTGCAGGCAAGGGTGGGTAATACGCCATTTATGCGCTTTGGTCAGTATCCTATTTTGTTTATCATGACGCTTCTGCTTATACTAAGCTATTTGGGTAAGCGTAAAGCAAAGCAAGTACGTGCGGTCACACAGACAACCAAGTCGTAAAATGGTGTGCGATAAGCGCGCAAAAAAATTGTTGCTAATAAATCCTTTAAATACTTAAGGGTTTTAACAAAACCATATAAATTGCGATATAATAGGTCAATATTTCAAATATTTTTTGCAAGGTGGATAAGGTATGTCAGAAGATATCGTCAAGAACAATCCAAAAAAAGAGCTGTTATATGCTCTAGTCGGCATTGCCTTGTTTTTGGGCATTGTCTTACTTATTGGTATTTCTGGACTTTTGCGTCCAGCAGGCGAGCATATTACGGCTGAGACGACCGCCGAATCAGCCGCTGCTGATGAAGCAGAAGCGATTGCAGCTGAGGACGATGCAGCGCCAGCCGATGCTGCAACCGCACCTGTAGAAGCAGCAGATACCGAAGCAAGTGCGACTCCAGCAGACGCTACCGTGACACCAACGCCAACCGCAGGTACTGATGGTGCCGTGGTTGCAGCTGAATCTGGTACGGCCACGGCTTCTGGTACTGTAAACCAAGCCGCAGTGGGTGATGCAGATTTGACCGCTGAGCAAGCCGATGGTGATTTGGATGCAGGCAATACGACTGATGAAGCAGCGGCTGCACAGTAAGTGTGAGCCATACTGCTTCTGTATAAAGTAATTGCAACCTTTGATTTCTAAAGGGTTGCAATGCTCATTAGGCTTAGATAAAACCTACTTACCAAACGCTTGTAGTACACTCTAGTCATTCCAAATACTTATAAAAAAACCCGCACTTATGCCTTAAGTGTGGGTTTTTTTATAAGTATTTGTGTAATCTTTCACTAACTTTTTCTTTACTTGAATATAACCAAGTGAAACAATAACGCGCTTATATGACCGTCTATTAGTATTTTTATAGGTTTGGTCGTTAATAAAGGGTTCTTTAAAGGAATAAAGTTATGGGCATAGAATCAAAATCAGAAGCGGGAGCTGCTGAGCTAGAAGCTTTGGATAATGGCTTTATGGGTCATCCAAAGCCTTTACGTTCACTATTCTTTACCGAGATGTGGGAGCGCTTTTCTTACTACAGTATCCGTCCGCTATTGGTATTGTTCATGGTAGCGACCGTTGGTAGCGGTGGTTTTGGCTTCGATGAAGTAACCGCTTCTGCTATTTATGGTATTTTTGCAGGTTCATTGTATTTGGCGGCCGTACCGGGCGGTTGGCTGGCAGATAATTGGCTTGGGCAAGAACGTGCGTTATGGTGGGGTAGTATCATCATTGCGCTTGGTCATTTATGTATTGCGCTGTCCGCAGTATTTGGTATGACGTTATTTTTTGTCGGTTTGATATGTATTGTGTTGGGTTCAGGGTTATTTAAAACTTGTATCTCGGTCATGGTTGGTGCCTTATATCCGAAAGGGGATGGTCGCCGTGACGGTGGTTTTACCTTGTTTTATATGGGCATTAATATTGGTGCCTTGTTGGCAGCCCTTATCGTTGGGGTATTTAAAGAAAAAGGCATGTGGCATGTAGGCTTCGGTGTCGGTGGTCTAGGGATGCTTGTGTCGTTGTTGGTATACCGTTTTGCGGCGCGTAAGAACTTAAATCGATATGCACGAGCAAAAGGTATCGAGGCTGAGTGGGAACAAGCCAATGGTATTTACAAAAACATAGGCCGCTGGGTTGGAGGGTTTATCGCCTTACTCGTAGCCCTTGTGCTTTTGGTATCGACAGGTATGGTCGCGTTCAATCCGCAGATGGTTGCTGAGTATATGACTTATATCATCGCAGCCGTTGTTATATTGTACTTTGCTATTATGTTTATCTCACCGCGACTGGATAAGACGGATAAACTGCGTCTACTGATTTGCTTTATCTTAATCATTGGTTCGACGCTGTTTTGGTCAAGTTTTGAGCAGCAACCAACGTCTTTCAACTTGTTTGCTGATCGCTACACCGATCTGAATGTTTTAGGTTTTGAGATTCCAAGTATTTGGTTCCAGTCTTTAAACCCATTGTTTATCTTAATTTTGGCTCCTATTGTCAGTATCGTTTGGGTCAAACTTGCAAACCGAGGACTTGAGCCGAGCAGTATGGCTAAGTTTGCTTTGGGTATGCTCCTTGCAGCGGCAGGTTTTGCGTTGATGATTTTTGCATCAAAAAGTATTTTGACGACTGATGGTGCCTTAGCATCACCGTTATGGTTGGTCGGTAGTTTATTACTATTGACGCTTGGTGAATTGGCACTAAGCCCTGTTGGCTTATCTTCCATGACCAAGCTTGCACCAACTGGGATGCAAGGTCAGATGATGGGACTCTTCTTTGCTTCTATCGCCATGGGTAACTTGGTTGCCGCTTTCTTTGGTGGCCATGTGTCTGCTGATAAAATCGAAGGGTTACCAACGCTATTTACGACCATGACGGTATTTTTGGTGGTGACGGCTATCATCCTACTAGTATTGGCAAAACCCATCAATAATATGCTGAAAAAGAGTGAGCGCGCCGATCAAGTCAGTTAATTGATTAAGGCTTTACCCTGTCATTCAGTGTGTTTACGACATCAATCAATGACAAACGATGAGACGTGTTACCATAGCTGGTAGCACGTTTTGTTGTTTTACTCGGTGCAATATTTTTTTTAGGCCATTGAAAGCCTATAGTCTGCCCAAACATCTAATTATGTTCTGCTACGATAACATAGTCAGCGAAAAGTCAAATTGATACATTGATAGGTCAGATACTGGTGGTATAAATTTTCCTTGCTTGCTGTGTCTACGCTGACAGAGGCGGCGCAAAATTTATCCCAGCAGTACCGTCGCTAATCTATTTTTCTTTGACTATAGTAATAGTAAGTGCAATTAAATAAGACGACTATCCATAGTCGCTATACCTAGACATTTTTCTAAAATCAGCTTTTCTAAAATCTATAAGGAAGATCTATTATGAATAAACAAATCATCCATGAGCGCATTGATAGCCTACGCCAAACGATAGCGGCACAAGACTTAACGGCAATTATTGTGCCGTCTGCCGATCCGCATCTGTCGGAGTACTTGCCGGAGTATTGGCAGGCGAGACTGTGGTTGTCAGGATTTACCGGTTCAGTGGGAACGCTGGTCGTTACGGCTGATTTTGCAGGTCTGTGGACGGACAGCCGTTATTGGGTACACGCCGCTGACCAATTGCAAGGGACAGGTATCAGCTTAGAAAAGCTTGCTCCTGGTAAGCCAAACCACATTGATTGGTTGGCTGAGCATTTGGTCGAGGGCGATAGTGTGGCCGTCGATGGCAATGTGTTGTCTATCGCAGAGCAGGATCGCCTCTTAAATGCGTTTGACGCTAATGATATTACCTTGATCACCGAGCGTGATGTATTGGCAGACGTATGGAATGACCGTCCAGCGCTACCAGCAGCAAAATTATATGCGCATGACGAGTCGTTCGTGGCGCAGTCTGCGACATCGAAACTTGCCGCCGTCCGTGCCGGTATGGCAGAGGCAGGCGCGACCCATCACTTGCTGTCGAGCTTAGATGATATCGCTTGGCTCACCAATCTACGCGGCGCTGATGTTGATTACAATCCGGTGTTTTTGGCGCACATGCTGATAAGCGATGAGAACGCCACCTTGTTTGTTGACAACAATAAAGTCAATGATGAGCTTACTAAAAGCCTTGCAGACAGCGGTATTACGCTAGCAGACTATGATGCTGTACAGGACGCTTTGAGTGCCTTAACGCCAGATGATTTATTGCTCTTAGACCCAAGTAAGGTGGCCGTTGGAACCTTGTCAAACATGGCAGATGATGTGGGCTTTATTGAGCAAATGGCGCCGAGCACGTTACTTAAATCGGTTAAGTCTGACGCGGATATCGATCATGTGCGTGAAGCCATGCGTCAAGACGGAGCGGCATTGTGCGAGTTTTTTGCGACATTTGAGCAGCGCCTTGCAGCAGGCGAGCGTTTGAGTGAGCTGGATGTGGACAGTATGCTTATCGAAGTACGCAGTCAGCAGCCACACTATGTATCGCCAAGTTTTCCAACCATCGCAGGCTTTAATGAAAATGGCGCACTGCCGCATTATCGTGCGACCCCAGAAAACTTCAGTTACCTTGACGTAAACGCAGGCGAGGGTGGATTACTGCTGATTGACTCAGGCGCGCAATACCAAAATGGTACCACTGACATTACGCGTGTGGTCGGTATCGGCGAAGTAAACGCTGAGCATAAACGCGATTTCACCACGGTATTAAAAGCGCACATTGCCTTGGCACGCGCTCATTTCCCTGACGGTATTGCTTCTCCGTTAATTGATGCGATTTGCCGTGCGTCATTGTGGCAAGCGCAGATGGACTATGGTCATGGCACCGGTCACGGCGTTGGTTATTTCTTAAACGTCCATGAAGGCCCGCAAGTCATCGCTTATAGTGCTACTACGCCAAAAGAGCGAGCGATGAAAGTAGGTATGATTTCAAGTAATGAGCCAGGTCTATATCGTGAAGGCAAATGGGGCATTCGTATTGAAAACTTGGTCATCAATACGCCAGTGGCCAATCCGACTGAGACAGAATTTGGTGATTTCTTACACTTTGAAACCATCACCTACTGCCCAATCGATACGCGTTTGATTGAACCATCACTGCTTGATCAAGTAGAAACGGATTGGTTGAATGACTATCATAGCCAAGTGTTTGCCGAGCTTAAGGATCGCGTTGATGGCGCTGCACTTGAGTGGTTAACTGAGCGTACACAAGCCATCTAATCAAACTGATAATAGCTAATAGCGTAAATAATAACGTAAAAAAGCCCCGCCAATCTTTGACGGGGCTTTTTAATGTGTTTTTTAATTATAGTCAATTCAATATAAAAAAGGCACAGCAAGCAAGAAAAATGGGTTCCAGTCTTGCGCTATCATTTCTTGTAACCCTTTTATTTAGGATCAACTATATTTAAAAGTTCGGCTTTTTTAGGCGGTTCTGTCATCTCATTATAATAGACGCGTACTATTCATTGACACGTACTACCCACTAATGCACCTGACTCTCGATCGTGTTTTCAGCCGTCTGCTCATCAGTGACAGCTTTATCTTGCGCACCCAAATGCTGAGTCACCTCCGCGCGTAACCAAGACTTTAGGTCTTCAGAGATCAGCATCATCTGCTCACTCAGATAGTCATCAATTTGCCGCTCTAACTCGTGAATTAATGATTGATGCTCGGTGCTTAATTTTGTATCTTTCAATGCCAAGCTAATCGCAGCACTGGCTTTCCCATGAATCGCCTTTATATTGTCTGATTTATTATCATCAGCGTTTTTAGGGTCAGACTGACTCATCGTATGAGCATGTTCGCTAATGGTTTTATGATCGGTATGACGGCTGTTGGAGTTTGCGGTCTTACTGTCAGCAATGTCAGCAACTTGACTATCATCACTATCATGACTATCCGTATTTATCTTATCCACTTCATTTGCGGCAGCCGCTACTGACGCAGCAGGGCTGGCTGTATTTGCGCTCGGCAGTGCATTTTTTTCTGATTCTTCTTGCACGGTTTTTGCGGTTTCAAGACGGTCGGCTTCTTCTTTTTCTTTAGCGTCTTTTATGGCTTGGGCTTTTTGTTCGTCGTCCAAACGTTTTTGCTCAATCGCTGCCTGCTCTTCTTCTTGTTTATCACTGATGGCTTTGGCAATCGCTTGCTCAGCTTCATGATTTTCGTACAGCTCATCGATATGGGCATCTAAATCATGCGTGTTAAAAACGAAGCTCTCAAATGGCGTTTCGGTTTGTAATAGAGTGGTGATGTCTTCTAGCTCTTGCGTAATGGTTGCGCGTACAGGTTCAGGCGCACACGTCCAGCGCTGATAAAAATATTGGGAAAAGGAGTAGCTTGACATGGTATCGTCCATAAATGTTCCAAAAATTACCCCTTATCATACGCAAGTACGATAAGGGGCTGCAAGAGGACAAACGTAGCCAATCTGACAATAAAGTTACAAGCACAATATTATAAACTTAAGGTTACCAGTACAAATTTACACGTACAACGTCATAATGATTGGTATGAGTCAACCTAGTGCCTTAATGAGTGATGGGCCAGCGCGCAAAAATCAATGAACCGTTGGTACCGCCAAAGCCAAAGCTATTGGATACCGCATATTGAAGGTTATCAACCTCACGCGATTGATGAGCCACATAATCGAGGTTACAGTTGTCTTCAACGTTGTCCAGATTGATGGTCGGCGGTACTTGTTGATGTTGTAAGGCAAGTACCGTAAAGATGGCTTCAATACCACCAGCTGCGCCCAATAAATGACCTGTCATCGATTTGGTTGAGCTCACTAAGATGCTGTCTTTGACGGGTGCAAATACGGTTTCGATGGCGATAGATTCTGCCACGTCACCTGCCGGCGTGCTGGTGCCATGGGCATTGACATAACCAACCGCAGCAGGATCGATGCCCGCATCATTTAACGCATTTTTCATCGCTCGTGCCGCGCCGCTACCATCTTCTGGCGGTGCAGTAATGTGGCTCGCATCATCACTCATACCAAAGCCGACCAGCTCTGCCAGTATCGTTGCGCCGCGCGCTTTGGCATGGGCAAGGCTTTCTAATACCACCATACCCGCACCATCACCCAGCACAAACCCGTCGCGGTCTTTGTCAAACGGACGCGAGGCTTTGGTTGGCTCGTCATTACGAGTTGATAGAGCATGCATAGCCCCAAAGCCTGCCATACCTAATGGACTTGAGCCTTTTTCACTACCACCAGCCAGCATCACATCGGCATCACCGTACGCAATCAAACGGGCAGCCAAACCCATCGCATGGGTGGCGGTTGTACAAGCGGTCGATGTCGCCAGATTAGGGCCTTGCAATTTGTGTTTAATCGCAACCAATCCGGCTGCCATATTGACAATAGAGCCTGGAATGATAAAGGGCGATACTTTGGTCGCGCCTTTTTCGCGCAGCATATCGCGACTGTTTTCAATGGTTTGAATACCACCAATACCTGATCCCAAGATAATGCCAAAACGCTCTTGATCAACGTCTTTCACAGGGCTGTCAGCCGCGCTTACTTCATCGATAAAGCCGGCGTTTTTTAAGGCCATGGTAGACGCTGCGATACCATAATGGATAAAGTCATCATAGCGGCGTGCGTCTTTGGCATTCATGTATTGTTTGGCATCAAAGTCTTTGACAACCCCTGCAATTTGGGCGCGGTAGTTCTCTGCATCAAAATGGGTAATAGTCGAGATGCCGCTGTCGCCATTAAGTAGGCTTGTCCATGAACTATCAACGTCTAAACCAAGCGGCGTAATCGCTCCCATACCTGTGACGACGACGCGCATATCATCAGAGCGCTCGTAATGTGGCGGCTTATGACGCGTTTTTTTCTCTGTTGCAGCGGCATTTTGGTTTGCAGCTTGCAAGGTAGGTGAACTGCTATGTTGGCTCATGCGATATATCCTATACTTAAGGTCCCAAGAGGATGAGGTGTTCCTAATTTATAAGGTGATAACGGTATATTATTGATAGCGTTTTCCCCATATTTTGACAACCATTATAAAACACATTAGTTTACGCGTGTAAACTTAAATTCAACTAGGGAGTTCGACAAAATAAAGTTGTAAAACCGCAATCTATTTAGTTTACATATTTAGTAATAAGCTTTAAAATAGTTGACATAATACAAAATTGGAACGTTTTAGAGGTGGTGAATGAATAAAGATTTAAAGTTGGGTGATCTAATATCAGATGAAATTCGCGATGATATAAAAGATATATTGCTTGATGTATATGAGCAAAATGAGTTATCTACAACGACAGAATACGATGATAACTATACTTTCTTTTCTAGTCTTTATCGTAAATCTCTTAATGCATTAAAAGGTTATGCTAATAATAGTAAATTAGTAGAAAATTTAAGTTGTAATGGTAAAGCTATCTTACAACCTACTGGTTCGATACTGTATTTAAGGTTTTTGAACCATACTCCTTCTGAACATCGAAGAAAGAAGAGTAATACTGATATTTATAATCTTTTTGGTATCTCTGAAAAACCTTCTTATAATTATAATTTATTTGATGAAGTAAAGTTCGTTAAAAAACTATTGTTCGGTTTCTTTTTTATTGAAACAAGTACTGACGGTATGCCATATGTTAGATTGCAGATCGTAGATGAAACGTGGAACTTGATACTAGAATGGTCATCTGACAATGTTCAGAATAAGATTACTTTGAATTCGGATAGTTTTGATGAGAAGTCGAAAGATTTGCCTAAGGCTAAACTCTTGAAAAGTGGAAGCGATGTACTCAGACAAGATATTATTTCTACTGACTCTAATATTGATAATGCTAGTAATGAATAAGTCATCGTTCCCTTATAGGTTTTTGTAAGGAAAGATTATGTTTAACTCAATAAATAATATCGAACTAAAGCTAGTTCGATATTTTTATAGAATGTCTCTACAGGATGTAGCTGATCAACTTGGAATTTCTAGACAATATTTGCATAAGTTTGAAACAAAGCAAAGTAGTCCAGATCATGAAATGCTAGAAAAAATATCAGAAATATATAAGGTTAGAACTGAGTTTTTTTCTCAAGAAAAATCCACTGTTCAAGAAGACCAAGTACATTTTAGAAAACTTCAACGTTCAAAGGAGATTGATAAGCAGGCACTTATATCTACGGCTGAGTATATTGATAGATTATTGACAAATATTGAAAATAAGTTAGATGGGAAAGTTACTCTACCTGTTTTTGAACTACCTAGATTAGACGATTTCAATATAGATAACGCTCTTGATATAGAAAGAATAGCAGAACACTGTAGAGAAAACTGGGATTTGGGACTTGGTCCTATTAGCAATATGACTCGTTTATGTGAAAATTTAGGTATTGTAGTTATATCTTATGATCGGCATGGTGAGAATTCAGACATAGATGCGTTATCAGTTACGCTCAAACGTCCTATTATAGTTAGAAGTTCTTCTAAGCAGAGTGCTTGTCGCTTAAGGTTTGATTTAGCTCATGAGCTAGCACATTTACTATTTCACGATGGTATAGTTACTGGGTGCAGAAAAACAGAGAGCCAAGCTAATCATTTTGCGGGCGCATTTTTACTCCCTAGACCTATAATGATTAAATATTTTCCTAATATATTTAATGGTAGTAGATTTAACTGGGAGAATATGTCTGAGTTTAAGAAGCATTTTAAGGTGAGCAAAGCAGCGATTCTATATCGAGCAAAGCAGCTTTCTTTGTTGAATGAGAGTCAATATCGTACTGGAGTCATATCTCTAAAAAACAAAGGTGAGTCTAAACAGGAGATTGAAGATAAATTTATAGAATTGGAGGAACCTGAATTACTCGATAGCTGCTTTACTTATTTAGCCGAGAAAGAAAAGGTGTACGTTGAAAAAATATGCGATGACTTACGCATCACACCATCATTTTTAGAAGATTTATTGTCAATAGATTTGACCCATGCTGTATACTCTAAAAAGTATAAGATTAAACAACTAAATTTAAGAATAAGCTAATTAAAAAAGCTAGAGAATACCTTATCTCTAGCTTTTTTATTGTCTTAGGCAAAACAAACTTGACCCAGCACCACCCCTTTACTGGCGCCCGTCACAGCGGGTAAATTACCCGCTTCTCCCATCAATGTTTGTCTTGATAACCACGCAAAAGCAACGGCTTCTACCCACGTTGGATCAAGTCCTAAGCGTGCGGTGGTCTCGACTTTACAATGAGGCAGGTTCGCTTGTAGACGCTGAATCAGATAATCGTTGAGCGCCCCACCACCGCAAACATAAATAGTGCCGCCGTGTTCCTCATTTAAGAAGTTTTTGATTTGGGTGCTGGCACTGATCGCCGTCAGCTCGGTCAAAGTGGCCTGCACGTCGGCCGATGAATAGCGAGTATAAACCGACGTTTGATCGAACTTTTCCAGCTCATCTTGTAGCCATTCTAGATTGAAGTCTTCACGTCCCGTGCTTTTAGGATATGGCTTAGCAAAAAATGGATGTCCTAACAGTTGCTGAAGTAGCAGCTCGACGACTTGACCTGACTGCGCCCAGGCACCGCTCGCATCATAGTCTTTATCGGTATGCAGCGCTGTCCATGCGTCTAGTAACAGATTGGCAGGGCCTGTGTCATAGCCAACAACGTTATCTTTTTCGTTGATTGCGCGATCAGATACGGCTGGCAAGACGGTTATATTAGCAATCCCGCCCAAATTTAATAACACGCACGTGTTATCGGATGCGCCAAAAAGCGCTTGGTGAAAGGCGGGAACCAAAGGCGCACCTTGGCCTCCGACTGCCATATCGCGGCGGCGAAAGTCACTGACGACACTGACACCAGTACGCTCAGCGATAATATTGGCATCAACCAGTTGCAAACTAAAACCCATTTTTGGACGATGACGCACGGTTTGTCCATGACAGCCAATCGCCAACACTGCTTCTGCGTCTATATTGGCTTGTTGCAATAAGGTATTGACCACGTCGCTGGCAAATTCGCCATACTCACGACTTGCCCAGCCAAACCAATCCAGCTCGCTATTTGGCTCATCCGCTTTTGCTACCAATTGATTGACGCCGTTAGGTTGGCAGAGCGCCAATAATACCTCACGCAGTCGTGGCGGAAAATCTTGGCTATAAGTGGACAGTAATCGCATTGGTTGCGGCGTCTCGCTATCATCGCTCGTATTTTCGCTAAACTGGCAAACAACCGCATCCATACCATCTAGGCTGGTCCCTGACATCATGCCGATATATAAACCATCATCAAAATTTTCAAACACCGTTTGCTCAAGCGCTTCGGTTAAGGTGGCATAATTTAAGTCGTCATTATTATGTGAGTCGTCATTATTATGTGAGTCGTCATTATTATGTGAGGGCGTATCTGAATGATGGTCGGAATGAGTCGTGACACCAGTGTCCAAACTTAAATCTGTATGAATATGATGAGAGGTATCAGCAAACGATGCGGGGTTGGTCATGGCAATTTACCTTAAAAAACGCTAGTATATCTGCCAAATTCTAACATTTTTTGACGGCTGCGATATTTTAAATAGTCCAAGCACTTTCACCATTCGATAAAGACAATAAAGAGACCTTCATGACCACTCAAACTTACACCCTAGAAGAGCAGCTAGCCTTGATTCAGCGCGGCACGCAAGAAATCCTATCAGAAGAGGATTTAGTCGCCAAGCTCAAACTGAACCGTCCCTTGCGTATTAAGGCAGGCTTTGATCCCACGGCGCCTGATTTGCATTTGGGTCATACCGTTTTGATCAATAAGCTCAAGCATTTTCAAGATTTGGGTCATGAGATTTATTTTTTAATTGGTGATTACACGGCCAAGATTGGCGATCCATCTGGTAAGAACAGCACGCGTCCGCCGTTGACCGATGAGCAAATCAAAGCCAACGCCGCAACTTATGCTGAGCAAGTCTTTAAAATTTTGGATAAAGAAAAAACCCGCGTGGTCTTTAACTCCGAATGGTTCAACGACATGACGGCGGCGGATATGATTCAGCTTGCCAGCCAGCAAACCGTCTCGCGTATGCTAGAGCGTGATGACTTCTCTAAACGCTACGCGTCACAAACGCCGATTTCTATCCATGAGTTTCTTTACCCCTTGGTGCAAGGCTATGATTCTATCGCGCTCAAAGCCGATGTCGAGCTTGGCGGTACGGATCAAACCTTTAACTTATTGATGGGGCGCACCTTGCAAGGTCGCTACGGTCAAGAGTCGCAAGTTTGTATCACGGTGCCAATCCTAGAAGGGTTGGATGGCGTCAATAAAATGTCCAAATCATTGGGCAACTATGTCGCCATCTACGATGCACCAGGCACCATGTACCAAAAAATCCTGTCCATGCCAGATACTTTAATTCGTCGCTATTTTGAATTTTTGAGCTTCAAACCAATGGAAGAAGTCGAAGCACTGATGAGTGAGATGGAAGGCGGGCGTAATCCGCAAGAAATCAAACGTATTTTGGCTGAAGAATTAATTGAACGTTTCCACGATGCTGATGCCGCTGCCAATGCGCATAAATCAGCGGGCAACGTACTTGCCGATGGCGAGCTGCCTGTTGATTTGCCAGAAGTGACGTTAATGCTTGAGGATGGTCAAGAGGCCTTATTTATCACGCAGATATTAAACCAAGCTGGTTTGGCCAAGAACAGTGCAGCGGCAAAAGATATGCTAAAACGCAATGCGGTAAAAGTTGACGGCGAAGAGGTCAATGCTGGCTTTAGCTTAACCTCAGGTCAGACGGTCGTCATCCAAGCTGGTAAAAAGGCCTATGCAAAAGTGACGGTGGGTTGATTCATATAGCCAGTTAGGCAAAATTGTATTCGAAATAACGATGGTTTAAGGACAGATACATGCTAGACATTCCCGTATTATCAAGTAACGGTATCATTCTTAAGCCACTGAATTTAACGTATGCAAGTGATTTAGTCGAAGCTTGCCAAGATGGTGAGCTATGGAAAATACATGTGACGTCTGTACCTGAGCCAAATCAGGTCATCGATTATATCAATACCGCTGACTCAATGGCTGACAGACAAGCTTTTGTCGTCATTGATGAGCGTACTGGTAAAGCGATCGGTTCGACAAGCTTTCATGATATTTTACCGCTCACAAAATGCTTAGAGATTGGCTATACATGGTACGCCAAATCGTATTGGCAAACGCATGTCAATACGACCTGTAAGCTTATGCTGCTTACCTATATATTTGAAACCTTAGAATATCAAACGGTAGGCTGGCGCACAGACATTGATAACCATTGTTCACAAAAAGCGATTGAGCGTTTGGGTGCAAAAAAAGATGGCGTCATTCGCGGCAATCGAGTTCGGCGTGATGGCGTTATTTCTAGCACCGTTATGTATAGTTTATTAAAATCTGAATGGCCACAAGTAAAAATTGAGCTGACAAATAAGCTCAATAAAATTTACTAACATTCACAATTAAACCAAATAAGACTCTTATGCCACATCAAAACCAAAAAACTATACCTCAAGGCATCTACCGCCACTATAAAGGCAGCTTATATCAAGTGCTGCACACGGCAACCCATTCAGAAACCGAAGAGTCGCTGGTTGTGTATCGTTGCCTCTACGGCGAGTACGGTGTATGGGTACGCCCTTTGAGTATGTTTACCGAAACAGTCACGGTTGACGGTCAAGAAGTACCACGATTTGAGCTGATTAAGGGATTAGCTGACTAGTTTTGTAACCCGTTCAGTGTAAAAACGACAGGTTTGTAGTTACGTACTGCTGGGGTAAAATTTTCTAGCTTGCTGTTCGCAAGCGTGACAGAGGCTACAAAAAATTTACTCCAGCAGCACTATATCGGCTTTAGAGTAAATTCACGACGAGTTGTTCATGAATAATCGATATAGCAAATAAAAAGCGACTTTTTGAGTCGCTTTTTTTATATTTAAAAATGGCAATTAGCTATAAAAAAATTTAGCTATCCAAAAACGCAATCAACACATCGTTGAACTCGTCTTTATGCGTGACATTGATACCGTGCGGGCCACCTTCTACGATGTGGAGCTGGCTGTTTGCAATCATCGTATGAGAGCGCTGACCACTGGCTTCAAAGGGGACGACTTGATCGGAATCACCGTGTATCACTAACGTCGGTACATCAAACGTTTTTAAATCTTCGCGGAAATCAGTATAGCCAAAGGATTTTACACAATCATAAGTGGCTTTGGGCGAGGCAAATGCGGCGATATCACGATTGTATAAGCGCATAGGTTTGCTAACCAAGAGCTTACCGTCTTTTGGCGTAAAGAAGTTCTTAGTAAAGTCATTTAAGAATGCAATTCGATCCTCGCGCACACCATCCAAAAACTCTTGAATGTCTGAATCTTCAAGACCACCATCTGGATTGTCATCGGCTTTATATAGATAAGGCGGAACGGCAGATGCAAGGACAGCTTTGCTCACACGCTGTGAGCCGTATTTACCCAAATAGCGTGCGACTTCACCGCCGCCCATAGAAAAGCCAACGATGGTGGCATCGTTTAAATCAAGCTCGTCCATCAAGGCTTTTAGATCTTGAGCCAATGTATCGTAGTCATAGCCGTCCCATGGTTTAGAGGATTGGCCAAAACCGCGTCTGTCATAGGTGATGACTTGATAGCCCGCTTCTACCAGCGCAGGCAGCTGTCTCTCCCAAGCGCGTCCACTGAGTGGCCAGCCATGAATAAGTACCACAGGTTTGCCGCTTCCTTGGACTTCATAGTAGATATCGACGGGTTCATTGTCTTGGGTTGCAACGGTAACATAAGGCATGATTTTATCCTTTTGAATTTATTTTATTTTTATTGCTGATAAGTGATGCTGGCTAGGTCGCAGTATCGATTATTAGTATAAAATTCGTCTTAATCAATTGCTATGACGGGTTGTAAAGTTATAGTGGCAATTATAAAGTGGTTGTGTAAAATCATAGTGAGTATTGTAGAAATTCTTTTAGACGCTTATAAAATTGAAGCGGCTCATCTAGCGGTACCGCATGACCTGAGCGGGGCAATATGATGTCGCAAGCATTGGGTAGCATTTGCGTGATTTTTTGCTGCCACTTGGGATCATACAGTTCTGAGCGTCCACCAATCAGGCTGACCACCGGAATGGTCACACGCGTGAGAGTGTCTCGAAAGTCATAAGGGATAGCCAAATACGCTTGTAGGCAAAGCATTTTATGCTGCCAAGTACCGTGATTATAAAACGCCAGCTTATGATCACTTTGATGGGTTGATAATTGCACGAGCGTCTTTGCATGCTCACGGTTTACCGATAATAAAGAGAACATGCGTTCCACATCCGTTACTTGACGTTTGAGAGCAAAGGGCAAGTGCGTAAAATGCTCAACGTGCGCATACGGTAATGTCTGGTCGATAATCTCTTGAAAAACCTCAAACAACTCTTGTTGCCGAGCCCCAAACAACCCGCCTTGCCAATCTGCTTGATTATGAATGACAGGGCTTTGATCTATATTCAAATAGCGGCTAACGCGAGATACGCCAAAACGCTCAAAGTAAGACCACATAACGAGCGCTCCCATTGATATTGCTGCGACAGGTATTGATTCAGTCTGACGTATCAGGCAAATTTGCTTAATCACCTTATCGATATCATCAGCATACTGATCCACAAAATCAAACTGCGTCAGCTCAATGGCTTTTGCGGCGCCAAACCCTCTAAAGTGCGGTAAATAAAATTGATATTGACCAGTCAGCGGTAATATAAATGGCAAAAACTCCCGCGCATCCATCCCATAGGCATGTAGCATCATGACGGGTTGACCGCTACCAATGACAGAGACAGGTAATAATGTGCCATCAGCCAAAGTGACATTGATGGTTTTTAATTGATAACGAGTTGCTAGAGGAAATTTGTTTTTTTTCATAGAGGGGCACAGTCAGTTAAGAATTATTTTGGTTTTATAACATAAGCTTGAATAACACAGGATTATAAAAGACTGCTATATTAATACGAGCAAAATTAACACGATTAAAATGAATACATTAAAACAACCATAGCATAAAATTTATCGGGCAGAAAAAATGTCTACGATGTTTGAAGTTATCTGTTTGCTACTGACAAAAGAGGTTAATACATGAATAAAGCAACGTTGCCACTACTTGATAGTAGCCTATATCCGCAAGTGTGGCAGCAGCAGACATTTACCAATCCACACACGTTTTTGCTGGCGCTGCTGACAGATGCTACCACACCAGATGCTGCGTCGTTTACCAAGCAATTATTAGCCAACGATACTTATCAAGACTGGATCAACAGCACGGTATTTGGACGTTATCTTCACCGACAATTCACGGCGTTTTATCAGCAAACAGAAGACAGCTTTAATGAAGAAATGCCTGCGTTGTTTCGCCAAGAGCTGACGCGTCACGCCCAGTATTTGCCGCTAGAGCAGACATTGTTTTTCGCAGACAATTTGCCAAAAAGCGTGCGGCAGACCAAGTTGTTAACCACCACCGTCAATCCTGCTACCGTGATAATCAATGCACAAAACCTGGCGGGACAAGGGGCAAGCGATCATACAAAAATGATTGTCAATCAAATAAAAATCACTGGCAAAAAAGTATTAGGATTTCCAATACGTCACAACAAACGTACTAGTGAGCGCTTGCGTAATGAAGTATTGATTTTAGATTTTCAGGATTTGCGCTTGGTCAATGAGCAAGAGATAGGACGTTTAGAAGAAAGCAACATAGACAAGGCTACGTTGCTTCGGTCTTATGAATTACGTTGATGAGCTAGAATGATATAGCCGATTCGATTTAAAAAGACTAAAAGGGTGCTGGGCTGAATGGTTCGAAACCTCTATCTACAAAGATACAGCAAGCGAGAACAACCAGCCCAGCAGCAGGCTTGTTTGCGTCCCCTTTTTTATTTTTAACTGATTATAGACTACGACTCTCGCTTAGCAACCGTCAAACCATTATAGGTTTGCGCCACTGGCATCACTTCCAAACGATTGACGTTGACATGCGCAGGTGATTCAATCAGCCATAACAAAATATCGCCAATATCATCGCCCGTCATAGTTTTAAAACCATCGTACACTTTGGCTGCTTTGTCATCATCGCCATGATAGCGCACGTTTGAAAACTCCGTACCCGCAATCACACCCGGCTCAAGATTGGTCACGCGCACTTGGGTGCCAATCAGATCCGCGCGCAAATTTAAGCTAAACTGCTTAACAAAGGCTTTGGTCGCCCCATAAACATTGCCACCGTAATACGGCCAATTGCCCGCCACCGAGCCAATATTAATAATATAACCGCTATCACGCGCCACCATGGCTGGCAAGACGGCATGAGTCAACGCCATTAATCCTTTAACATTGGTATCAGTCATGCGCATCCAATCATCAAGACTGGCCTCATGTGCAGGTCCTGTACCCAGTGCCAGCCCTGCATTGTTGACCAACACATCGATTTGGTTAAAACCATCGGGCAAGTCGGCAATGATCTGTGGAATAGAGGCGGTGTCACTCACATCCATGACCACGGGCAAAAATGCATCGCCCAGCGCATCAGCCAACGCATTGAGTTTTTCTACACGTCTGGCACAACCAATCACGCGATGACCTTTGGCCACCAATCGCTCAGTCAACGCTTTGCCAAAACCGGCACTGGCACCTGTAATTAATATGTTCATTGTCTCTCCTTATGTTTATTGCTATGGGCTTTGTCATCAATGCTAAGACAATGATCTTAGCGTAATCGCTATGGCTCTAACACTGTGGAACTGTAAGAAAAAGGCTCAGAAAGCATGGCAAACCTACTGTATGAATAAATCAAAGGTAAGTCACAAACCTCTGGCGCGCTACCACTCCTCAACGGTAATGGCATAACGATCATGGTCTCTCCATTGCCCAGCGATTTTGAGGTAGCGGAAGGAGTGCCCCTCGAGTCTAAAGCCTAATGATTTGACCAGTGCGACCGAGTTGAGGTTGTCGGGCTGAATGTTGGCTTCTAGTCGATGCAATTGATGGTGACCGAATGCCTCGGAGACCACCAGCTTTAAAGCCTGTTTCATCAGACCCTTACCGCTGTGAGGTGCAAAAGCATAATACCCGAGAAACGCTGATCGAAAAGCGCCGCGCACGATGTTACTGATATTAATACAACCGATAAGCTCGTTCTGCTCGTTACGGGCCAGATAGCTAAAGCTATTGTCCGCTGAGTAATTTGCTAAATGGGCGGCAAACCCTTCTGGAGTACAGGGTGGATCAACCCAATCTTCGAACAGGTCACGGCTTTGTGACACGGCGCTGAGGAACGCAGACTCGTCATCGATCTGAACTTGAGAGATAAAAACGGTCATGCTTTGTTCCCTTTTTGCTGCGTAAGTCGTTGGATTGTTTTTTACTTTATGCCCATCAGTGTTAATCAGCATCAGTCAGTGTTAATTAACGTCGATCAACAGTGGCGAGATGAACCGTTATTTATTGGCCAATTGCTTACCAAAGATTTTATCACCCGCATCACCCAGACCTGGAATGATATAGCCATGCTCATCCAAATGACTGTCTAATGCAGCAGTATAAATAGTCACGTCAGGATGCGCTTCATTAACCAAACGAACGCCTTCAGGCGCAGCAACCAACACCAACGCTTTAATATTGGTACAGCCATTTTTCTTTAACATCTCGATGGTCGCAACCATTGAGCCGCCCGTGGCAAGCATAGGATCAATGATAAGCGCGGGACGTTTGTCCATGTGGCTCACGAACTTTTCAAAGAAAGGCACTGGCTGCAAGGTTTCTTCGTCACGTTGTAAACCCACAACAGAGATTTTTGCAGTAGGGATTAGGTCGAGCACCCCGTCTAGCATGCCAATACCCGCACGTAAAATAGGTACAATCGTTGCGGTTTTACCAATGATTTGCTCACCGGTAATTTCACCACACCAGCCTTGCATCGGGAACGTTTCGATTTCAAAATCACGGCTCGCCTCATATGCCATCAAGCGTGCAAGCTCTTTGGTTAGCGTCCGAAATTTGTAAGTACTACAGTCTTTTTCGCGCATTAGGCTGAGTTTATGACGGACTAGTGGATGATCGATTACCGTAATTTTTAAACCGCTATTTAGGTCACTCATAAGAACTCTCTTGATTTGGTCTGATGCATGCGCAGTCACTGCGTTTGCCGTTAGTATAAAAGATACAAACACTTACCACACTTTCACTTAATGCCAGTCATAAGGCACTATGCTATTAAAATTATACCGTGTTTAAATACTAGGCCGTGTTTAGTAGGCACGCACGCTTGTGACTGTCATTATAGACAGACAAATAAAAGACGTGTGACGCTTTTATAACGTTTTCAGTGTTAATGAAAGTAATCATGCCACCTTCTTAATAGCAATAAACACTATCAAAGTGGTGCGCGCGCGTTTTACGTCTATGGTCCGTTTAAACCGACGATAGAAGTCCATGACAAGTGAAGCAGTGTTTAGGCCTGCTATGATAACAAAAAAACCACTTTTCTGATGAAGAATATCATGACTACAAAACCAACCAATACCCAAAACAATCTCAATCAAACGGATAAGCAGATAAAATTATCCGAACCGCAAGTAGCAGACCGAGCCTCACAGATAGAAACCCATCCCTTTGCCCCTGTGTTGCCCCCAAATGCCACTGTAATGATGATGGGGACGTTTCCACCGACTGCCGACAAATGGGCAATGCAATTTCATTACCCAAACTTTTATAATGATATGTGGCGCATTTATGGACGCGTGTTTTTTGACGACGCCGACTATTTTAGAGTCGGGGATGAAAAACGCTTTGATCCCAAGCGTATTCGCGACTTTATGTTTGAGCGTGGCATCGCTTCTTGTCCCACAGTCAAGCAAGCTATCCGAGAGACAGGTAACGCGTCTGACAAAAACCTAACCGTGGTAACACGCGTTGATTTGGACAATATTTTGCCGCAAGTACCAGAGGTTAAAACCTTATTTACTACTGGTGGCAAAGCGACAGAAGTGCTGCTCAGTTTGCTTGAGACGCCGCCCGCTAAGTCAAAACACCCCAAAACCAACCAAAGTATGGCGTATCCTTATCAATGGCAAAACCTAGACGCTCATCAAAATAATACGGTTAACGACTTAACGTTATATCGATTGCCTTCTACCTCACGCGCTTATCCTTTATCTCTAGATAAGAAAGTCGCGGCTTATAAAGCGTTCTTTAAAGAGATAGGTAAGTTATAAGTCGAACAAGTACTAAGTCGAAAAAAGGTACAAAGGGCTATAAATAAAACGAGCATAAAGAGAGCCTACTATATAGAAGGGAGATAAGAATAGAAGGGAGATAAGAGCCGTTTAGTTGAAGGGATTTCCAGTATCTTGCAATGATACAAATAAATTTATAGCTGCTGAGTATATAACTTATTGAAATATCTAAAAAATTCAAAACTACTCAAAGCAATGTTGCAAATGAGTAAAATAACTCCTTGACCCAGCATCAAACCTGCGTATAATGCGTCCCAGTCGGAGAGGAGCTGCTTTAGTATTACAGATTGAGTCTG